>NZ_ASSC01000684.1 GCF_000520735.1 Paenibacillus forsythiae T98
TTACGGAGCTTGGAGGCGACCGCTTCGACTGTGTGACAATCTCCGGCGGCAATCCCGCGCTGATCGGCGAGGGGCTGTCTGAGCTGATTGACCTTCTCCATGAACGCGGCATCAAGGCCGCGATTGAGACCCAGGGCAGCCGGTGGCAGGACTGGTTCGTGCAGGTGGATGCTCTGACCGTCAGTCCGAAGCCGCCCAGCTCCGGGATGTCCACCGATTGGGAAGCGCTGGACAGCATTATGGAGCGGATTCACGCTGGCGGGAAGGGCGGCCACAGCCTGAAGGTCGTGGTCTTCGATGACGAGGACTACCAATATGCGGCCCGGGTTCATCGCCGTTACCCCGATGTTCCATTCTTTCTCCAGCCCGGGAACGATAACGTTACGGAGGAAGGCGATATCTCGGCGCGTCTCTTAAGCAAGCTGGAGTGGCTGTTTGAGAAAGTGATTGCCGATTCAGATATGAACGCCGCCCGTGTCCTCCCTCAGCTGCATGCGCTGATCTGGCATAACAAACGGGGAAAATAATTAGCTTGTCTGTGAACTATGTTTCTTTTTTTGAAAATGTTCTATATATATTACAGCTTGTTGACAGCGCTGGACGAACGGTTGACAGTTTGGCGGACAGGCATTAGGATGTAAATTAAATAATTCCGATAAACAAAGTGAGGATTCATTGAGCTGACTGGATCGCCAGAGGCCGGACCCCAGACCTGTACACAGGTTGTGGGGCCGGCCTTTTGCTTTTTTCAAGAGTCGGCTGGACGGGATGAAGGAGGGGGAGTTCATATGAATAATACAGAGACAATTCGTCTAACAATGGACTACTGTTGATTTTGCTGGCTGGAACATTAAATTTAGACCATCAGAATGGACTGATCATCACATGCTTAAGGCTTTGAAGTCGATTCATAGTGCGCTTACAAGCTACTATCTGATTTTCCTGCTTATCCTTATTTGGGAGCTTGCTCCCAGACTAGGTTGGGTCAATGCTGTATTCGTCCCTCCTTTTTCCAGAGTGGTTAAGGTAGGAGCGGATTTGGGAGTAGGAAATATTCTGCTGTACATTGCAATTAGTCTGAAAAGGGTGTTCGTAGGTTTCTTTATCGCCACCTTGCTGGCCTTGCCTCTCGGGTTTATACTGGCTGGCGCGCTTCCGTGGCTGGCCCGGTTCATTAGACCGTTCACCGTGTTTCTTTCGCAGATTCCGCCTTATATTCTCTTTCCGATCTTCGTCATTATTATCGGCATCGGCGAAGGGGGAATCTACACGGTCATCTTCTGGTCATCCTTCTGGCCGATTCTGTTCACTTCTATTGCGGGAATAAGCCAGGTTGATCCGCTGCTTGTCCGCGCGGCCAAAGCCATGAATGCCAGCCGTATCGAGATTTTTTTCAAGGTGGTGCTTCCGGCGGCTTTCCCCGCGATTATGACCGGCATGCGGTCAGGTCTCACGATGAGCTTCTTTATGCTGATCGGCGCGGAGAGCATGGGGGCCGATAAGGGTCTGGGCTGGCTTATTCACAACGCGCAGAGCATGGGCTTCATCGAACGCATCTATCTCGGGGCCTTGATCGTGGCGGCAGTCGGAGCGCTGCTGAATTTCGTTCTGGATTTCCTGGAAGAGAGCATTGTGGATTGGAAAGAGGCGCCGGAGGAACAGACCGTTTAGCATCAATAGACTTAATAGACAGTGAGGTAGCTTAAACCAATGAGCTCGTTCTGGTCAGATGTCAAAAAATTTGTTTATGGAAGCATTCCGATTATCCTGTTCTTCATTTTCTGGGAGGTCGGGGCGGGTATGGTGCCAAAAGGCGTAATTTCTCCGCCGACAGAGGTGTTTCAGAGTCTGTGGGCAGCGGCAACTTCGGAATTGCTGTTCAGACAGACCGCGATTAGCCTGGGCAGAGTGGGTATGGGCTTCGCTTTATCCATTCTCGTTGCCATTCCGCTAGGCTTTCTGCTGGGAACCTTCTTTCAATCCGCCGAGAAGCTGCTGCTGCCGTTCTTTCGGATGTGCGAGAAATTGAACCCATTTGCCATCATTCCAATCTTTATGATCTTCTTCGGAATTGGCACAGCCGAGAAGGTGGCCGTAGTCTTCTGGGCTACCCTGTGGCCGCTGCTGTTCAATACGATGGCGGGCGCCAGAGCCGTCGATTACTCGCTGATACGCGCGGCGAGATCGATGGGCGCGACGAGACGGGAGCTTTTTCTCAAGGTTATCCTGCCGTATGCTCTGCCCAATATCTTCATCGGTGTGGAGCTTGCGGCTCAATTGTCTTTCTTCATGATCATCGCCTCGGAAGTCATCGGGGCCAGCACCGGACTGGGCTGGTATTATATCAGCGCCACTACAAAGTATCAACTGCCGCTAATGTACGGCATCGTTCTCTATATTACGGTGTTGTCCATCCTGATCAATCTGTTCTTTGGAAGGCTCAAGAAGCACTTCCTGGTATGGAAAGAGGCTGTTCAAATTCATTAGTCGGCTCAATATTAAATAAAAATTTCAGGAGGTCATTAGGAAATGGCAAACAAGAAGAAGCAAAATTTGATTATTATCGGTTCTTTGGCGGTGGTTCTTGCTGGCGGGATCGGAATTGCAAGCTACTATGGAAGAACATCCGACTCGATTCAGGGTGCGGCTGGCTTGAACAATCTCAAGGATGCCAATCATAGTGCGGCGGATTCCGGCAAAAAGGTAATTACGCTTAAAACCGATACCAAATTGAATTGCTCCTCCACCCCTTGGGTTATCGCCGAGAAGAAAGGCTTCTTCGCTGAGGAAGGCCTCGAAATCAAATATACGGGCGAGTTGAAGACGGAGCAGAAGCTTCCGGCTATTCTGAACGGAACCAATGATATCGGAGCGACCTTGCCCAACGCATTGGCTACGTATGTGGCTGGCGGAGCCAAGGTCAAGGCCGTTACACTGGGCGAGGTGGACCCGCCGGATACCGTAGACCCGAAATTCCGTCATATGCGGTATGTGACGAGTGAGAAATTTGCCGGTCAAACATTGAAAGAGTATGTTGAATCGAAGAAGGGCGCCAAAATCACGGTCAGCGGCACCGCTCCAAACTGCAGCACTTTTATTTTCAATGAAATTTTCAGAAAAGAAGGCTTGGACCCTAATCAAATTCAGTATGTTGCCTTTGAATCGGATACGGCCGCCATTCAGGCGGTTCAGCAAGGCAACCTGGATATCGCGGGCATTCATCCTCCTTTCTACAAGCTGGCTAATGACAACAAGCTTACTCTGCTGGCCGACTCCCAGGATACAGGGCTGGGCGCAGCATCCGGCGCTTCGGTTTATTACTTTACCGACGAGTTTATCCAGGAGAACCCGGAAGCTGTTCAGCGCTTCGTGAATGCCATTAAGAAAGCGCAGGACTGGGTCAACCACAATACGGACGAGTCCGTCAAGCTGACCGCCGAATATATCGGCCAACCGGTTAATGCCACTCACTATTACTTCTCGGACAAGGGCCTGCCAACCGACCTCTTCCAGCCATGGATTGATGATCTCGTTCAGTCCGGCACGCTGAAGAAAGACCAGGTCAAGCTTGATGATATCGTGACTACCCAATTCAGCAGCTAAAATATCTTTCAAAGCCGCACGCGAGCTGTTCGCTGTGCGGTTTTTTATGGCTGAACTTCCTTTAGCGCCTGTTAATATAGAAACGGCTTCGCCCTTCCATGCGGGAGGGGGAGGCCGTTTTTTCATAACCGGATGATGCGGGATGGCCGCCTTGTCATAAGAATGTAAGAACTGTTTCATATAATGGACGTGTACACAATACATAAGGGAAACGGAGATGGGAAGATGTCCATTTTACAGGCAAGCGGCCTGGTCAAGCATTATGGCAAGGGGCCGAATGTAGTGAAGGCTTTGCGGGGAGTGGATTTGGAAGTACGGGACGGAGAATTCGCGGCGGTGGTCGGTACATCGGGAAGCGGGAAATCCACGCTGCTGCATCTGCTTGGCGGGCTGGACCGGCCGACCGAAGGAAAGGTCCTGATTCGCGGCAAAGATATGTATGTAATGAATGACGACGAGCTGACTATTTTCCGCAGACGGAATATCGGATTCATTTTCCAGCAATATAATCTGGTGCCGGTGCTGAATGTGTATGACAATATCGTTCTGCCCATTGAGCTGGACGGCAACCGCCCCGACGGGGAGTTTGTCACGCATATCGCGGAGACGCTGGGGTTAGCACCGCTGCTTCATCGGCTGCCGGGCCAGCTGTCCGGGGGCCAGCAGCAGCGGGTC
>NZ_ASSC01000685.1 GCF_000520735.1 Paenibacillus forsythiae T98
CGTATATTTTTTGGCGCTGCCGGAATCGGGATATATCAACGGACAAATCATCAGCCCGAATGGGGGCTGGATTACCTGAAGCTGGCGAAAGACCAGGGCATAACAGGTTTTCTTCAAGGGCATATTAAGATCATATCCAAGAGAAGGAGGATTTAATATGTCAACAGAATCGACGGTCATCAAGAATTTTGATACCTGGAAGAAATTTCTGGGCGAGCGTGTGGTGCAGGCTGAGAAAGTCGGCATGAGCGAGGATACCATTGCCAAGCTCGCTTTTGAAATCGGGGAATTCCTCGACAAGAAGGTTGATCCGCAGAACGCCTCGAACCGGGCGATCAAAGAACTGTGGGATGTGGGCGACGAAAGCCAGCGGCATACGATTGCCTCCCTCATGGTCAAGCTGGCGAAGCAAAACGCATAGCCTGAGCGGAACAAGCTCCCCTAGCGGGAGCTTTTCTGCAATTGTGTGGGCTTTCCGCCTTGCCTTTCAATTTTATTTTATATATCATTAACATGACCCGTGAACCTGAAAGATTGTCGCATCCTGGTGTTATGTGGCGAATCAAGGCTCGGGACAGGGAATTTACTTTACGAGGTGTACAAGTTGGAATACAAAGAGTGGTACATGGAATACAAGATACATAAGAACAGACCCGGACTTCTCGGCGATATCGCGTCAATGCTCGGTATGCTGGAGGTCAATATCCTGACCATCAACGGAGTGGAGGATAAGACGCGGGGGATGCTGCTTGAAACAAATGACGATGAGAAGATCATGCTGATGGGCGAAATGCTCAAAAAGGTTGAAAATATAACGGTAACCGCCCTGCGCTCACCGCGCCTGGTCGACAAGCTGGCCGTCAGACACGGGAGGTATATTGACCGGGATTCGGATGACCGGAAGACCTTCCGGTTTACCCGGGATGAGTTGGGTCTCTTGGTCGATTTTCTCGGAGAACTGTTCAAACGTGAAGGCAATCAGGTGATCGGCCTCCGGGGAATGCCGCGAGTGGGCAAGACGGAATCGATTATCGCCGGAAGTGTTTGCGCGATGAAGCGCTGGACCTTCGTTTCCTCGACGATGCTCCGCCAGACCGTTCGCAGCCAGCTTGCCGAGGATGAGATGAATCCAAATAATATTTTTATTATCGATGGCATTGTCAGTACGATCCGTTCCAATGAGAAGCATTACAATCTGCTTAAAGATATCATGACTATGCCGAGTACGAAGGTTATTGAGCACCCGGACATCTTCGTCCGCGAGTCGGAATACACCTATGACGATTTCGATATTCTGATCGAGCTGCGCAATAACCCCAGTGAAGAGATTCTTTATGATACCTTCACGATCAGCTACAGCGACGATTTATAATTAGAGAGACACGAGGAGGAGGCAAAGGAATGTCGGAACTGGGCCGGCAATTGAAGGAGGCTCGTCTGCAAAAGGGAATGAGTCTTGACGATGTGCAGGAAGTAACGAAAATCCGCAAGAAATATCTGGAGGCCATTGAGACGGGGGACTATAAGGTGCTTCCCGGCAGTTTTTATGTTCGGGCTTTTATCAAGACTTATGCGGAGGCGGTGGGCGTTAATCCCGATGAGCTTGTGCAGGAGCCGGGAAGCGTTCCTGTACCCAAGGAGGAGCCCTCCACTATGGAATCTGTGCTTCAAAAGCGCAGCCGCAGGCCCGAGGCCGACCGGAACGCCAAATGGCTTCCGACACTCTTGATGTGGATTTTTCCGGTATTGATTATTGCGGTTATTTATATGTACGCTTCGAACTGGGGCAAATCGGACAACGAGCAAACCGATCCCAATCCGATTACGACAAGCACTCAGACTCCCGCCCCTTCACCCTCGGCCGGACCGGCTGGAGCGACCCCGGCCGCTTCGGCAGGGACCGATGTCGGAGCAGGGGCCGCAGCTACAGCTTCGCCTTCCTTGTCTCCGTCCCCATCTCCTTCGGCTTCGCCGTCTCCTTCGCCGGGCGCGGAAGGCGGCACGGTTGTCGAGGACCGGAAATCGGGCAAGACTACCGTGTTTAAGGTGACAGGCACGAATCCGCAGGTAGTGATTACCGCGACGGGAGAAAGCTGGCTTGAGGTATATAAAGGCACCAACTCCAAGGGAGAGAAGCTTACCTTTGGAAAGACGGCTGCGGGAGACACGATGACCTTTTCTCTGGACAGCGCAGGCATGTACATTAAATCCGGCTACTCACCCGCTACGCAGATTACCGTGAACGGACAGGTGATAACCGACGGGAAGTCCACAACGCGCATCTTGCTGGAGCTCGATAACGGTACGGGGGCGGCAAGCGAGACGCCTGTAGACAGCGCGGATGGGCAAACGACTGACAGCGGAGAAACTGTCGAGGGCGGCAGCACAGGCCAATAAGCTGACTGAAACGCATAGACTCTGCTATGTTTGGAGAACCTAAGGACCGGTTAACAGTTCATCCATCAAAGCGAGGTGTGCAGTCAATGACGGTCAGCTGGATTGTAATCGCCCTGGGCATTATTGTCAGCCTGCTTGGGTACTACTTGACGCCCGGAGCCTGGGGCTACGGTATCTTGGGCTTCGGTCTTGCGCATATCGTTCTGGGGATCTTGGATATGTTCCGGGCCCCGGTCCGCAGCAGATGACAGGCGTGCCGCAGAGCGCCTCCGGCAGAAGGGAAGTCCCCTTTGAAGGAGGCGTATTTTTATGCGCTCAGGCCGTGTAACAATTGCCGGTTAGACTTGGCCTTTTCTTTTTCATATAATAGTAGCTGAAATAATGTACGCAAAGGACGTGGAAATATGGCTTCGGAAAGCTCATTTGATATTGTATCCAAAATGGACGTTCAGGAATTGACCAATGCGGTTCACCAGACGGAGAAGGAAATTCAAAACCGCTTTGATTTCAAAGGAAGCAAGAGCAGCCTCAAGCTGGAAAAGGACGCGCTGACTATCATATCCGACGACGAATATAAGCTGAACGCGGTTATTGATATTTTGCAATCGAAGATGGTTAAGCGCGGCATTTCGCTCAAAAGTCTCGATTTTGGCAAAGTCGAGCCTGCCTCTCTGGGAACGGTTCGTCAGCGGCTCCGGC
>NZ_ASSC01000686.1 GCF_000520735.1 Paenibacillus forsythiae T98
TCTCCGCCGAACCGTCCGCCAAGCGCTTCATATCTTTCAAATGAATCAGGGGCAGACGTCCCGCATACTTTCCGATATACTGCACGGGATCATACCCGCCGTAATGCACCCAGCAGGTATCCATTTCAACCTGGAGAAGCTCTTGTGGAACCTCCCGGTACAGATAGTCGAATGCGGTTAGTCCGTCTGCGCTCTCCCGCAGCTCAAAATCATGATTGTGATATAACAGCACAGCGCCTTTCTCCTTGCATTTCTCTCCGAGAGTCCGTAAATGGGCCGCAATGCCGCTCCAATCGCTCCGCTGCTCCTCAGTGAGGTAGGGGACGATCAGATAGGGGCTGCCAAGCTTCAATATGTAGTCGAGCTCGGCATCCGCATTCTCCAGCAGGACATCATAGGGTCTGTGCGCTCCAATAGCGGTTAGCCCGGTCTCCTCAAGCAGCGCTTTGACTTCCCCGGCGCTCCGGCCGAAATAATTGAAAAATTCGACGCCGCTGTAGCCCAGTTCGGCCACTTTCCTCAGCGTTCCTTCGAAATCTTGCTCCAGTTCTTCTCTGAGCGTATAGAGCTGCAAACCGATCTTCAACATTTGTCATCACTCCCGAAGCATGTAATTGAAGCATTGTTGCCTCAGACTTGCAGTGCAAACGATTCCAGCATTAGCCCCGGAGCCGCTTCCAGCCGGCGGATTATCCTGAAATCTAAGGGCATCCACCTGAACAAAAAGGACTAATCCCGGCAGCAGCCATACCTTGCCCCTTCCGGAAACCAAGCCTTCAAGGCAAGCAGTGTTCCCTTGATTTTGGGCAGTTTTTGCGATTTTTGATTTTATTCGCTGCCCGAGAACTAGTATCATCGTAATCTGAAAGTAAATATAATAAAATGAATAATATGATTAAAACATGAACAATCTGATTATCTTTTAATAAAACAAGGAGGGGCCTATGCCAAGCGACGCGCCTTGCACCGTACTAACTGCCGGATTCTCATTTCATCATAAACCTTTTCAGATGTCGAAGACGGAGGGCTTCCCGCATTATCTCATTCGTCTTCAGACCGAAGGGGGCTGCAGCGCCCTGATTGACGGCGAGATCACGCCTGTGGGGAGCGGCGGCCTGATGCTCATTGCGCCCGGAGTCCCGTACAATCTGATTATCGACGAGGAGAAATTTCCGCTGGGCGAGCCGCGCGTGGAGAGCGGAGACTATCATATTTTTTGCCGGGGGGAGTGGATTGACCAGTGGTGGAAGAGCCGCCACCGGCCTGCGTTGATGCATCTCCCGCCAAATGACGCGTTAGTCGGCCTGTTCCGCCAGCTTGTGCTGGAGCAGCGCCGCCTGTCCGATTTTTCCCCGGAAATTTCAAGCTGCTATCTGCAGATTCTGTGCATGGAAATCGACCGCCTTGCCGTGGACCGTCCTTCCGTCTCCCCAAGGGGCTATCTGGCTTACCGGATGAAGCAGTTTGTGGAGGAGAATGCGGCGCTTTCATTCCATCTGGAAGACGTCGCGGCCTATGTCGGCATTTCCGTCTCGCGCGCGGTCTTTCTGTTCAAGGAGGCCTTCGGCACTACCATCGTGAAATATGTCAATGAGGTCCGCCTGGAGATGGCCCGGGAGCGGATCGTCTACAGTCCGATGCCCCTGGAGCATATCGCCGAAGCCTGCGGTTTCGTGAACTATACCTATTTCCACCGGCAGTTCCGCAAGCGTTACGGCATGTCGCCCAAGCAGTTCCGCGAGCGTGGCAGGGAGATGGATGCGCCTGCGCTGATGTAGGACGGCACCTGAAAAGGAACGCGGCGGCCATGCCTTTCTCCATAATGAAGCGGAGGCACGAAAAAGGGAGCGTCCCCTGCCACTTCCGGCGGGAATACTCCCTCTTCTCAATCTGCATCAATTATCAAATGATGGCTGCCCCGTTCAGGCGCGCTTACGATATCGTCTGTCCTTCCTTCGCCCGCTTGCACCCGCTTCCGGTGCAGATCCGGTAGGTGCCTTTGAAGTCGAGACGATGGTCGGTTACAGAGAAGCCGTATTCCTTCTCCAGCTTCTCTTCAAGCTCCGCAAGCCAGTCGTCCTTGATTTCGGCCACCTTGCCGCAGGAATCGCAGATGAGATGATGATGCATATGATCATGCTCTTCACTGCGCAGGTCGTAACGGGAGACACCGTCGCCGAAGTTCATTTTCTCAACAAGATGGAGTTCGCACAGCAGCTCCAGCGTCCGGTACACCGTTGCCAGTCCAAGCTGCGGAAAGCTTCCCTTGACGAGCATATATACCTCTTCAACGCTTAAATGGTCCTTCTCATTCTCAAGAAGCACCTTCACAATGGCTTCGCGCTGAGAGGTCAGCTTATAGTTGTGGGCCGCAAACTGCTGAGTGATCGTATCCATAGGATTCATAATAAATTCCTCCCTCTCGGACGATTAAGTGTTCATCGCTTTAATCGTAAAGCTTCCTAAATAAGAATTATTATAATAAGCATATCAAATGCGCGGCAAAAAGGAAAGAGGCAAGCCTCGGCAGGCGGCGGCAAATGCTGCATACCAAGTCAAAAAAGCCGGAGGAAGGACTGCCGCCATGCAATATTATATTTTCAGCAGATTCAAAGCCATGGATTATATTACGGGCCTACCATAGTCAGTAGTTTCGGCATGATATAATTCCTGGTAGCAATAGTAAGGCTTGCAAGGGCGGTCGGCTAGTCTCCCGGAAGGGAGGTGATGCCTGTTCGGCATGTTCATTATTGCTTTGCTTAATTATCTCAAAAAGAAATAGGCCGCCCTCTGCCTAGGATAGCGACCTATTTCTATGGGTAGTACCTATGGAAGCCGCCGCCCTTAAAAGCGGCTATTGCACCGGAGAGTCGTGTTGACGCACGGCTCTCTTTGCATTTTACACTCTTTCTGGCTTTATTATAACATGACCAGCAGGTATTTCAATCCACGATACCACGATACCAGATGACATGAACGTCAAAATATTTATCCCGCTCCTCTAAACAAAAGCCCAAACGGGTGCATGCCCCTTGCCCGTATCATACCTTATAACAGCTCAGTTATCGGTTAAGGGGGAGCGCATGATGCTTAACAAGACGAAGA
>NZ_ASSC01000687.1 GCF_000520735.1 Paenibacillus forsythiae T98
GCCCTGATGGCGATGCCTCAGCGTATGTACGATTCCCCGCGCCGCCTCGTTCGATATCCACTTGCTGTCGCCGGTGCGGGTGGCAATTTTGCCGTCCAGTGTAGTGGCGCTCTTCAAGGTGACGAAAGGCTGCTGTGTCAGTATATATTTAATGAACTTCTCATTAAGCCGCAAGGCCCGCTCGCGCAGCAGCCCGACCTCAACCTCGATTCCCGCCTCGCGGAGCATCGCGATGCCGCGGCCCGCCACCTGGGGATTCGGGTCCTCGCAGGCAATGACAACCCTGGCCACGCCTTCGGCGATCAACCGCCCGCTGCACGGGGGCGTCTTGCCGTAATGGCTGCACGGCTCCAGCGTCACATAAGCCGTGCTTCCCGCCGCTTGTCCGGCCGCCATATTCAGCGCATGCACCTCGGCGTGGCCGGTCCCCCGCTTAAGATGGGTGCCAAGGCCGATCACCGCCCCGTCCTTAACGACGACGCAGCCGACCACCGGGTTGATCCCGGTCTGTCCCTGGGCCCGTTCAGCCATATCGAGCGCAAGCGACATATAGAATTCGTCATTCATTACATTCATGCCTAACCTCCGATCCCATCGGTTCACCGGCCAATGCCAATCCAATTAAAAAACCCATCCAGCACTCCTTGAAGGAGCCGTGAATGGGCAGATTGAGAGTGTGAAAGCTTCCACAATCCTGTACGGACAATTCCTGAACTCCAGGTTCTTGTGAATTATCGCACATAATATTCGGAAACCGTTTCATGGGGCCTGCACTTAACGGACAAGTGCAAGCGGCTTTCTCTCCTTCTTCCATCCAGACTATACTGTCGGTCCCGGAGTCTCACCGGGTCCACCGTCCGCGCGGCAAGCGCGTTCCGGGTAGCGGACTTGTCTTGCGCATGAACGCTTGCGCGTCATGCGAATCATCACCGCCGGTAGGGAATTTCACCCTGCCCTGAAGGATTGTCATATTCAGTTGAGCCGGTATAAAATACCGATGATTATGTCGGTATCTTATCATTTTATCGCGTAAAAATCAATCATCATAAGTAATGAATTTAAATTTACTTATTTTTTGTAAGTTAAGAAACAGGCTGGGGAGCTGTAACCGGGGTACACCGAGATGACGCCCATGCCGAGCGCTCAGTTAAAAAGGCAGATGGCGGTGTCCGCCGTCTGCCTTTGATATTTTGCCGCCGTATGCGCTTCAAATCAGGCTCCTGATACGGAGAGTGAACTCACCTTTAGCGTGGGAGAGGTGCAGCTGCCGATAAACCGCGGATCATTTCCAATCGTCTCAATACCGCTCAGCAGCTCGAAAAAATTGCCGGATACCGTTATCTGGTTCACGGGCCTCACAATTTCACCCCGCTCAACTAAGTAGCCGATCGCCGCCAGAGAGAAGCTTCCCGAGGTCGCGTTCGTACCGGCATGCAGACCTTGAAGCTCCACAATCAGAATTCCCCGCTCCGTGCCATGGATAATTTCATCAAGTCCGGCTGTGCCAGGAGCGATATAGAGATTATGATACGATACCTCGACCGTCCCTTTGTACCCGCCCTTTGCGGCGTTGGCTGTGCTTTCGGCTCCGGCCTTTTTGGCCGTTTTGCGGTTATGCAAAAAAGTAAGCAGTCTGCCGTCCTTGACCAGCTCATGGCGCGCGGTGGCGCTGCCTTCGGCATCGAACGCCTTGCTTGTCGGCGCATTTTCCATCAGTGGATCATCAATGATCGTAATATTGCTTCCGGCGACCTGTTCGCCCAGCTTGCCTTTCAGACGGGAAAATCCCTTGTCCACCGACTCTGCGGAGAACACCGAAGCGAAGCTTGACAGCAAGGAGGTTGCGGCGTCATTTCTGAAAATCACCGGATATTGGTCCGACTGCACCGTTTCTGCCCCCAGCTTGGACACGGCTTCCCGGACTCCAGTCAGCGCCACGGCCTCCACATCGATATCGTCGAAGCTGCGCAGCGAGAAGTCGAACCAGCCCCCGGTCACCGTCTCCTTCGCGTCCTTCGATTCCTTGGCCAGCACATAAATGCTCGCAGAGGCCGAGCTGTGCTTTCTGTGGCAGTTCAGGCCCTTCGTATTGACAATCAGCACTTCGCTTTCGCTGACCGAAGCGGCGGAGCGTCTGACCATATCAATTCGCGGATCGGCGCTGAGGGCAATGCGTTCCATCTTAAAGGCGGCTTCAATCAATTGATCGGGAGGCGTCGCCATCACGGAAGCCCAGTAGGTATTCACGGAATGATAGTGCTCCGAACCGGCGAAGAGTTCCTCCGGCTCCTTGTTCTCCAGCACTTCGGCATTGCCCGCCGCTTCGTCCAGCAAATAGTCAATGGATTCATGATCCAGCCTCTCGGTGGAGGAATAGCCCATTTTGCCGCCAATAAGCCCGCGGAACGACAGGCCGCCGCTCTGGGCGTTTTTGTACGCATCGATTTCGCCCTTAAGCACCGACACCGAGATGGACCGGCCGTTCGCATAATAAATTTCCATTTCGGCAAATCCCGCTTCCCTTCCTTTGGCAAAAAGGGCCTCCTTAAACTCTTCGATATTCATGCGCTACTCCCCCTTTCTTCCGCCGACAGTCATCTCCGACACCCGGATCGTCGGCTGTCCGCAGTTCACCGGAAGACTTCCGCTGACCGATCCGCACATGCCCTGTCCGTGCTCAAGATTGTTGCCGACCATATCGATTTTGCTCAAGCAGTCGATTCCCTTGCCGATCAGGGTCGCGCCCTTGACCGGCTCCGCGATTTTACCATTTCGGATTATATAAGCTTCCTGAACGGCAAAGTTGAAATCGCTGGTTGCCGTATTCACCGAGCCGCCGCCCATGGACTTGGCATAAATGCCGTATTCGGTATTCGCGATGATCTCCTCGCGGGTCGAGGCTCCATTGCAGATGAACGTGTTGTTCATCCGCGACGCCGGGGCGAATTTATAGGATTGCCGTCTGCCGGAGCCGGTGGAAGGCATGCCCATTCTGCGGGAGCCCATCCGGTCGATCAGATAGCCCTTCAGGATGCCGTTCTCGATCAGGACATTGCGCTGCGTCCCGGCGCCCTCGTCGTCGACATTGAGCGAGCCCCAGGCATTCGCAATCGTACCATCGTCCACCGCCGTTACAAGCGGGGAAGCGACCTGCTCGCCAAGCTTGCCCGCGAATACCGACGAACCCGGAGCCACGGCGGTTGACTCCAATCCATGACCGCAGGCTTCATGGAACAGGACGCCGCCGAACCCGTTGTCGATAATGACGGGGAGCCTTCCGCTGGGGGCGTAGCTTGCCTTGACCATCGTAACCGCGATCCGGGCAGCCGTGCAGGCATGCTCTTCGATGTCAAGGCCTTCCAGGAAGTCGTGGCCGGCATAGGCCCCAGGCCCGCTGAAGCCGGATTGCTTCTGATCGCCATCCTCCGCCACCGCGCTGATGCCAAGCCTTGTATAGACCCGCTGGTCCTGAACCAGCAAGCCCTCGCTGTTTGCGATCAGCACATTTTGCCGCTGATTCGTCGCATACACCTTCGTCTGGGCAATGGAGGAATCGTATCCCGACGCGGCCGTGTGGGCGCGCCGCATCAGCTCGATGCCGCGCTTCTTCTGCGAGCTGTCCGGCATAATTCCAATGACATGGCGATTATCGAAAACGGTCCGCCGCAGATCCATTACCCGGCTGACCGCTGCGCCGCCGCGGATAGCGGCCGGCGCC
>NZ_ASSC01000688.1 GCF_000520735.1 Paenibacillus forsythiae T98
GATGTGGCCGCCGGCTTGAACAAAAAGCTCATTTACCGCGCCAATCTCAACATGGAAGTGGAGAATTACGAACAAGCGCAGACGGAAGTGCGAAATATGGTCAATCTTGCCCGGGGCTATATTCTCGGATTTACGGAAACGCTGTCCGATTCCGAGCATGGCGGCACGTTTCTCGTCAAGATCCCGGCTTCCGGCTTCTCTTCCTTCCTGGACAATCTGGAGAAGATCAAGAATGAATCGCTTCAGCGCAGCATTGAGGGGCAGGACGTTTCCGAAGAGTATGTGGATCTTGAAGCGCGTCTTAAAGCGAAGCAACTGCTGGAATCCCAGTATGTCGAATTTATGAAAAAGGCGACCCAAGC
>NZ_ASSC01000689.1 GCF_000520735.1 Paenibacillus forsythiae T98
CGAGTCAGCCCCCTTGGGCCTCTTGGGTACCTCTCCATTGCCGCAGAAACACACGAGTATTATTTTATCATGAATTCGTTTCTTTCGGCAAGTGGTCAGATCAGGCGATATCGTCCCGCTCTACCCTGCGTATGGACTGAAAGGCAATGGCCATTCCGAGCAGGCCGAGGGATACCGATACAAACGCCAGTTCTCCTAATCGGAATTCGCCGAAGCCGGAAGAGATAAGCGCGACGATCAACACCCCGCTGACAATGGTCGCTGGCACTGATTTTTTGCGCATTCCTACATACAGGGGGATCAGGCCTATCCCCGCCGCGTATACGGCACTGGCTCCGGTCTTAATCAGCTCCGATATTAGCAGGTCAGCGGTAATTTCGCCAGGAATGGCGTTTGCGAAACTGTTGATGCCTACTATAATCGCCCCAAGCGTTATATTCGACACAATAATATTAAGAAAAGTGAATAGCAGCACGATGATGAGCTTCGCATACATCAGCTTCATCCGCGAAATGGGATACGTAAACAGCAGGGTTATCGTGTTGTTCTTATACTCGTCAATAATCAACTTGCTGAGCAGAACGGAAGCAAAGATAATAAATGCCGCCCTTATAAAGAGATATAACGCTTCAAAAACATCAGAATAGGTTTCAAGTTCACTCCGGTCAATGAAAACGACCAGAATCATGAAGGCGAGGATTCCCAGATTGGTGATGAGTGCACCTTTCAGCATTCCAGCCAGCTTGTGTTTGCGAATTTCCAGAGAAATAAGCTTACGCAATGCCCTCACCCCCAATCAGACTTAAGAAATGATCTTCCAGTGTGTGCTTGCTTTTACTAATGCTCTCGATTTCCACATCCTCTATCACCAGCGCCTTATTCAGCTCATGCTGCGAAAGTCCTTCATCATAAATCCGGATGATGTCGGAATCCATCACTTTATAATTGGACAGATGAAGTATGTGATCCAGCACATAAACTGCCGCGCTGACCGAACGGGTAACCAGCTCGATATATTCCGTGTTCCGGCTGAGAATAGAGTCCATGGCCACCTCCTCAAGCAATACACCGCCGCGAATAACGCCGATCGTATCGGCAATCTGTTCAATCTCTCCAAGGATGTGGCTGGAGATAAGAAGCGTCATTCCATATTCCCGGCTGAGCATCCGAAATACATCGCGCAGTTCCTTGATGCCGACGGGGTCGAGGCCGTTAATCGGCTCATCCAGGATAAGCATCTCGGGTTTGGTCATTACAGCCCTGGCAATGCCCAAACGCTGCTTCATGCCAAGCGAGAATTCCTTCACCGGCTTCTTATCCACTCCTGTAAGCTTCACCAGTTCCAACACATCGGCAATTGCCTGCGGGTTGTAATAGCCCATATATTCACCGTGCAACAACAAATTTTCACGCGCGGTCAGCTTATCGTAAAAAACCGGATATTCGATAATACTGCCCATCCGTTTTAGCATCTCATAGGAACGGCTGGTCATAGGTTCACCGAAAAATTCGATTTCGCCTTCCGTCGGCTTTACGAGATTCGTAATCATCTTCATCACGGTTGTTTTGCCCGCGCCGTTCGGTCCAAGAAAGCCGTAGATTTCACCCTGCCTAATTGTCATGTTTACGCTGCTTACGCTATTTTTCCCCTTGTACATTTTGGTTAAATTTCGTGTCCGGAGAATTACCGTCATTTCCGCTGCCCCCTTTGGATTTCTCTTTCTTTCCTGGCTTAATTGTACAGAGCGGAATTTTCTTTTTTATTAATGCATTCTTACAAAAATCTTAAGAAGGCGACTCCATGGCCGTTATCTCCTTCCCCTGCGGACAGTTCAAAATTTTATCCTGGGGAAAGCCACCGTAAAAGCCGTTCGGACAAAGGGCTGGCTCACCAGTGAAATCCTTCCGTTCATCTGCTCCGTTAACCTTTTGGTAATCGTCAGCCCCAGCCCGCTTCCCTGGTAGACCCGATTGCGTGAATCCTCCAGCGTATACAGGCGCTCGAACACTTTATCCTGGTGGTCTGCGGTAATCCCTTTTCCCCGGTCCCAGACCTCTATGTATACGGTATCCGTGTCGCTATAAAGCCTTAGCCCCAGCACCCCTCCGTCAGCCCCGTACCTGATCGCGTTGGACAGCAGATTGGACAGAGTCCGGTCCAGCGCCTCATTATTCCCCCTTATGTAGCAGGCTTCATCGGGAATCTCAATATCTGCATCGATGCCTTTGGCGCCCAGGATATCATAGAAGGCCAAAATATTTCTGCGGCACACCTCGCCGGCCTCCACTCTAGCCAGCGGAAGCTCATGATCTCCCGACTCCAGCTTCGCCAGGTCAAAAAAGGTGTTCATCAGCGTAATGACCTCCCCGGCCTTCCGGTGGATCATCCTCAGAATCCGCTCCCGCTCCCCGGCATGCATTTCACCGTCTTGCAGCAGCGTTTCAATATATCCCAGGACGACAGTCAGCGGCGTCTTCAAATCATGCGACACATTAGCGAGCATCTGGCGCATCGATTTCTGCAGCTTGTTTCTTCGGGCGATCCCTTCATGATTGATATCCAGCAGCCGGTTCACATCAGTCAGCAGCATTTGCAGCTCCGGCCAACTGCTGAACATCAGCAATCGTTCCTGTGAGCTTCGTGAAATGATCCCGTCCAGTTTATCGTGCATATATTTCAGCTGCCGCGATTGATGGCGCGTCCTCAGATATTGCATCACAATAACCAGCAGAAGGAGGCCAATCACAATGCCAAGCGCCGCAGTCATCGCACCGTGTCTCCCAGCTTGTAGCCGATGCCCCACAGTGTTCTGATGTATTCGGGATGGGAAGGATCGTCTTCAATCTTTTCCCGCAGTCTCCTCATATGTACGTTAATCACATTCTCGTCCCCGTAATATTCTTCCTCCCACACCATCATATAAATCTGCGCTTTGGTGAATACCCTGCCCGGATGGGTCATGAACAGCTTCAGGATATGAAATTCCTTGGCCGTCAGCTTCACCTCTTCCCCATTCTTCACCGCCGAGTAATTATCCAAATCCACCGTCAGTCCCCGCAGCGTGATGCTGTTCTTCCGATTGGCCGCCTCTTCGGACGGCCCGCGGCTTGAGGCATATTCAGCCCGGCGGATAACCGCCTTCACCCGCGCCGCAAGCTCAATCATCGAGAATGGCTTGCTGATGTAGTCATCCGCGCCAAAGCCCAGCCCCAGCGCCTTGTCGACATCCGTATCCTTCGCGGACACAATCATTACGGGCAC
Organism: Paenibacillus forsythiae T98; assembly: GCF_000520735.1. Taxonomy (GTDB): domain Bacteria; phylum Bacillota; class Bacilli; order Paenibacillales; family Paenibacillaceae; genus Paenibacillus_AQ; species Paenibacillus_AQ forsythiae. The sequence goes on from NZ_ASSC01000689.1 coordinate 3,263, forward strand.
CAGGCTGGACTTACGAATGTGTTGAAGAATATCCACGCCGCTCCGATTCGGCAGCATCAGGTCCAGCAGCACAAGGTCAAAGGGACCCTTATCGGCAAAAGCCCGCTCCGCCGCCTCTCCGTCGAACACGCTCTCGATCTGATAACCCTCTCTCCCTAAATACGAGCCGACCATCTCGCTGATGGCTTCATCATCTTCAACCAATAATATGCGATGCTGCAACAACGTTCCCTCCCGCAATAAATTGCCCGGCCGGTCGGCAGGGAATTAGCCCTGTCGCTCCCGGGCGTTCCGAAATTCTCATTCAGCATACTCGTTCCATAGTATAAACTTACCAGAACTATTAAGTTACGGAAGCTTCAGAACGAATAAATTTATGACAAAAAACCTCCCGCCTTTAACAAGGCGGAAGGTTAGTTCCATTGCTATATTCGTGTTATGCTGTGGTGGCGGAGAGAGTGGGATTCGAACCCACGCACGCTTTGACACGCCTA
>NZ_ASSC01000690.1 GCF_000520735.1 Paenibacillus forsythiae T98
CTCGCCGTTCCAGTGTGTAAAGGCGCCCGAGAAAGGCACCAGACCGCGGATGCGATTATAGATATCTCGCGAGCCCGCGCTCCAGTCGATCCGCTCATCCTCCCGGCTCAGATTGGGCGCATAGCTCGACAGGCTGTCATCCTGTGCTTCCGCAGGCACGGGGCCGGCAAGCAGACGGGGCATTTGCGCCTTCAGCAAATCTCTGCCTGCCAGACTCAGCTTCTCAAACAGGGTTCCCGAAGTGTCGTCATCCTCAATCGGAACTTCGACCTTCGCGATCATATCTCCCGTATCGAGCCCCTCCGCCATGTACATCAACGTCACGCCCGTTACGCTTTCACCGTTGATAATGCTTCTCTGGATAGGTGCCCCTCCCCGGTATTTCGGCAACAACGATCCATGCACATTCACGCAGCCCCGGGCAGGCAGATCCAACACGGCCTTGGGCAGAATCTGTCCATAAGCCGCCGTCACGATCAGCTCC
>NZ_ASSC01000691.1 GCF_000520735.1 Paenibacillus forsythiae T98
CCAGCGCGAACGCCAGATGCACCCGGAACACGAATGAGACGGTGCTGCGGCTCCGGTTGTTCTCCGGCAGCGGGTAGACCGTCAGCCAGAACGATTCGCCGTGCAGCTTCGACAAGGCGGAGAGCTGAACGCCCGCAATGAACAGGAAGAACAGGTAGATTCCGGGCCCGATGAGACTGCTCCGGTTCCACCATTCCAGCAGCAGCGCCAGCAGTCCGATCCGCAGCACAATGCCGAAGACATCGCCGCGAGCAAAGCTTTTGGTCAGCAGATAGCGGTACGCGCTGTCGCTCCGCCAGGGAAGCCTCGCTC
>NZ_ASSC01000692.1 GCF_000520735.1 Paenibacillus forsythiae T98
GTCTTTGGCATACATTTCGGCGTTGCCGGTCTCCGCCGCAAAGCCGATCAGAAGCTGATGCCGCTTGCGCTGTCCCAGAGTTTCCAGAATATCAACCGTCTTCACCAGCTCCAGCGTCATGGTATCGCCGGTCTTCTTGATCTTGGTATCCGCTCTCTCCTTCGGACGGTAATCCGATACGGCGGCAGCCTTGATCAAAATATCGCAGCTCTCCCAGACGGCAGACACGGCGTCAAACATCTCTTCGGCGGACTGAACGCGCACAACGTTCACATCACGCGGCGGCTGCTCATCCGTCCGTGCGGCCACCAGCGTCACCTCCGCGCCCATTTCCTTGGCTGCTCGCGCCAGGGCAAAGCCCATTTTGCCGGAAGAGTCGTTGGAAATGTAACGGACAGGATCAATCCGCTCCACGGTGCCGCCGGCTGTGATTACAACTTTTTTCCCCGCCAGCTTGCCGCTTTCAGCCTTCGAATCTTGCGCAAAATACGCCGCGACGCAGCTGACAATGGTCTCCGGCTCCTCCATCCGTCCTTTGCCGACATAACCGCAGGCCAGCAGCCCCTCGCCGGGTTCGATGAACTGAACTCCCCGTCCAGCCAGAATATTCAGATTGTTCTGCACGGCGGGATGCTGGTACATATGCACATTCATCGCCGGAGCGACCATTACGGGTCCAGTCGCCGCCAGCAGCACGGTGGAGAGCATGTCATCAGCGATGCCGTGAGCCATTTTGGCGATAATATTGGCCGTAGCCGGCGCCACCAGCACAAGATCGGCCGAATCGGCCAAATCGATATGCGAGATCGACGAAGGATCGCGCTCCTGAAAGGTATCGCTGTACACCCTCTGTTTCGATAATGACTGCAGTGTCAGTTCCGTAATGAATTGTTTGGCCGAAGCCGTCATAACAACATGCACCTTGGCGCCCTTCTGCACAAGCTTGCTGCACAGGGCGGCGGCTTTATACGCCGCGATTCCGCCGGTGATGCCTAGCAATATCGTCTTGCCTTTCAACATTTCCTTCCCTCCTGCTCCCCGTGTATACGGAAAGAATCCGGTTTGAGAGAAAGCTGCCGCGCCTTTAGACAAAATCGGGGGCAGCCCTTCTCAAATGCTTGCAAGAATCCGAATGCGAGTAAATTTTTAAAAAAATAACAACCTTCCGGTTGTCAGGAACAGCCCCATCCCGGGCTATAAATGGAATGCAGGTATATTTCAAGCGCATACGCACACTTATCGGCTCCGCAGCCCTTCATCTTTATAAAGGGCTGCGGAGCCGACCGTCATAACAAGATTTGCTCTTCACAGCCTAGTCATTGATCTTGTCGTCCACCCGGGTTACGGTAATGTAATCCTTATATACTTCTTCAAGCGCAATCCCGACCTGCTTATGGGATCTCGGAGACTTCAGTTCGGACTGGCTTCCTTCACGAAGCTGTCTTGCCCTCCGGGCTGCGGCGACAACGAGCGAGTATTTGCTGTCGACCTTGTTCATCATTTCATCAATTGACGGATATAACACAGGGACACCTCTTCAATTTAATTTATACTATATAATCGTCCAGCCTATCTTATCTTACAATGTTCGGCAATAATAATGCTTTCTATTCGCTTGCAGGCAAGATCGATTTCATCGTTAACCACCGCGTAATCATAATGGCGCATCAGGCTGATTTCATCCTCGGCGACCGTCATGCGATGATTGATAATGTCGTCATGCTCCGTACCGCGTCCGCGGATACGGTCTTTCAGCTCATCCATCGAAGGGGGAAGAAGGAACACAAAGATTCCTTCGGGGAACTTCTCCTTGACTTTAAGCGCGCCCTGAACTTCGATTTCCAGGATGATATCCTTACCGCTTAACAGCGTCCGCTCCACAAAATCACGCGGCGTGCCGTAAAAATTGCCCACGTATTCCGCGTACTCCAGCAGTTCATCGTTGTTAATCATTTGAATAAACTGCTCCCGGGATTTGAAAAAATAATTAACGCCGTCCTGCTCTCCCTCGCGGGGCTTCCGTGTGGTCGCCGACACCGAGTAGACAAGCTCCGGTATTCTCGGCCGCAATGCGGTGCATACCGTTCCTTTACCGACTCCGGACGGGCCGGACAATACGATCAGCAATCCTTTTGACATAGTACACTCCATTAATCTTTATTCGTCATTATCGTCATCTTTACTGGACAGTCTGTGCGCCACGGTCTCCGGCTGAACGGCCGACAGTATGACATGGTCGCTGTCCGTAATGATAACGGCACGGGTGCGTCTTCCATAGGTTGCGTCGATCAGCATGTGCCGGTCTCTCGCTTCCTGAATAATCCGCTTGATCGGAGCCGACTCCGGGCTGACTATGGAAATAATCCGATTGGCCGATACTATATTTCCAAAGCCGATGTTGATGAGTTTGATTGCCATGTTCCGGTTGTTCCCCCCATTAGTTACATCTTCACTTGCCCTGTCGCTACTCCATATTGGCAGCCTGTTCGCGGATCTTCTCCAGCTCCGCCTTCATCTCGACAACACAGCTGCTGATCCCCACATGATTGCATTTGGAGCCGATCGTATTCGTTTCCCGGTTCATCTCCTGAATGAGAAAATCCAGCTTCCGGCCCATCGGCTCCCCGCTGTCCAGCAGAATCCTGCACTGCTCAAAATGGCTGCAAAGACGCGTCAGCTCTTCATCAATATTGGAGCGGTCTGCGAAAATAGCTACTTCCATTCCGAATTTATGCTCGTCAAAAGGGAGCGTGCCGTCTTGAAGAGCTTCAAGCCGCTGCCGAAGCTTGTCCCTGTATTCAACCACAGCGGAAGGAGCCATGCCGCTCATTGCGCCGTGCAATTCCTCAAGCCTGCCCAGCCGTTCCGCAATATCGGCAGCCAGAAAGCTCCCTTCCCGGGCGCGCATTTCCACCAAGGCTCTGACGCTTTCTTCCAGTCCGCCTACAAGCAATTCCTGAAAGGAATCGCTATTCTCCGGCAACTCGGCCAAGGTGTTCTCGCCGTTCTCCATAACTCCGGGCAGGGTCAGCAGACCCGGCAGATCCAGCTCTCCGTTCACGCCGAACTCCTTCTTCAGCGCTTCCGCCGCCGCCAGGTAGGACTTCACGGCCAGGCGGTTCAGAACCGGCCCGCCGCCGCTCTCCTCGTGCTCCCAGTTAATAACGACATCCACCCGGCCGCGTTTGACGTATTGCTGGACCTTTCTTCGCAGCGCATCTTCAAACCCGTTCCACTCTCGAGGCATCCGCAGCATGATTTCGCAGTAACGGTGATTCACCGATTTCACTTCGAAAACGATCTTGCTGCCGCCGTATTGCCTCGACGATTGACCGTATCCGGTCATGCTAAATGACATCGGTATCACATCCGTTACACTATTGTAAATGATTCTTTCTAGCGAAACAAGGGGGACAATTGGCGTCCCGACTTCGCCCATACATGCTCCAGAAGTTGAACGCTCATATCATAGAACATGAATGGAGTCATCACATAGATCCCGTTAAAGCGTTCCGTGGCGGCGTCAAGCAGCTCCTTCGCGATGGCAACGCCCTCGGCCCGCCCCGCTTCTCCTTCAAGCCCTTTCATCCGGCTGCGCACCTCGTCCGACAATTGGATGCCGGGCACTTCATTATGAAGATATTCGGCGTTGCGTCCGCTGGCCAGCGGCATGATGCCAAGGAATATCGGAATGTTCAGGTGAGCCGTCGCGTCGGCGATGGTGTGAATCAATTCCCTGTCATATACCGGCTGGGTCATGATATAGTCCGCTCCGAAAGCAATCTTCTTCTCCAGACGCTCAACCGCCTTCCCCAAATGCTTCACATTGGGATTAAACGCCGCTCCGATAACGAACCTGGCTCTCTGCTTGAGCGCCTTGCCCGAGAAGGCGACGCCGTCATTGAGCTGCTTGATCATCCGGATAATCTCGAATGACGTCAAATCGTATACCGAGCTTGAACCCGGAAGATCGCCAAAGCGTGCCGGATCGCCCGTCACGGCGAGCACATGGTCGATCTGAAGCGCATCGAGGCCCATCAGGTGCGATTGGGTGCCGATCAGATTTCGGTCCCGGCAGGCGATGTGCACGAGGGGACGCAGGCCCGTCTTCTGCTTGACCAGGGAGCCGAGCGCCATATTGCTCATGCGGCAGACGGCCAGCGAATTGTCCGCAAGCGTCAGCGCATCCGCTCCCGCCCGGCGCAGCGCTTCCGCGCCTGCCATAAACTTCGAAATATCAAGATCCCGCGGCGGGTCCAACTCCACAATCACCGTATGCCGTTCGTTCACGAGATCGATCAGCGTCGGTTCTCCGCCGTCTGCGAAGGAATCGTCCGCAAGGTTCTCCTGCAGACGGATGCTCAGCATCTCCCGCGGCGCCGCTGCCGGCAGCGGCGC
>NZ_ASSC01000693.1 GCF_000520735.1 Paenibacillus forsythiae T98
CCCCCGGTCATACGCTTCCTTATCCAGCGCCGCGTTCTCGCGTACATAATAACTGACGTCGGCAATATGCACGCCAAGCTTGTAGTGGCCGTTCTCCAGACGGGCCACGTTGACCGCGTCATCCAGGTCTTTGGCGTCTTCCCCGTCAATGGTCACGATGTTCAGGCCCCGCAGATCGCGGCGGCCCTGCTGCACAATCTCCTCTTCCGTAATGGAATCCGGCGCTCCGTTCGCCTCAGCCATGACCTCTTCAGGAAAAACCTCCGGAAGTTGATGCTTGCGAATGACGGACAAAATATCGACGCCGGGATCGTCCTTATGTCCCAGAACTTCGATAATTTCCCCTTCCGCCGCCGCGCGCCCCTCCGGATAATTCACGATGCGGACAACAACTTTTTCCCCGTCGACGGCGCCGTTAAACGATTCCTTCGGGATAAAAATATCGCGGTTAATCCGCTTGTCATCCGGCAGCACAAAGCCATAAGTCTCCAGATTCTGAAACACGCCAACGGTCTGCAGCACGCCCCGGCGGACGATCCGCACGACTTCGCCTTCCATCCGGCCCCCGGAATGGCTTCGCGAGGTCACACGGACAAGCACGATGTCGCCGTTCATAGCGCTCTTGATATCATTGGCGTGGATATATACATCGGGATGCTCCCGGTCATCGGGAATCAGGAAGGCAAAGCCCTTCGCATGCGCCTGCAGACGGCCGCGCAGCAAGTCCATTCGCTCCGGCACGCCATAACGCTTGGTGCGGGTCAACACGATCCGCCCATCCTGCTCCAGCGTGCTCAGCAGAGCGTTGAACTCCTTCAGCTCCTCTTCACCCGTAAAATGAAAGTGATCAATCAGTTCCTCGTAAGTCATGGGTTTATAAGCGGTTTCCCGCATGAAATTCAGCACATTCTCTTGTGTTATCATCTTTGTCACCTCGGCCCACCGCGGCGCAGGCCGCCGGCTGATATGTATGCTATCGTCTATATTACTTCATACCCTAGTATACACGAAATCAATCCTCGGCATCCCTTTCCGCCGATTACAAAAAAACCCCCGCTCCATCGTAAGAAGAGCGAAGGTTCGATTTCTCTATTTTAATCAATCACAACGGCAACAATAATGGACAGAATAAAGAATCCTGCCGCGAGTGCTACCGTGACACGCTGGAGCACCAGATCCATGCCGCGCGCTTTCGTCTTGCCGAACAGATGCTCAGCTCCGCCGGAGATGGCGCCCGCAAGGCCTGCGCTCTTGCCTTTTTGCAGCAGAACCACCGTAATCAGACCGATCGAAAAAATCAGAAGCAGCACCTTCAGAAAAATATCCATTCATTCCACCTCCTACACTAAGCATCACTATCTATAGAAAGTTAATAACCACGATTCATAAACAGCATTTTTATTGTATCATACAGCCCACAGCAATACAACTTAATTCAGTTGCATGACCAAGCCTACGCTACGTAAAAAGACTGCCCCCTGATCATCAATGACCAGGAAGCAGCCTCTATTACATTCTAGCTGTTCATAAGATTCAAGCGAATCTTATCTTTTCAGGTTGTAGAAGGATTTCAGGCCGTTGTATTGAGCCAGTTCGCCCAGTTCGTCTTCGATACGAAGCAGTTGGTTGTACTTGGCGATACGGTCTGTACGGGAAGGTGCGCCTGTTTTGATTTGGCCGGCATTGGTAGCCACGGCGATATCGGCGATCGTGCTGTCTTCGGACTCACCGGAACGGTGGGATATAACAGCCGTGTAGCCTGCGCGTTTTGCCAATTCGATCGCGTCGAAGGTTTCAGTCAGCGTACCGATTTGGTTAACTTTGATCAGGATGGAGTTGCCAATGCCTTCTTCGATACCTTTACCCAGACGCTCGGTGTTGGTTACGAACAGGTCGTCGCCAACCAGTTGGATTTTGTTGCCCAGTTTCTCGGTAAGCAGCTTCCAGCCTTCCCAGTCGTCTTCGGAGCAGCCGTCTTCGATTGTGATGATCGGGTATTTGTCAACCCAGGAAGCCAGCAGGTCCACGAACTCAGCGGAAGTGAAGGATTTGCCTTCGCCTTCCAGGTGGTATTTGCCATCCTTGAAGAACTCGGTGGAAGCAACGTCCATGCCCAGGAATACGTCTACGCCCGGTTTGTAGCCGGCTTTTTCGATCGCTTCGATGATGGAGGACAGAGCGTCTTCGTTGGAAGTGAAGTTAGGAGCAAAGCCGCCTTCGTCGCCAACCGCAGTGTTCAGGCCTTTGCCTTTCAGTACGGATTTCAGGTTGTGGAAGATTTCAGCGCCAGTACGCAGAGCTTCCTTGAAGTTTGGTGCGCCTACTGGCAGGATCATGAACTCTTGCACGTCAACGTTGTTGTCGGCATGAGCGCCGCCGTTAACGATGTTCATCATCGGAACCGGAAGCTGCTTAGCGTTGAATCCGCCAAGGTAGGTGTACAGAGGCACGTCCAGAGCTGCCGCTGCAGCGCGGGCTACGGCCATGGAAACAGCCAGGATAGCGTTGGCGCCCAGTTTGCCTTTGTTAGGCGTTCCGTCCAGAGCGATCATGGCTTTATCGATGCCCAGTTGGTCCAGAGCGTCCATGCCGATGACTTCAGGAGCGATAATTTCATTAACGTTCTTCACTGCGTTCAGAACGCCTTTGCCCAGGTAGCGGGATTTGTCGTCGTCGCGAAGCTCAACAGCTTCGTGAGCGCCGGTGGAAGCGCCGGAAGGAACGATAGCGCGGCCTTTCGCGCCGGATTCCAGGTAAACGTCAACCTCTACAGTAGGATTACCGCGGGAGTCAAGCACCTCGCGAGCGTATACGTCGGAAATAGTAGTCATTTAAGTTCATTCTCCTTTGTTAACAAAAATTTAGGGTTGCTTAAACTTTGTCTTGCACCGCACAGTCGTTCCTGTTACTTGCGTCTTGCGATCATGGATTGTCCGGTCATTTCCGCAGGCTGCGGAATTCCCATCAGATCAAGGATCGTTGGGGCTACATCCGCAAGAATGCCGCTCTCGCGAAGCTCAACATTCTCTGCGGTCACGATGAACGGAACCGGATTGGTTGTATGCGCCGTAAACGGTTTGCCTTCTTCGTCGAATACCATGTCCGCATTGCCGTGGTCCGCAAGTATGATAGCTACCCCGCCTTTCGCCAGAAGGGCGTCTACCACTTTGCCGACACATTCGTCTGTCACTTCAACCGCCTTGATCGTCGGTTCCAGCAAGCCGGAATGTCCAACCATATCCGGATTGGCGAAGTTCAGAATAATGGCATCATGTTTGTCCGCTTCGATCTCGGCCACACAAGCCGCAGCCACCTCGTAAGCGCTCATCTCTGGCTGCAGGTCATAAGTCGCGACCTTCGGGGAGTTGATGAGAATACGGGTCTCTCCCGGCAGTTCCACGTCGCGTCCGCCGCTGAAGAAGAAGGTTACGTGCGGATATTTCTCGGTCTCCGCAATGCGCAGCTGCTTCTTGTTATTCTGTACCAGCACCTCGCCCAGCGTGTTATCCAGATTCTTCGGCTTGTAGGCCACATAGCCCTGAACCGTTTCACTGAATGTGGTCAGGCAGACGAAATAAAGATCCTGCGGGAACAGCGGTCCGCGATCAAAGCCGCGGAAATCGGCGTTCGTGAACACCTGGGACAGCTGAATAGCACGGTCCGGACGGAAGTTCAGGAACACGACGGAATCGCCGCTTTCAACAGTAGTTAACGGCTTGCCCTCGTTGTCCACGATAACGCAAGGCTCAATGAATTCATCATACACGGAATTCTGGTACGAAGCTGTGATCGCCTGCAATGCGTCCGTAAATTTCGCTCCTTCGCCATAGACCATGGCGCGGTACGTCTTCTCCACACGGTCCCAACGTTTGTCGCGGTCCATCGCGAAGTAGCGTCCGGATACCGTGGCGATTTTGCCTACGCCAATTTCCTCGACCTTGGCGGCAAGAGCTTCGATGAATTTCTGACCGCTGCTTGGCGGTACGTCGCGGCCGTCCATGAAGGCATGAACGAATACATCATTCAATCCTTCCTTCTTGGCAAGCTCCAGCATGGCGTACAGATGATTGATATGGCTGTGTACCCCTCCGTCGGATACCAGCGCGTACAGGTGAAGCTTTTTGCCGGTGGATTTGGCATGTTTCACCGCTCCCACCAGCGTTTCATTCTCGAAGAAATCTCCCTCGCGAATGGATTTATCAATACGGGTCAGGTCCTGATACACGACCCGGCCCGAGCCGATGTTGAGATGTCCCACTTCGGAGTTGCCCATTTGGCCTTCCGGAAGTCCTACAGCTTCTCCGGCAGCTCTAAGTGTCGTGTGCGGGTATTTCTTCAGGTAGCTGTCGATGTTAGGCTTCTTCGCCTGAGCGACGGCGTTGCCCTCCACAGTGTCGCGCAGTCCGAAACCGTCCAGGATAATCAGCGCTACTGGTCTTGGTGCTGACATTACTTCGCCCCCTCAACAAGCTGAACGAAGGAACCCGGCTGGAGGCTTGCTCCGCCGACGAGAGCGCCGTCGATGTCGCTTTGGCCCATATATTCAGTGACGTTCTCAGGCTTTACGCTTCCGCCATACTGAATGCGGATAGCTTCGGCCGTCGCTTCGTCATACAAGTCCTTGATCAGGCTGCGGATATAAGCAATAACCTCATTGGCGTCAGCCGAAGTCGAGGATTTGCCGGTGCCGATCGCCCAGATTGGCTCATAGGCAATAACGGTTTCGGCTGCCTGCTCCGCGCTCAGGCCCTGGAACGCGCCTTCGGTTTGCACTTTGCAGACTTCCTTCGTTTGGTCGGCTTCGCGCTCTTCGAGCTTCTCGCCTACGCATACAATTGGAGTAATGCCGTGGCGGAATGCCGCGTGCATCTTCTTGTTCACGATTTCATCCGTTTCGCCAAAATAAGCCCGGCGCTCGGAGTGACCGAGAATAACATAATCTACACCGAGATCCTTCAGCATAACGCCGCTGATTTCACCCGTGTAAGCGCCGCTATCCTCAAAGTGCAAGTTCTGTGCGCCGATTTTGATGCTTGTTCCTTGAGCGAGTTTTGTCAAAGCTGGCAGATTGGTGAATGGAGCGCAGATTACAGTTTCCACGCCATCCACTTCGGCCTTGCCCTTAACCTCGGCAAAAAAGCCTTCGGCTTCCGGAACGGTCTTGAACATCTTCCAGTTTCCGGCAATAATTGGTGTTCTACTCATCGCAAAGCTTGCCTCCCTCTATCGTCTTACTTGTCGTTGAGCGCCACTACGCCAGGAAGAGCCTTGCCTTCCATGAATTCAAGCGATGCTCCGCCGCCGGTGGAGATATGGTCCATTTGGTTGGCCAGCTTGAACTTTTCGGCTGCCGCAGCGGAATCGCCGCCACCGATAACAGTATAACCTTCCGTCTTCGCGCAGGCTTCAGCCACCGCTTTCGTACCTTCGGCAAAAATATCGATTTCAAATACGCCCATCGGTCCGTTCCATACAACAAGCTTGGAGTTCTTGATCACGTCCGCATACAGTGCAGCCGTTTTAGGACCGATATCAAGTCCGAGCCATTCCGCCGGGATTTCGTTAATATCCACAGTCTTGGTGTTGGCGTCGGCGCCAAACTTGTCGGCTACTACAGCGTCAATTGGCAACAGGAAGTTCTTGCCGAGTTTTTTTGCTTTTTCGATAAAGCCAATAGCGGTATCGATCTTTTCTTCGTCGAGCAGGGACTTTCCGACTTCATAGCCTTGAGCTTTGGAGAACGTGTAGGACAGGCCTCCGCCGATCAGGACATTGTCTGCCAGAGTCAGCAGGTTGTCGATAACGTCGATTTTGTCTTTAACCTTCGAACCGCCGATGATGGCAGTGAAAGGACGATCCGGATTGGACAGGGCTTTGCCCAGTACGGACAGCTCCTTTTCCATCAGCAGCCCGGATACGGCCGGCAGATAGTGGGCGATGCCTTCAGTCGAGGCATGCGCGCGGTGTGCTGCGCCGAATGCGTCATTGACGAACAGATCGGCCAGTTCGGCGAACTGCTTGGCAAGCTCCGGATCGTTCTTCTCTTCGCCCGCATAGAAACGAACATTTTCAAGCACCAGAACGTCGCCGTCTTTCAGCTCGGCTACTTTGGCTTTTACCGCATCGCCAACCGCTTCATCAGCTTTGGCAACCGGTTTGCCCAGAAGCTCGGACAGACGCTCGGCAGCCGGAGTCAGACGCATGGAATCGACGAATTGGCCTTTCGGACGGCCCAAATGGCTCGCCAGAATGATTTTGGCTCCGTTTTCGATCAAATATTTGATCGTCGGCAGCGTTTCGCGGATACGCGTGTCGTCGGTGATTTTGCCGTCTTCCAGCGGCACGTTGAAATCCACGCGGACGAATACGCGCTTACCTGTTACTTCTACATCACGGACACTCTTTTTGGTCATGACATTTAACCTCCACACCGGAATTGTTCCACTCTTGGAAATATCATAGCATTAGTCGATAGCTTGCCGCGATTATCCAATATCTCGGAAAAGAGCGGAAACAATAAACTGCTGTTTCCGCTCTATGGATGATGCTATATGAAATCTGAATTATTTAGCCAGTTTTGCGAAGTGTTCAAGCGTACGAACGAGTTGAGCGGTGTAGGACATTTCATTGTCGTACCAAGCAACAGTCTTAACGAGCTGTTTGTCGCCAACCGTAAGCACTTTGGTTTGTGTAGCGTCGAACAGGGAACCGAAAGTCAGACCCTTGATGTCGGAGGATACGATTTCGTCTTCCGTGTAGCCGTAAGTGTCAGGATCGGAAGCTGCTTTCATAGCTGCGTTGATTTCGTCCGCAGTTACAGTTTTCCCCAGAACAGTTACCAGCTCAGTCAGGGAACCAGTAGGCACCGGTACGCGTTGAGCGGCACCGTCAAGTTTGCCTTTCAGTTCAGGAATAACCAGACCGATGGCTTTAGCAGCGCCAGTCGTGTTAGGAATGATGTTCTCGGCAGCGGCGCGGGCGCGTCTGAAGTCGCCTTTGGCATGCGGAGCGTCCAGCGTGTTTTGGTCGCCGGTGTAAGCGTGGATTGTAGTCATCAGGCCTTCAACAACGCCGAACTTGTCGTTCAGGACTTTAGCCATTGGAGCCAGGCAGTTCGTTGTGCAGGAAGCGCCGGAAATAACGGTTTCGGAGCCGTCAAGGATGTCATGGTTAACGTTGTAAACGACAGTCTTCATGTCGCCTGTAGCTGGAGCGGAGATAACGACTTTTTTCGCTCCGCCTTTCAGGTGAAGCTCAGCTTTTTCTTTGGAAGTGAAGAAGCCTGTGCACTCCAGAACGATATCTACGCCCAGGTCTCCCCAAGGCAGTTCTTCAGGGTTGCGGTTAGCCAGAACTTTAACTTCTTGGCCGTTCACTTTGAAGAATCCGTCGTGAACTTCAACGTCGCCTTGGAATTTGCCTTGCGATGTATCATATTTCAACAAGTGCGCCAGCATCTTGGCATCGGTAAGGTCATTGATCGCTACGACTTCGATTCCTTCCACGTCTTGAATACGGCGGAATGCGAGGCGGCCAATACGTCCAAATCCGTTAATACCTACTTTTACTGTCATTGAGTAGTTCCTCCTAAAAATTCGTTTTTATTTATTCAAGACAAACCATGGGATTTGTCAAGACAACACGGTAAGTATGAAGCATAATAATGCTAGTGCTCGCCATAATGGGATGGCTCTGCGGCTTCTTGTTCATCAATTTGCTTGACGATTTCGGCCGCGGCGGCTTCATCTATGACAAGTATGTTCTCCTGGCCGAACCGCAGCACAGCGTGAATGGCTTTGGCCTTCCGCTTGCCTCCGGCTATGCCGATTACAATTTCCGTCCGCACGATATCCTCAAGGCGCAGCCCCATCGTCAGCATGGAATGCACCACTTCGCCCTGCTCGTTAAAGTAGTGGCCGAAGGATTCGGCAACGGCGCCCGCGTTCTTGATCTTGGCGACAGTCGCCTCGTCGAGCTTCCTGCGGCGGGTCATTTCCAAGGCGTCTCCGATACCATGCACAATAATTCGCGAACGGCGGATAATCTGTACGATTTCCGAAATGTTCGGTTCATGGGACAAAGACTGGTAGGCCTCCTCGCTGAGCAAATCCGGTACATGCAGCAGCCGATAGTGCGCTCCAATTCGCTTGGCCATCGTCGAAGCGATGGTATTGGCCTGAAATTCTACGCTCTCCCCGAGGCCCCCGCGAGCAGGTACAATCAAGGCATCCCGGTAAGACATAGATAAAGGAGCGGTCATCTGCTCCGCCAATTCGTACAGCGTTGAGCCTCCGGTGACGGCAACCGTATCATCGGCACGAAGTACGCTGAGAAGCGCTTTCGCTCCAGCTCTCCCCAGCTCTCTCTTGGCAAATGGCGATGCTTCGCAATCGCCCGGAACCACGACAACTTTCTTCAAACCGTAACTCAAACGAAGTTTCTCTTCCAGCTCATCCAAGCCAAACAGGCTTTTGGCCACAGGCTCCAGCAAGTCAAGCAGTTTCCGTCCGGCATCGCTGATCCGCATGCCTACACTCTCGATCTCGATGAGCCCCTGCGATTTCAGAAGGTCCGTTTCCGCGCGCAGCACCCGTTCGGTCATGTCAAGTGAAGCGGCGAGCGTTCTGCGGCCGATAATATCGGATAACAGGATCTGATGAAGAATCGTATACCGTCTTTTGAGGGTTTCCATGAGATCAGGCAGAAGCTGCTTTTGGATTTCTAATAAGTCACGCATGCTTTCACTCCTGCAACTTCGTCTTTCTCTTCTAACCCCTTCTCTATGGTCTTAAAACGTCCCGGGATAACTTTTTAAGTCCCACTAAGTATTTTACCCAAATATTCCCCTGAAAGCAAGGGCTCCGAAAGTAGAATTCACCCTCCCTTTTCTTCTTATACATTATCCTGCGCATTTTAGCGGCGAAGCAGCGGTCCCGATGACCTGTATATAAATAGGAGTTGCATTAGTCGAATTTTTATATTATAATTATTTCTGTTGCGCCCGTGGTCCAATGGATATGACGTAGGCCTCCGAAGCCTGAGATCCAAGTTCGATTCTTGGCGGGCGCGCCACAATATTTGTTTAACCAAACCTCGATGATTTAACCAGAGCGCCATGGATTGGCGCTTTTTTTTATGATGAGTTTGACTTTCTTTGACTTTTTGTTTGAATTTGTTTATCATGTGGGTAATACGGTAACAGTTAAGAAGAAAGGCTGTAACGAAATCCAATTTGAAGATCTAATTTAAGGAGGTTTTCCACGTGAGTTACATTCCTATGGTCGTAGAACAAAGCAGCCGAGGCGAGCGGGCTTATGACATCTATTCCCGTCTGCTGAAGGACCGCATCATTTTCCTTGGAACTGAGGTCAATGACGTGGTAGCCAATTCCATCATCGCGCAAATGCTCTTCCTGGCCGCCGAGGACCCGGAAAAAGATATTTCTTTGTACATCAACAGCCCGGGCGGGTCCATCACCGCCGGCATGGCGATTTTTGATACGATGCAGTACATCAAACCCGATGTCTCCACCATCTGCGTCGGACTTGCCGCTTCCATGGGCGCCTTCCTGCTGAACGCCGGAGCGAAGGGCAAGCGCTATGCGCTGCCGAACAGCGAAATTATGATCCATCAACCGCTGGGCGGCGCCCAAGGACAGGCTACGGATATTGAAATCCGCGCGCGCCGCATCCTGAAGATGCGCGACAAGCTGAACCGGATTCTGGCTGAACGCACCGGTCAGCCACTTGAGCGCATTGAGAAGGACACGGACCGCGACTACTTCATGAGCGCTGCGGATGCCGCCGAATACGGACTTGTCGATAAAGTCATTGAAAAACCGCAGTAAGCCGGCCTGAACACATCCGGGAAATAATCATACACAAGCCAAACACCCCTTGCCGCCGAACAGTGGCCAAGGGGTGTTTTTTTCAAGTCTTAAGTTCCGGGCAAACTTCCGTACCCAAGCGAGTGCAGCCGATCGGCAATAACACGGTAGCCTTTGCCATTGGGATGAAGATAATCGATGGAGAGCAGTTCCCGCTCATGTCCCGCAAACGCTCCGTAAATATCGGCAAAGCCGCATACCCGGTTATTATACTGAGCCATCTGCCGGTTGAACTGCCGCACCCACCCCGACGCGTCTGTCAGCTGGGGATATGGATTATATAACCCGACGATCCGGATGATATAAGGCTTGCCGACCCCGGCCTTTGCCTGATAAATCTGCCTCATGATACCTGCAAAATGCCGCTGGGCATCCTTCAGAGCGGTCTGAAAAATAGAAGATGGCGGTTTCGACTGCCCAGCCGCAGCCTTGGCAGCATGGATCAAGTCGTTGCCGCCGATCGAAATGGTGATAATGTCCGCCTCGCGAAGCGACTGGCGAAACTGCGGATTATACCGGACGCGCTGCTCCAGTTCGCTCGTGGTCATTCCGTTGATCCCGAGGTTCGTATAAGCAACGAAACTGCGGAGCGAAACCTCCGACATCCGCCTGTACACGGGAACAAATCCGCTGCCGGGCATCGCTCCGAAGCCGGTTGTCAGCGAATCGCCGATCGCCGTATAGTGGTATACCATGGAATTCCCCCTCTCCCTTATAGCTCGGTCACCATTCATCATATGAACGGAATGCGGCGCGCGCAACGGGGAAATATCCGGTATAAGCTGACTATTTTAAGCCGGCGAACGGACTGCTTCCGCTTGGGAGCAATTCTTTAAAGGTGAAGGTGAACTCCGGAAAGCCTGCGGCATAAGCTGTATATTCATATAGTTGGAAAAAGAGCACAACCCGGCCTTCTTTAAGATAGAAATATTTCTCGGTATTCAGGCCGTTAAAGCCTCCCAAATAACCTCCACTCACCCTGAGCTGCTTGCCGACCTTCTCGTTCAACAGCTTCTTGTAGTTCGGATTGGCTCCGAACAGATCGCCGAGCAGCAGGCGCTTGCCGTCCTTGAGCGAGAATGTGAACGCCTGTCGCAGCGTTGTTCCATGAGCGCCTCCGGTATAAGCGTACTGATCCATGACGAGGCTTATTACGTCATTCTGATTGTAGGTCACCACGTAATCCGAATCGTATTCGTACGGACGTTCCTCCTCGCTTCTCTCCGCAATCGCCCGGTCAGCCTCGGCTGCGAAGCTCATAGCGGACTTTTTCAGCGTATCATTGATGCTCTGCTGCGCAGACGCGCTCACAAGTCCCGAAATTTGCGGATAGTCCAGCTTGACGGTTACTCCCTCCGCCTCCTTGGCATAGGTTTCCGTCGTTACGGTCAGCGCGTTCAGCGGTCTGTTCGTCACGTTCAGCCTGCGGGAGGAAGCGCTAAAGTCTCCACGATAGCCCAAATAATCATTGAGCAGACCAAAAGGAACGTAGAGATGGTTATTGAAGTTTCGCCCCTCATACTCGGAGATGAAGTAGCCGTTAACTGAAAGCGAGATGCCGTATTCCGAGACCATCAGCCTGGTTTGGCGGATTCCCTGTCCGACCGTATAGGTATTATCCGCCTTGCTGTACGTGATTGGCATGCCCAGAACATTCTTCAAAAAGGTGATTGGAATCCATGTTTTTCCGTCTCTCAGAATGCCCTGCTGCGGGGTAATCGCTCCATTCCATTTCAAGGCGATTCGGGAATAATCGGCCTTTGCTTTAACCGGTGCCGCCAAGCCTGCTTCTGCAGGAAGAACCGTTCCCCCCAGCACTATTCCCGCCGCGAGCATTCCCGCCCCCCATGTTCGTGCAAGCTTCTTCATTTTGTTCATTGCATGCTGCTTCCTTTCTGCTCTCTATGAAATTTGGAGAGAAAAGAGGCCTTCTCCGCCCCGAAACTCGCAGGTGAAAGCCTCTCTTCACTCATCTTTGGGCACACACGCCCTGCTAGTTCAATTGATACATTACGCTAAGCTGCGTCGTAATCTTTACTTCTCCCGGCTGAACTGCGGTGCCGCCGGCGTTGTCGGCCATCTTGGACTCCGCTCTCATGGCCCCCTCATAGAATACCGGGATAGTGCTTGCGTCGTTCTGACTGACGGTCAGCACCTGTCCGAGTGTTCTCTTGGCGGCTTTGGCAATCGCTACCGCTTTCACGTCGGCGTTGGCCATCGCTTTTTCAATCACCTGCGCTTCAAAGGCCGAGGTGTCCTCCACCGCAAAACGGGCGTTGCCGATATTGTTGGCGCCTGCTTCGGAAGCAGCGTCCAGCAGTGCTCCCACCTTGGCCAGATCACGGTAGGCGACCTGCAGAACGTGATGGGCGTTATAGCCTTTGACCTGCTGGCCCTCCTTCTCGTTATACGTGTAATTCGGCTGGACGTAGAACTCCGCAGTTTGAATGTCCTTCTCATTGATGCCCCATGTATTCTTGAGCAAAGCCGTCAATTTCTGAATTTTGGCTCCATTGGCCTTCTGGGCTTCCTGGGCGGTGGACGCCGAAGTGTCAACTCCGATCGACAGATAGACGATGTCAGGCTTCATCGACAATTCTCCCTTGCCTACGACACTGACTATGTTTTTCTGCACCTCTTCAGCATAGGCCTTCTGGGGCTTATCCAATGAGCTGCTCACCAGCACCCCTCCTGTCAGCAAGCTCCCCGCAACAAATACCGCCAGGGCCGACTTGGTCCATCCTCTCATTTGTTTCATCCTCCTCTATAGGTTCGCGTGATTGCTATCTTACCTACTAGACGAGACGCCCTGGCAAATGTTGCATTTCCGCACAAAATAAAAAAGCCCGGAAAGGGCCTTTTTGAAATACAAAAAATATAAGCTCGCTCTTAACCTTGACCTTGTATTTCGACGAGAAACGGATGCCCTGCCCCGAGAGGACGACACAGCCGTTTCTTCCTGGTCATACCATAAATAGGGCTGTGCTGCGAATATTGTTATTGATTCTCCAGCTCTTCCTTGCTTACAAGACTCGTCAAAGCGGTTACGGCCTGATCGGCGTCCGCGCCTTCCGCGCTGATATAAATCTCCGTGCCGGAGCTGATTGCAAGGCTCATAATCCCCATGATGCTTTTTGCGTTGACTTTTTTATCGTCTTTTTCAACGAAAATCTCTGACGAGAACTTGTTCGCTTCCTGCACGAACAATGCTGCCGGACGAGCATGGAGCCCAGTCTTTAACCGGACGACTACCGGGTGCTTTGTCATGAAACGCTTACCCCCTAATTAAGATGTGCCCAAAAATTTCACAGTAAATTTTATCATATTATATCATTATAACCTAAACGACACTAGAAAAAAATATCATTCGCCCCGCAGCTTCTCCGCCAGCTCATCGATTTTGCGAAGCCGATGGTTCACGCCGGACTTGCTGACGCTTCCCTTCAGCATCTCTCCAACTTCCTTCAGATTGATATCGGGATGGGCCAGCCGGACCTCCGCTACTTCCCGAAGCTTGTCAGGAAGGTTATCGAGCCCCATTTCCTTCTCCAGAAACTTTATATTCTCAATCTGGCGAACCGCCGCGCTGATCGTCTTGTTCAGATTGGCCGTCTCACAGTTCACGATCCGGTTGACGGAGTTGCGCATATCCCGCATGATCCGGACATCTTCAAATTTGAACAGCGCTTGGTGGGCGCCGATCAGACTCAGGAACTCGATGATCTTCTCGCCTTCCTTGATGTACAGGATGAACCCCTTCTTGCGCTCGATGCAGCGGGCGTTGAGATGAAACTCTTCGGCCAGCTCCACCAGCGCCTTGCAGTGCTCTTCATACATCGAGGAAATCTCCAGGTGGTAGGACGAGCCTTCCGGATTGTTCACCGACCCTCCCGCCATGAAAGCGCCGCGGAGGTACGCGCGTTTGCAGCAGTTCTTGCGGACAATGCTCTTGTCGATTCCGTCCGTAAACACAAAGCCTTCCGAGACGATCTTGAGATCCTGCAGAATCTCCTCGACGCGGGCCGGGATACGGACGATATAGACGTTATTCTTCTTCAAACGCATTTTTTTACGCACAAGAAGCTCGATATGAGCATGGTAATATTTCTTAAGCAAGGAATAAATCCGCCTTGCAATCGCGGCATTCTCCGTTGAGATGTCGAGAACGATCCTCTTGTTCGAAAGCTGCACCGATCCGTTCATCCGGATGAGCGCCGACATTTCCGCTTTCTCGCAGCAAGGCCCGCTCTCGACCATCGTCAATTCTTTTTTGGTCAGTGCCGCAAAAGACAAGGTTCTCACCTCTTTCGTGTAATCCAGTCCTGAATCAGCTGATAAATATGTTGGCTTAGCTTATCCGTATCATGCCGCAAATAGGTCCTGAACAATACCAGTTTGTCGGCAATCAGCTTATAGCGCTGATCATTCATGGCTTTCGTGTCCAGTTCGACCGGACTCGCCCCTTGCTCGGCGTATTTACGCTGAACTTCGGGCGGAACTTCACCATTATTTACGATAACATAGTCGAACAGATGCATTCCGATATGATCGTACACGGCCTGCAGATGATCGCTTACCGTATAGTTGTCGGTTTCCCCAGGCTGCGTCATCACATTGCAGATGAACATCTTGACCGCGCTGGAGGCGACAACTGCCTGCGCCAGCTTCGGCACAAGCAGATTCGGCAAAATACTGGTATACAGGCTGCCGGGTCCGAGCAGTATCGCATCAGCGGACCGGATCGCCTCCAGCGCCTCGGGCAGCGGCTCGACATCGGGCGGCTCCAGAAAGACCCGCTTGATCTTGCCGCCGGCCTCCGGAATCTTCGACTCTCCGGTCACGATGCGGCCATCCGTCATTTCCGCACTCAGCACCACCGCTTCCCCCGCTGCCGGAAGCACTCTTCCCCTCACGGCGAACACCCGGCTCAGCTCGCGGACGGCAGTGACGAAATCGCCCGATATATCGGTAAGCGCGGCCAAGATCAGATTGCCGAGACTGTGCCCGGCCAGACCTTCTCCGCTGCTGAAGCGATATTTCATAATGTCCGCCATCAGCGGCTCAACATCGGCCATGGCCGTCAGCACGTTGCGGATATCGCCTGGCGGCGGCATCTGCAGCTCGCTGCGGAGTATGCCCGAACTTCCCCCGTCATCGGCTACC
>NZ_ASSC01000694.1 GCF_000520735.1 Paenibacillus forsythiae T98
CTCTTCGAACAACTGATGAATCGTCTTCTCCCGCGGATAATCGGCTGCCGTATCGTTAAATACGTTCAGAATTTGCGCTTTCTCCTGTGGAGTGACGATCTCGAGCAGCGAGAGTTTCGTCTGCGGATTCTCCACCATGCCGTCGATCAACTGTTCGAAGTGCTGTGCCATCCGTATGATGGTCTCCTGCTTATACAGCGAACTCGCATATTCGATGATGCAGGCGATTTCTCCGTCCTTCTCCACCGCGCTGAGTGTGAGATCGAATTTGGCCGCATTCTGTTCGCTCGGGTAAGGAGTGAAGGTCAGTCCTTCGATGCTCAGTTCCTCGTGTTCCGTATTTTGCAGGACAAACATCGTATCAAACAGCGGATTCCGGCTTCCATCTCGTTTCACATCCAGCGTCTCGATCAGTTGTTCAAACGGATAATCCTGATTTTCATACGCTCGCAAGGCCGTTTCCTTCACTTCCTGTACGTAGGCATGGAGCGTCTTCTCCCCAACCGGCGCCGTCCGGATGGCCAGCGTGTTGACAAACATCCCGACAATCGGTTCCAGATCCGCATGCCTTCTTCCGGCAATAGGCGTCCCTACGACAATATCCTCCTGTCCGCTGTACTTGGCCAGCAGCGTCGTATAAGCAGCGAGCAGCACCATGAACAGCGTCGAGCCGGTTTGTGCCGCAAGCGCCCGTAATCGTTCGCTCTTTTGGCTGCCGATGACAAATTCAAACGTATGCCCCCGGAAGCTTCTTACCGCAGGTCTCGCATAATCCGTCGGCAGCTCCAGTACGGGGGTTTCGCTGCGGAACACATCCAGCCAGTAGGCTTCCTG
The DNA here is from genome assembly GCF_000520735.1 of Paenibacillus forsythiae T98. Lineage (GTDB taxonomy): Bacteria > Bacillota > Bacilli > Paenibacillales > Paenibacillaceae > Paenibacillus_AQ > Paenibacillus_AQ forsythiae. Next base: position 835 of record NZ_ASSC01000694.1, read on the forward strand.
CTTGCGTATCCGTGCGCTTTGAACGTCCGTCCGCTGCCATGCCGCATAATCCTTGTACTGAATCCGAAGCGGCGGTAGCTCCGTTCCTTCATACAACTGAACAAATTCCCGAATGAATAGACTCATGGAGGCGCCATCGGAAATGACATGGTGCATGTCAAACAGCAGCATATGGCGATCTTGCTCCATCTCGATCAGTCCCACCCGCAAGAGCGGCGCCTGTTTCAGATCGAAGGGGCGCACGAATTCCCGAATGAGCTCCGCCGATTTTTCTTCGCTGGCCTGCTCATACTCCACCGCAAATGCGACGTCCTCGTATATCCGCTGCACCAGTTGCCCGTCTACCAGTTCGAAGCCGGTTCGCAGCGATTCGTGGCGGCGGATGAGCCTGCGGAATGTTTCTTCCAGCCGTTCCCGGTCCAGCGCCCCTTCCACTGTCATGACGCCCGGCATATTGTAGCTGAGTTCTCCGCCTTCCATCTGACTTAGGATGTACAATCGTTTTTGCGCCGAAGAAACAGGATAGGAGCTTCTCGGCTCAACCGCGGGAATTGTCGAGTATGCGAACGATTCCCGGCCTTCGATCATGTGCGCCATTTGTTCGATGGTCGGCTCCTGGAATACTGCCCGCAGCGGAATGTCGACACCCAACTCTTTTTGCATCATCGCGACCAGCGTCGTTGCCCGCAACGAGTGGCCTCCGATTTCGAAGAAGTTGTCTTGTACTCCCACTTGGGGAAGACCGAGCACCTGCTGCCAAA
>NZ_ASSC01000695.1 GCF_000520735.1 Paenibacillus forsythiae T98
GCCTTATTGACCGGACCACCCATGTCGAAAGCCTGCATCAGTCCAAGAATAATTCCAAGTATTGCCGCATTTGTACCATTAAGCGAATTCAACCAGTCCGCCAAAGCCTTGTTGACGAAGGCAACTGGCTCTCCAACAACGAACACCATCAGCAGCCCCATAACGGCTGCGGATAACAGCGGAATAATCAGAATCGGCATCAGGCCCTGCATTGTTTTGGGAAGCTTCAGATACTTCTTGATCGCGAGTACCAGATAACCTGCGGCAAAGCCGGCAAGCAGAGCGCCAAGGAAGCCCGACCCGTTCGTGCTGGCAAAATATCCGCCGATCATCCCGGGCACTAGTGCAGGCCGGTCGGCAATCGAGTAAGCAATATATGCGCCTAAGATTGGAATCATCAGGGCAAAGGCCGATTTACCGGTTGTGAACAATGTTTCGCCGATCGAACCCGGATGGTCGAAGACATAAATGCCGCCGATCGCGAAGCCCAGCGCAATCAGCAGGCCGC
>NZ_ASSC01000696.1 GCF_000520735.1 Paenibacillus forsythiae T98
TCAGCGGTTTACTTGGCGCTGTCGTAGAGCTTGCCAACGGCGTCCCAATTCACAACATTCCAGAACGCTTTGATGTAGTCCGGGCGTTTGTTCTGATATTTCAGGTAGTAGGCATGCTCCCATACGTCAAGTCCAAGCAGCGGAGTCGCGCCTTCCATGAGCGGGCTGTCCTGGTTAGGTGTGCTGGAGATGGCCAGCTTGCCGTCCTTGATCGAGAGCCAGGCCCAGCCGCTGCCGAAGCGGGTTGTTGCAGCCGCGGCGAAGTCTTCCTTGAATTTCTCGAAGCCGCCCAGCTCGCTGTCGATTGCCGCAGCCAGTGCGCCGGTTGGAGCGCCGCCAGCATTCGGGCCGATAGTCTCCCAGAACAGGGAATGGTTGGCGTGTCCGCCGCCGTTGTTGCGTACCGCAGTGCGGATCGCTTCCGGTACGGCGTCCAGATCGGAGATCAGTTCTTCAAGACCTTTGCCTTGCAATTCGGGTGCCTTTTCCAGTGCGGCGTTGAGGTTGGTCACGTACGTATTGTGGTGTCTGTCATGATGAATCTCCATCGTTGTTGCATCGATGTGCGGTTCGAGAGCGTCGTTTGGGTAAGGAAGTGCCGGTAATTCAAATGCCATGGAAAAATCCCTCCTGAAATTGTAATTTTGAATTTGTATGGATAAAAGACTCTGCCGCTTGCGAAAGCGCCATAATCTTTTATGCTGATGCCAATAATAGGGCCTGCTTCCAAGCCGATATTAATATTAAACCGTATATGAAACGAGAATGCAACACTAAACAAACTAAAATGTTTATAAAGTAAAATACCCCGCCCGCTCCGACTTATAACAGCCATAATTTATGTTAAGCCGATGTTAACTACATTAATATTTCCTGAAAAAAGAAACAGATACACTAATATTTACCTGAAAGATGAACAATTTGCATAAAGTGCTATGTATCCGCTTACTTATAAGCGTTTACACGATAAAAGTAATGATATCGCCCGAAATATATGCTTTAATAGAAAGGAAAGCAGGTATTCCTCGTTATTTGATGCTTTTTATGCCCTCCGGATTATAAAGGGAACTCCTTCTTTTTGTAAAATCCAAAGCCAAAGAAAAGGGAGACTGTAAAGAATGCACGTTCGTTCCTTTCAATTAAGCGACGTAAGCCCAGTAACTGAGCTGTTGCAAACCGCCTTATCCGAAGAATGTTTCGAGAACACCATCGAGCCCTTCTCCAGACAGCTTTCGTGGGATTCCGATCTCATTGTTGTTGCCGAAGAAGAAGGGGAAATTGTCGGAGCGTTAATTGGCACGATTGAGAGAAATTATGGTTGTTATTTCCGCATTGCCGTCCATCCCGATCATCGCCGCAGAGGAATCGGCAGAAGTCTTGTATCGGCTATGGAGAGCAGATTTCAGGCACGCAAGGTCATCGGAATTTATCTCGTCGGCGACGAGCATAACGAGGCCGCCCTCCCGCTGTACGAAGCGATGGGTTATGGCGAGAACCAGATCTTCAAATCTGTGCGGAAGCTGAGCATCGTCGGGCAATAAAGGACAGGTTGGCCGGCATTGCGAAAGCGGAAACATTAACCATATAAGAGCAGCAGCACCGGAGCCGGCAGACGGTTCCTTGTCTACCTCAGCATATCATCCCTGGACGTTGCAAACGGCCGGGAGATATGCTTTTCTATTGTTGCGGCGCTATCGGCCAACAAGATTGGCTGTATACGATGACCTGAAAGGAGGCGGAGGGAATGAACACCCCGGAATTTACATCTTATGCGCCCCCGCCCCCAAGGTGGGAGAGCTTGAAGAAGGAAATCAAGGAGGCGGCGCCGTCGCTCGGTATTGACGATATCGGGTTCGCGACAGCGGAGCCGTTTCTTTTTTTGAAAAATCTGCTGCAGGAGCACCGGGACAAGGGCTATGATTCCGGCTTTGAGGAGCCTGACCTGGACAAGCGGACCATCCCCGCTCTGCGGGAAGGACGGCCGAAGTCCATTATCGCCATCGCGGTAGCCTATCCGTCCAAAATGGACAATCCTCCAAAATCCGAGCCGGGCGAGCGCAGGGGCATTCTGGCGAGATCGGCCTGGGGCCGCGACTATCATCTTGTGCTGCGCGAGGCGCTG
>NZ_ASSC01000697.1 GCF_000520735.1 Paenibacillus forsythiae T98
CTCGTATTTCTTGGCCGGAATTAGAATATACCATGAATATCGAAATATTGCAATAGTTTTTTTAAAAATAGTTATTCATCTGGCGATTGAACAGCGGTGCTGGGCTCTAGCAATATGAGAGATTCGTGAGGTCCTATCGCTCCCGGCCGCTTTGAAGCCACAGCCGCAGCCCATAAAAATAGGCGGGCTCTGCGCAGTACGCAAACCCGCCAACTGGCATCAGTGGCAAGCCACATTCCCTCCAGGCCAACCAAGCACCTTCCAAGAGGCGATGTATTCGCAGCACAATTCGTATTTTAAAATTCCACCTTACGTTAAAATCTCCTGAATATACAGCTGACGCGAATGTGCCAAATTAATCATTTTGCCCTCTACGTTTACCAAAGGGCGTGTAGGATTGCTCCGATCGGAGAAGATGATTTCCCCCTGCCGGCCATCGTTTAGACGCACCTTCGTTCCATTGTGCAATTCCGTCGTCTTGTGTATGAAGGTCTGTACAATTGACGGTTCGAGTTGGCCGAATCCTTCTTTTTGAATTTCCTCCAGAACGAGATAGGGCGACTGCGCCTTTTTATAGATCCGCTCCAGTGTCATTGCATGGAAAATATCCGCCACAGCGACGATCTTCGCGTATATATGAATCTGGCTTCCCCGCAGCCGGAGCGGATAACCCGATCCGTCGATTTTCTCATGATGCTGCAGAGCCGCGAGCCGGACTCCCTCGTTAATAGCCGTTACTTTTCGCAAAATCTGATATCCGTATGTCGTGTGCTTGCGCACTTCATTTCTCTCGGTCATCGTAAGCGGCTGGGGCTTCTGCATGATCGAGCTGTCAATCTTCGCATTTCCGATATCATGCAGCAGACCGGCAAAGGCCACTTGCAGCCACTCTTTCTGCGGATAGCCGCACCACTGGGCAATCTTATACGAGGTAAGCGCGGACAGCACGGCGTTATGATAAATGTAATCCTGCTCGCTCAGCGTACGCGGGGAATAATTGAGCACATGGTAATCCTTGATATGGGCGATCATAGCCTCCAGGCAGCTTCGCAGCTCATAGATCGGCAGAACCTCAGCGTCGGCCAGGCTGTAACATTTTTTGATAAGCGCCAGCATCTTGTCGTACTCCTCGTGCAGCTCGGAACCGCTCCTGGCCAGCGCAGCGGCTGTAATGACCGCTCCGGATTTAGCCGCAGTTATAGAGGGAGCTTTTGCCTGTTCGAGGGCTTGAACCTCCTCCTCGGAGCCTTCAATATCCACCTGCTGAATCAGAAAAGCCTCCAGAATCTCCATATCGCGCGGCAGCAGTATTGTTCCTTTAACAAATAACACGCCCCCTAAAGGCGTAATGACGTCCTTACTCACTTTCGAACCCGGCTTTACTTCCGCCACCGATATGCTCGTCATACATTCAGCCCCTTTACTTTCCCGCTATTCCTAACAAATAGGTACTATTTACCTAATTATATTATGGATATGGACAAGCGACTAGTCTAAAAGGACGCCAAAGAAGGAATTCAGTCAAAAAAAGAGAGCACCCACCGGTAATGAACCCGCAGCGCTCTCTTTACTTTTTCCTATTCCAAAGCTTCTCCGTCATCTTCCCCGTCAGTTCCGGCAGAGTCCGCAGCCCCATTGATTTCCGCGGTTTCATCGGACAGTATGCTTTCATCTTCGTCCTCACTCTTGTCGGTGCGGCAGACGGTAGACACGGCATCCTCATCGCGGATATTGATCAGCTTCACGCCCTGCGCATAGCGCCCCATGGTCGAGATGCCGTCCATACTCATCCGGATCAGGGTTCCGCCCGTCGTGATGATCATCAGATCCTCTTCCTGCTTAACGACCTTGAGGCTGACCACAGGGCCGTTCTTTTCCGTCAGGTTGATGGTCTTGATCCCCTTGCCTCCGCGCGTCTGCAGGCGGTAATCTCCGGCGGGCGTACGTTTGCCGTAGCCCTTAGAAGTTACGATAAGCACATCCAACTCCTGATCAATGCAATCCATGCCGATAACATGATCGCCTTCGTCCAGGGTAATGCCTTTGACGCCTGTTGCGCTTCGGCCCATAGAACGGACATCCTCCTCCGAGAAGGTGATGGACATTCCGTCCGTCGTGCCCAAAATAAGCTTTTGCTTGCCGTCGGTAAGCTTCACATCAATCAGCTCGTCATCCTCCCGCAGATTGATGGCGATCAGCCCGCCTTTACGGATGTTGTTGTAATCCTCAAGCGGCGTCTTTTTCACAATTCCTTCACGGGTGGCAAAGAACAGATATTTATCACTGTCGGCTTCCTCGATCTGGATGACGGCGCTGATCTTCTCTCCCTGCTCAATCTGGAGCAGATTAATAATCGGCGTTCCGCGCGCAGTCCGGCCAAGCTCCGGAATCTCGTACGCCTTGATCCGGTATACCTTGCCTTTATCGGTAAAGAACATCAGATAGTTATGGGAATTGCTGACGAAGAGATGTTCGACGAAATCCTCATCCTTCGTGTCCATGCCCACTACGCCTCGGCCGCCGCGTTTTTGACTGCGGTAAGTGCTTACCGGAAGCCGCTTGATGTAGCCGGTGTGCGAAACGGTAACAACGACCTCTTCGCGCGGGATAAGATCCTCATCAAGAATGCTCTCTTCTCCGATGGTGATCTCGGTCCGCCGCTCATCAGAATACCGGTCTCGCAGCTCCTGCAATTCCTTGCTGATAATTTCGAGCACAAGCGATTCGTCAGCCAGAATGGCCTTGTACTCGGCTATTTTGGCGAGCAGCTCGTTGTACTCGTTCTCGATCTTGTCGCGTTCCAGGCCGGTCAGGCGCTGCATCCGCATATCCAGAATCGCCTGTGCCTGCTCGGTGCTGAGACTAAAGGTCTCAATCAAGCCTTCGCGCGCAATATCAACCGTACGCGAAGCGCGGATCAGCGCGATAACTTCATCCAGGTTATCAAGCGCGATGCGCAATCCTTCCAGAATATGCGCCCGGGCCTCCGCCTTCTTCAGTTCGAATTCCGTCCGGCGGCGGATAACCTCGATCTGATGCTGCAAATAATGGTACAGCACGTCCCGAAGATTCAGCACCTTCGGCTCGTTGCCGACAATGGCCAGCATATTGATACCGAATGTAGACTGCATTGAAGTATGCTTGTACAGATTGTTAAGCACGACATTCGCGTTAACATCCCGTCTCACTTCGATAACGATGCGCATGCCGTTGCGATCCGACTCATCCCGCAGATCGGTGATGCCGTCAATCCGCTTCTCGCGCACCAGCTCGGCGATTTTCTCCACCAAGCGTGCTTTGTTAACCTGATAAGGCAGCTCGTTGACAACGATCCGCGCCTTGCCGTTATTCTCTTCCTCGATCAGAGCCTTCGCGCGCATCGTTACCGAGCCGCGGCCCGTCTGGTACGCCTGGCGGATGCCTTCGCGGCCCAAAATATATCCAGCTGTCGGAAAATCCGGCCCCTTGATATATTCCATGAGCTCCATCGGCCCAATTTCGGGGTTGCGGATCATAGCCTGTACGCCGTCAATGACCTCGCCTAAATTATGCGGCGGAATATTGGTAGCCATCCCTACGGCGATACCGGATACCCCATTGACCAGCAGATTCGGAAAACGGGAAGGCAGAACCGCCGGTTCATGCTCTTCTCCGTCATAGTTGGGTATAAAATCGACCGTTTCCTTGTTCAGATCGCGCAGCATTTCCATGGCAATCTTAGATAGTCTGGCTTCCGTATACCGCATCGCGGCCGCCATATCTCCATCAATCGAGCCGAAGTTGCCATGCCCGTCAACCAGCATGTATCGCATAGAAAAATCCTGAGCCATCCGGACCATCGTCTCATAAACGGCCGAATCGCCGTGCGGATGATATTTGCCGATGACTTCACCGACGATTCTTGCCGATTTCTTATACGGCTTATCCGGTGACATACCAAGCTCCGACATCGCAAACAAAATGCGCCGGTGCACCGGCTTGAGCCCATCCCGTACGTCCGGCAAAGCCCGGCTTACAATGATGCTCATCGCGTAGGCCATGAAGGAATCGCGCATTTCCACACCGATATCCTGATCCCTGATTTGCGGGTTATTTTGTTCAGCCATGAATTGCTGGACCTCCTTCAGTTAAAAAACCGCTACCCTTAATTATATTCCTTTCACAAAACCAGCACAATTAAACGTACTGTTTATAGCGTTCATTTAAAAGATTTTCTTGCCCGGTACCCGGGTATTAGCCCTGTCCGCATATTATAACGGCTCATAGAATGTATGGAGTTCACACTGCCCAACCGCTCCATAACATCGCCCAAGAGATCATCCCATATCCTTCGATTATACCATTGTTTAGAACACTTGTCCTTATATTTCAACAGTGTAAAGGAGGAGCAACATGAGAATTCAACGGGTTCCCAGCAAATGGGCCAAGACCGAAGTCATTCTGCTTAACCGCACCTTGACGCCTTACATTCCCGATACCCGCAAATATGATTCTGCCGCGCTCAGCGAGATGCTTGGCCTGCATGAGACCGTCTATATCAAACCGGACCGCGGAACTTACGGAAGCGGAGTCATGCGTGCAGAACGCCGAAGCTTGAACTTGACCCCCAGCGGCATGGAAAAGTCCGTTGAACACATGGAAAAAGAAGAAAGCCGCCCCGCCAGTATCATGTACATTCTCCGTTATGGCACTAAAGCCCAGGCGTATCGTTCAATTGAGGAGCTGCATCAGGCCATATACGAAAGGACCAAGGGACGTTTGTATTTGATTCAAAAAGGAATCAGTCTGTTGAACCACAAGAGACGGCCGTTTGATCTGCGTGTGCTTGTCCAAAAAAATCCCGGGGGCCGCTGGGAAACGACCGGACTGCTCGGCAGAGTGGCCGCTCCGCAGAAAATTGTGACCAATTATCATAACGGAGGCCGGGTGTTAACTGCCGAATCACTGCTGGGGGAACACATGAATCCTAACGAGCGCCTGGCAACGATCTCCCATCTGAAAAATCTTGGTGTAGATACCGGACGCCAGCTGGAGACAGCCTTTCCGGGCATGAAGGAAATCGGCCTGGATGTCGCCATAGACGATCATCACGATCTATGGATTCTTGAGGTCAATACGCTGCCTTCTCTCATTGCGTTTAAAATGTTTGAAGACAAATCCATTTACCGAAAAATCCGGCGTTACGCCACCGCCTACGGCCGTGCCGGCTTTGGCAAAACGGGCCTGTCCTCAAGCCGTAAAGCTTGAACGTGGCCGTTAATCCTTAACTTGTCCACATCATCATCCGCCTTACGTAAAAAGCAGCCCCGGGCCGCTCGCCCGCTGGGCGGCAACCGGAGGCTGCTGACAGGTGGATGCTGGCACCGGCCAGTACACCGTTATTAAATATCCAGATTTTTGACCGACTTGGCATGCTCCTGGATAAAATCGCGCCGCGGCTCCACATTATCTCCCATCAAGGTGTCGAAAATGCTGTCGGCCAGAATGGCGTCTTCAATAGTCACCTGCAGCATGCTGCGGCTCTCAGGGTCCATCGTCGTCTCCCAAAGCTGTGTGGCGTTCATCTCGCCAAGACCCTTATAGCGCTGAATGTTGTACTTCGCGTTCTCACCGAAGGAAGCGATAATCTCATCGCGCTCAGGCTCAGAGCCTGCGTAACGCACAACCTTGTTGCGCTCCACTTTGAACAGCGGCGGCTGGGCGATATAGATAAAGCCGGCTTCGACAATTTTACGCATATATCGATAAAAGAAGGTCAGCAGCAGGGTACGGATATGGGCGCCGTCAACATCCGCATCCGTCATGATGACAACCTTATGGTAACGGGCCCTGGACAAATCGAAGTCATCCCCGATGCCCGTTCCCAGAGCGGTAATAATCGCGCGGATTTCGGTATTGGACAAGATACGGTCCAAACGCGCCTTCTCCACGTTCAGAATTTTGCCGCGCAGCGGCAAGATCGCCTGAAAGTGCCGGTCGCGCCCCTGCTTGGCCGATCCGCCGGCGGAGTCGCCTTCGACGATGAACAGCTCGCTGATAGAAGCGTCCTTGGACGAGCAGTCCGCCAGCTTGCCGGGCAGCGAGCTGACCTCAAGGGCGCTCTTGCGCCGCGTCAGCTCGCGGGCTTTGCGCGCTGCTTCCCGCGCGCGGGAGGCCTGCAGCGACTTCTCCAGCACACGGCGGGAAATCGCCGGATTCTCCTCAAGGAATTCCTGCAGCTTCTCGCCAAACAGCGATTCCACAATTCCGCGAACCTCGCTGTTGCCGAGCTTTGTCTTCGTCTGGCCTTCGAACTGCGGCTCGGGAATCTTCACGGAAATGATTGCCGTCAATCCTTCACGGACATCGTCTCCGGTCAGATTGGAGCTGTTGTCCTTGATGACGCCGCTCTTGCGTGCATAATCGTTGATAATCCGCGTCAAGGCGCTCTTGAATCCGGATTCATGCGTGCCGCCCTCATGGGTATGAATGTTATTGGCGAAGGAATAAATATTCTCGGTGTATGAATCATTGTACTGGAGGGCAACCTCGACCTGAATCATGTCGCGGGAACCGCCGACATAAATGGGCTCCTCGTGCAGCACTTCTTTTTTCTCGTTTAGATACTTCACGTATTCGATAATACCGCCGTCATATTTGAAGGTGCTTGAGGCGCCGGTTCGCTCATCCGTAAGGGAAATCTCGATCCCCTTGTTCAGGAAGGCCAGCTCGCGAATCCGGGTAAGCAGCGTATTATAGTCATAAACGGTCGTTTCGGTAAAAATCTCCGGGTCGGGAAGGAAAGTGGTCTTGGTACCCGTTTCATCGGTATCGCCGATGGTCCTTATATCATATTGAGGCACGCCCCGGCGGTATTCCTGCTGGTATGCGTGTCCCTCGCGCTTGACGGTGACTACAACCTTTTCCGAGAGTGCGTTCACGACTGAAATGCCTACCCCGTGCAAGCCGCCCGATACTTTATATCCGCCGCCGCCGAACTTGCCTCCCGCGTGCAGAACGGTCATGACGACTTCAAGCGTCGATTTCTTCAGCTTCGTGTTCTCTCCGACAGGAATTCCGCGTCCGTTATCGATGACGGTGACGCTGTTGTCTTCATGCACAATAACCTGGATTTTGTCGCAATAACCGGCCAGCGCCTCGTCGATGCTATTATCGACAACTTCCCATACGAGATGGTGCAAGCCCTTTACGCTGGTTGAACCAATGTACATGCCCGGACGCTTACGGACCGCTTCCAGCCCTTCAAGCACCTGAATCTGGCTCTCATCATATGTCGGTTGATTCATTGACATGCCTTCACCTACTTCTTTCAGATTATCACTGCCCGCATGAGCCTCAGCTTTCAAGCAGCATTCTGGATCTTTTCTTGAGTGTGGAAGAAGAAATAGGGGAATAATACACAACGTTCTGAGTAACGACTATGGATTTGGCTTCTTCTTCTCCGATGCGCTCCAGTCTTTTGTCATTCAAAGCGGCGGCTACGAACTGTTTAGACTGCTTGGAGGATTTCTCAATCGAAATATCGAATATGGCAATTAGTTCTGAAGACCGGATAATCTTTTCCCCGCCCAAATGAATATACATGGTCTTCCTCCGCTCATTTAAGACTCTATGATCCCGCTGTGGACGCGATACTGGATTGCACCTTTTAATTTATCGGTATTCAGGCTTTCAATTCCGGTGGCCGTAATGAAAGTCTGGACTTTGCTTTGAAATGTTTCGATCAGCTGCGTTTGACGGTACGGATCAAGCTCGGACAGAACATCGTCAAGCAGCAGGACGGGATATTCCCCAATTTCTTCATGGATCAATTCAATTTCGGCCAGCTTAAGCGAAAGGGCGGTTGTGCGCTGCTGCCCCTGCGAGCCGTAGACGGAGGCTTCCCTGCCGTTGATAAAAAAGGACAGATCGTCCCGATGGGGACCTGTCAGCGTCATTCCTCGCCGGATTTCCTGTTCACGTGTTTGTGATAACTTTAACATAAAATTGTTCAATAAGACAGCTTCATCTTCCTCCTCACGCTCTCCAAAAGAAGGAACATACCTTAATTTCAGCTCTTCGCCGCCGTTTGTAATCCCTTTGTGAATCTCTTCTGCCCATATTTGCAGCTTCTTTATGAATTGTTTCCTTTTTTTAACGATTTTAACACCATGCTCCGCAAGCTGGGCATCCCATATTTCCAGCATATCCGCTCCCGCCCCGTTTTTGGCCCATAGCTGCTTGAGCAGATTGCTTCGTTGCAGGAGCACCTTCTGATACTGCTGCAGATGAAAGAGATAGCTTGGCTGAACCTGGCCGATTTCCATATCCAAAAAACGGCGCCGGACGCCGGGCGTTCCCTTGACGATCTCCAGATCCTCCGGCGCGAACATGACAACATTCAGCGAACCGACAAATTCGCTCAGGCGCCGCTGCTCCAGGCTGTTAATTTTTGCCTTCTTCCCCTGCGGGGACAGTGTCAGCTCAAGCTTCAAATTTCCGTATTTCCGCTGAAGCTCTGCCTCGATATGAGCCGCGCCGTCCGGAGCGTCAAACGAGATCAGCTCGCGGTCCTTGGAGGTCCGGTGGCTCTTGGTCATCGCCAGGCAATAGAGCGCCTCAACGAGATTCGTCTTGCCCTGGGCATTCTGTCCGAGGATCAGATTGACATCTCCGAGGCCCTCAAGCAGCAGCGATCCGTAGTTGCGGTAATGCCGCAGGCTGATTTTGTTAACAAACACGAAAGCGTTCCTCCCATGCAGGGTACGGCTGACTATTCTTGTTGTTCTCCGCCCGTTACCTCGAACAGCCCTTCTCCCGTTACTTCGACTTTATCACCCGGGTACAGCTTTCTGCCCCGGCGATCCTCCGGTTCTCCGTTCACAAGCACAAGGCCCTCCTGAAGAAGAGCCTTTGCCATCCCGCCTGTGGATACACAATCCGAGAGCTTCAAAAATTGATCGAGTTTAATATATCCACTGTGGATAACTATTTTTTTCATAACTTCTTTCCTCTCCGCCCATTTATCCACAAGGGAGTATTGCGGCATTAGTTGGTCGTGCGATAAGGCAATATGACGTACAGGGATTTGCTTTCATCCAGCGGCTTCAGAATAATCGGGCTCATCATGCCGGTAAAAGCGATCGTCAGCTGCTCGCTGTCGACAACCTTCAGCACATCCAGCATATATTTGGAGTTGAACGAGATTTTCAGCGGGTCTCCCTTGAAATCAATGACTTCAAGCTCTTCCCGGACTTTGCCCAGTTCCGAAGAGCTTGAAGAAATTTCGATGCCCCCATATTCCAGCGTCTGCAAGCGGACGATATTCGTCTTTTCCTCTCGGGACAGCAAATAAGCCCGGTCGATGGACTCGCTCAATTTTTTTGTGTCCAAGGTCAGTTCTGTTTTGTAGACACTTGGAATAATTCTAGAAGTATCAGGATAAATGCCGTCGAGGATGCGCGTGTAAAAAAGCACCCGGTCCAGCTTGAAAAGCACCTGATTGTCGGCTACAACGATATCGACGAGCATGTTCTGATCGGGAATGATTTTGCTGAGCTCATTCAGTGTTTTGCCTGCGATGACAACATTGCCGAAATGGATGCCATCCGTTCCTTCCAGCCTGGCGGCTCTTGTCGCGAGCCGGTGGCGGTCCGTCGCCGTAAACTTGAACTCTCCGTCGTGCAGATTCCATAGTATACCTGTTAATATCGGCGTTGTCTCCTGGTTCGAGATGGAAAAAGCCGTTTGCTTGATCATTTCCTTCAGCAAATCACCGGGCAAGGAGATGGTTTCATTACCCTCGATGTTTGGCAGGACGGGAAATTCCTCCGGATCAAGGCCGACCATTTGGATCTCCGTCGCTCCGGCTGAAATATAAGTCTGAAAGCCTCCCTTGACCTCCATTTGAATTTCCGAGGAAGGCAGCTTCTTAATAATTTCCACAAAAAATTTGGCAGGAAGCACTACGCTTCCCGGTTGTTCGACTTTGACAATCTGGGTGCTGTCATTTTCCGCAGGAATGAACGATTGGATGGAAATATCCGTGTCGCTTGCGGTTAGTGTAACGCCCTGGTGGCTGACTTCCAGCTTGATACCGGTCAGAATGGGAATCGTTGTTCTGCTGGATATCGCTTTGGATACGTGTTGGATGGATTCGTTAAGTTCATTTTTAAGAATGTTGATTTTCATAGTTTCACTCCTAGCTGAAAGATGGCGAAGCGTTAGATGAAGATTGTTTAAATATTTTAAATAGTATTAGTAGTAGGGGCGCTGAATATGTGGATAAGTTGCCCTGGCCGCATAAAATTAAGCCTACGCACATGTGAATAGATTGTGTATAGGCTTGTTTATTTCTTCTGCTTAAGAAGGATTTTTAATTTTTTCGGAAATATTGTTGACCACTTTGTACAGCTCTTGATCGACCTTGATGGATTGGCTTATTTTTTCATGGGCATGAATAACGGTCGTATGGTCCCGGCCTCCGAAGGCTTCGCCAATCTTGGGCAGTGAGTAATCGGTCAGCTCGCGGGAGAGATACATGGCAATCTGCCTTGGAAAAGCGACGGCTTTCGTCCGTTTGCGCGCTTTGAAATCTTCCAGCCGCAGGTTGTAATATTCGCCCACCTTTTGCTGAATATCCTGAATGGTAATCATCTTCGGCCGGCTGGACGGGATGATGTCCTTCAGCGCCTCGGCTGCCAAATGCGTTGTCACGTCCTGGTTGGTCAGCGAAGAATAGGCGACAACCCGGATGAGGGCGCCCTCCAGCTCACGAATGTTCGTATCGATCTGGTTGGCGATATACATCATCGCTTCATTTGGAATGTCAAGGTTCTCGGCTTTGGCCTTCTTGCGCAAAATCGCAATTCTCGTTTCCAGATCCGGCGGCTGAATGTCCGTTATCAGTCCCCACTCAAACCGGGAACGCAGCCTCTCCTCCAGGGTCGGAATTTCCTTCGGCGGCCGGTCGCTCGAAATGATAATTTGCTTGCGCTCCTCGTGAAGCGCATTGAACGTATGGAAAAATTCCTCCTGCGTCGATTCTTTGCCCGCCAGGAATTGAATATCATCGATCAGCAGAATATCGACATTGCGGTATTTGTTGCGAAAGCTCTCCCCGCGGTTGTCGCGGATGGAATTGATGAACTCATTGGTAAATTTCTCGGACGAGATATAAATGACCTTATTGCTCGGCTTGTGCTCCAGAATATAATGTCCGATCGCGTGCATCAGATGGGTTTTGCCAAGTCCAACCCCGCCATACAGGAACAAGGGATTGTAGGCTTTGGCCGGGTCCTCGGCCACGGCCAGCGAGGCCGCGTGGGCGAACCGGTTGCCCGAACCGATGACAAAGGTGTCGAACGTATATTTCGGATTCAGCATATGCGTCTGGGCTTCTTCGCGGGATACAGCCGGAGGCCCGGGCGAAATCTGCACAAGAGGCTCCGCAGGCTTGTTCTCTTCTATAACAAACTTGACGTCCACCTGCTTTCCGGTGACTTCAAGAACCGTAGCTCCGACCAGCTTCGTATACCTGCTCTCAAGCCATTCGACAGCGAAGGTGGTTGGCGCCGAAATAATGAGCGTCTGGGAGCTGAAGGAGATCGCTTTGGTCGCCTTAAACCACGTGTCGAAACTTGGCTTGCTCAATTTGGTCTGAA
The DNA here is from genome assembly GCF_000520735.1 of Paenibacillus forsythiae T98. GTDB lineage: Bacteria > Bacillota > Bacilli > Paenibacillales > Paenibacillaceae > Paenibacillus_AQ > Paenibacillus_AQ forsythiae. The sequence continues at coordinate 11,643 of NZ_ASSC01000697.1, forward strand.
TAATCGATAAAATCTGCTGCCATAGTTCGGAAGTATGGCTGTCCACACACTGTCACTCCTTTAAATCTTCCAAATGTGGCTAAAGCCATGAAGTGGAAATATCGAAGAAAATATGGTGATGGGATAATATTATCCCCAATACGCAGGAAGAGAAGACAAAAAAATATGGATAAACTTGAATTGTTCACAACTTTATCCACAACTTGTTGATAATATGGAGGACATTCAAATCTATTCACAATCAAAAGTAATACCATCATAGCAAAACTCCCCTTGATTTTCAATGAACCCATGGATTTTATCCACAAATTCAACCACTTGTGTATAATTGATAGTCACAATACTACATATTGTTGATAATTTGTTCAGTATTCGACATGATCCGGCAGACATTTATTTTTTTATACACAGGTTGTCCATGTGGCGGGGAGTTTTTCGTCGCTTGTTGGGCACAGGTGGATAACTTTGAAGGATTGTGGATGATTCATTTTGCTTTGTGCGCTGTGGATAAAATGTTGTTGAGCCTTGAAGAGAGAAGCTGGATTCCGGTTGACTTTTGCGTCCGCTTTATGCTTTAATGTATAAAGGTGTTTTCTGTGAGGTATCTTCTCAGATCAATGAAAATGATGTTCTTGTAGATACTGTCCTACCGGGACGGCCATGCCGTTTATAGACAGTCCATTAAGTTCCTGCAAGGGAGGTGCAATACATGAGACCGACGTTCAAACCGAATGTGAGCAAGCGCAAGAAGGTGCACGGGTTTCGCGCAAGAATGAGCACGAAAAACGGCCGCAAAGTGCTGGCTGCCCGCCGCCTGAAAGGCAGAAAAGTTCTGAGTGCGTAAGTCAGGCCAACAAGACCACTGCGGTGGTCTTTTTTTACATATAAGAGGATAAGCTGCGCGCTTATCCTCTTATATGTCTGCGAGAAACGGGTACCGTTCCTTAGAGAACGGCTTAGCCGTTTCTTCTTGCATAACAGGGGGAATAACGAATTGCGCTTTAAGTCTGTTGCCGCCCTCGTCGCCCTCGTTTAATGAACTCCCAGGGTGACTATAATATAATAAGAAGAAAAATTTTGGAGGGCCTTACCGCCCTTTGAAACAAGGAGATTCCCGTGCATAAAAGCTTGCGTTTACGAAACCGCGCCGATTTCAGCCGCGTATACAGACATGGGAAGTCGTTTGCGAACCATCAGTTTGTGGTGTACTGGTTCAGCCGAAAGCAGGTCGAGCGGTTCCGGGTCGGCGTATCGGTCAGCAAAAAGGTTGGCAACGCCGTTGTCCGCAACCGGATGCGAAGACTGGTGAAGGAGATTGTGCGCCATCATGAAGCCGAGATCGCAAGCGGCCTGGATATGGTGTTCATCGTCAGAAAAGGGGCGCTGGACATGAGCTACGCGGAGCTTGAAAAAAGCGTGCTGCATGTGCTGCGCAAAGCCAGGCTGCTCAAGGCTTCGCGCAAATAGATGGGACGGCGAGGCTTGTTTATTTGTCTTCATAATTATGGTATGATTTACGGTGCAATGGAATGTTTAAGAGAGGGGTTATGAAGTGTCTCTATTGAAGACTAAACGAGGAAAATGGCTTCTCCTCATCGCGGCAATGGTCATGATGGTGGCTGTCCTGTCAGGCTGCGGTCAATCGGCCACGGTTACGCATACGACGGAGGATTTGAAGAATGGGGGCTTTTGGCAGAGTAATGTCGTTTATTACTTTGCTCTGGCGCTTGAGACCTTTGCCAAATGGTTCAACGGCGAGTATGCTCTGGCCGTCCTTGTAATGGTGATTATTGTCCGTACGCTCATCCTTCCGCTGACGATGAAGCAGGTGAAGAGCTCACGGGCGATGCAGGCCATTCAACCCGAGCTGCAAAAAATCCAGAAAAAATATAAAGACAATCCCGAAAAGGTTCAGCAGGAAACGATGCGGCTGTTCCAGGAGAACAAGGTCAATCCGATGGCCGGCTGTCTGCCGCTGATCGTACAAATGCCGATCTTTATTGCTCTATACAACTCGATTTATTACAATCCCCATCTGCGGGAGCATTCGTTCCTTTGGCTGGAGCTGGGGAAACCCGACCATCTGTTCATCCTGCCGGCGCTTGCCGCGATAACGACATTCCTGCAAACAAAGATGATGTCGTCGATGAACCCGATGCAGCAGCAAGGCCCGATGCAGTTCATGCTGATGGTCTATCCGGTTCTGATCTTTATTATGTCTTACAACTTCCCTTCCGCATTGCCGCTTTATTGGGTATTCAGCAATTTGTACACCATCGGTCAGAACTATTTCCTGTACCGTGGACAAGGTACTCCCCAAACGGCAGACGCTGGTGCTGACAGCAACGGCAAGGGAGCGAAGTTGAAGGAGGCCAAAAAGTCGAAATGAACAAAGTCGTCGCGACAGGGAAAACCATTGAAGAAGCTGTAAAGCGCGGACTTGCCCAGCTGGCGGCCGAAAAGGATAAAGTTACGGTCACCGTGCTTGAACAGCCCTCAAAAGGATTCCTGGGATTGATCGGTGCGAAGAATGCGAAGGTAGAGCTGACTTTACTGCCTGAGCCTGCACCGGTGCCAGCGGCGAGTGCTCCTTCACTGCCTCAGCAGAATGAAACAGAGACGAGACAAGAGGCGATCGGGGGCGCGCCCCGCCAGGATTCCGGGAAACCGGTAGAGGAAGCTTATCAGGAGGCCATTCGTTTCATTGTGGATGTCGCCCGGAGCATGGGACTCCACGTAGAGGTGGAGGTCATTCGCGCCAAGGATGCAGATACCCTGCAAATCTCCGGTCCGGATTTGGGACTGTTGATTGGCAGAAGAGGACAAACTCTCGATGCTTTGCAATATTTGGTGAATATTGTAGCCAATCGTTATTCCGACAGCTTTATCCGTCTTGTGCTGGATGCGGAGAATTTCCGGGAACGGCGCAAGAAGACGCTTGAGGATTTGGCGGACCGCCTGGCGGGCAGGGTCGTTCGTACCCGCAAGGAAGTTGTGCTGGAGCCTATGTCGTCGCAGGAGCGGAAGATTATCCACTCCAGACTTCAGGATCACCGGCAGGTGAACACCCACAGCAAGGGCGAAGAGCCGAACCGCCGTGTTGTTATTACATTGAAGTAGAGAATATAGCCGCAATGACTCCTTGACACTGTAAAGGGGTCATTGTTTTTTTAACGTATACAGGATGCTTGATTATATCATTAGGAAAGGTGAAGGTAAGCATGCTCAGTGATACAATCGCCGCCGTTTCGACGGCGGTAGGAGAGGGAGGCATTGCCATTATCCGGGTAAGCGGACCGGACAGCATTACGCAGGTGGCGCCTTTGTTCCGTAGCCGGATTCCGCTGACGGAAAGCGAGAGCCATACCGTTCACTATGGACATATCGTTAGCCCCGGCAATGGCGAGATTATGGAAGAGGTGCTTGTCACTGTTATGAGGGCGCCGCGGTCTTTTACGACTGAAGATGTGGTGGAGATTAGTACGCATGGGGGCGTCATCTCGGTGCGAAGAGTGATGGATGTCCTGCTCCAGCAGCAGATCCGCCTGGCGGAGCCAGGGGAATTTACCAAGCGGGCATTTCTTGGCGGCCGAATCGATTTGTCCCAGGCGGAGGCGGTCATTGACCTCATTCGCTCCAAGTCGGATCGTGCTTTTTCCGTCGCATTGAAGCAGGTGAAAGGGTCATTGTCACAGCGGATCGGGAGTCTCAGACAAAGTCTGCTGGAGCTGCTCGCCCACATTGAGGTGAATATCGACTACCCGGAGCATGATGTGGAGCTGCTGACGGCCGAGTATATCAAAGACAAGAGCCGTGAAGTGATGGAAGGGATTGACCGGCTGCTTAAGACGGCGACTCAGGGAAAAATTTTGCGCGAAGGCATTACAACCGCCATTGTCGGCCGCCCCAATGTAGGGAAATCCTCGCTGCTTAACGCGCTGGCGCAAGAAAACAAGGCGATTGTAACGGACATCCCCGGAACGACGCGGGACGTCATTGAAGAGTTCGTTACGATTAACAATATTCCGCTCAAGCTGCTGGACACAGCCGGTATCCGTGAAACGATGGACGTAGTGGAGAAAATTGGCGTCGAACGGTCCAAAGCCGCCGTCGGCGAGGCAGATCTTATTCTGCTTGTGCTGAATGCAGGCGAGCCTCTGCATGAGGATGAATTAACTTTAATGGAACAAATCCACGGTAGACAAGTTTTATGTATCATGAATAAAATGGACTTACCGTCGCAATTGGACAAAAGTGTGCTACTGCAATATTTCGATGAATCTGCGATTGTCTCCATGTCCGTGCTGAAAGAGGAAGGCCTCGACCTGCTGGAAGAAGCCATCTCGGGGCTCTTCTTTGGAGGAAAGCTGGACTCCGGCGATTTAACCTATGTCAGCAATGTGCGTCATATCGCGCTGTTGAAGCAAGCGCATAAGTCGCTTCAGGATGCCTATGAGGCAGCGGAACAGCTGGTGCCGATCGACATGATCCAGATTGACGTCCGGCTTGCCTGGGAACAGCTCGGAGAGATTGTCGGCGATACGGCGGCTGATTCGCTGCTTGACCAGATTTTTTCACAGTTTTGCTTAGGAAAATAAGACGCATGGCCGAGAGCGCCGTGTTTAATATAAAGGAGGAAATGTAATGAGTTATGAAGGAGGAAGCTATGACGTGATCGTCATCGGTGCGGGCCACGCGGGCTGCGAGGCCGCCCTTGCCGCTGCGCGGATGGGCTGCAGCACCTTGATGGTGACGATCAATTTGGACATGATCGCGTTCATGCCCTGCAACCCGTCGATCGGAGGGCCGGCGAAGGGTCATGTTGTGCGTGAAATCGATGCTTTGGGCGGTGAAATGGGCCGTAATATTGATAAAACTTTCATTCAGCTTCGTATGCTGAATACCGGAAAGGGACCGGCTGTACACGCGCTTCGCGCCCAGGCCGACAAGTTTCTGTATCAGCATACCATGAAGGAAACGATGGAGAAGACGCCTAATCTGACGCTGCGTCAGGGAATGGTGGAGCGGCTCGTTGTGGAGAATGGCGTTTGCGTCGGAGTTGTGACCAAGACGGGGACAATTTACCGCAGTAAGGCGGTTATTCTGACTACGGGCACGTATCTCCGGGGAAAGGTAATCATGGGCGAGACCACGTACGAGAGCGGTCCGAACAATCAGCAGCCCTCGATCAAGCTATCGGAGCATCTGCGTGAGCTGGGCTTTGAGCTGGTGCGCTTCAAGACCGGTACGCCGCCGCGCGTGCACAAGGATACGATTGACTTCTCCAAGACAGAAATCCAGCCTGGTGATGAGCACCCTAAGTTCTTCTCGTATGAGACGAAATCGTCAGGTAACGAGCAGCTTCCTTGCTGGCTGACCTATACCTCGGAGGAGACTCATGCCATTATTAAAAATAATCTGCACCGCGCCCCGATGTTTACCGGTATTATTGAAGGAACAGGACCGCGTTATTGTCCATCCATCGAGGATAAGGTAGTTCGTTTCAGCGACAAGCCGAAGCACCAGATTTTTCTTGAACCGGAAGGAAAAAACACTGCGGAGTACTATGTTCAGGGCCTGTCCACCAGCTTGCCCGAGGATGTGCAGCTCTCCATTCTACGCTCGATTCCGGGGCTGGAAAAGGTAGAAATGATGCGCAACGGGTACGCCATTGAATATGATGCCATGGTGCCTACGCAGCTGTGGCCGAGCCTGGAGACGAAGCGTCTGCCAGGTCTGTTCACCGCAGGTCAGATCAATGGCACGTCCGGATACGAGGAAGCCGCGGGCCAAGGTGTGATGGCGGGAATTAATGCCGCCCGCAAGGCGCAGAGCAAAGCACCGGTTATTCTGGATCGGTCGCAGGGCTATATCGGTGTACTGATTGACGACCTTGTAACCAAGGGGACGAACGAACCCTACCGTCTGCTTACTTCCCGGGCAGAGTATCGTCTGCTGCTTCGCCACGACAATGCCGATCTGCGCCTGACCGCGATTGGCCATGAAATCGGACTGATTTCCGAAGAGCGCTATGCGGCCTTTATGGACAAGAAGCAGAAGGTGGAGCAGGAAATTCAAAGATTGCAGGACACCAAGGTGAAGCCATCCGAAGTGAATGCTGCTTTGGAGGAAAAAGGATCAGCGCCCATCGTTGATGGCAGCAATCTCCTTATCCTGATGCGCCGGCCGGAAGTGGATTATACCTTTGTGGAGCGGATTTCTCCGCCGCCGGTCGCTCTGGATGCGGAGATGAAGGAGCAGGTCGAAATTCAAATTAAATATGCCGGTTATATTGACAAGCAGCTTCAGCATGTGGAGCGGCTGCAAAAGATGGAGCAGAAAAAGCTTCCGGAGGATATCGATTACAGCGACATCCATGGATTGGCTATTGAAGCCCGGCAAAAGCTGGCGAAGATCCGTCCGATCTCCATCGGCCAGGCCTCCCGGATCTCCGGCGTAACACCAGCCGATATTTCGATCCTACTGGTTCACTTGGAGCACTATAACCGGGTGACCGCTGCGAAAGGATAAGAAACGCTATGGATACCGTTCAAGATCAATTTGCCCGGCGGCTGGAAGAGAAGGGGATTTCAATCTCCTCCATGCTGGACCAGTTTGAAGGTTATTACCGGGAGCTTGTTAGCTGGAATGAAAAGATGAATCTTACAGGGATTACCGAGCGGGAGCAGGTATACACGAAGCATTTTTACGACTCCTTGTCGCTTGCTTTCTTCATAGATATAACCGAAGTTGAACGAATGGCAGATATTGGTTCGGGGGCGGGATTCCCCGGCATACCGCTTAAAATTGCTTTCCCTCATCTAAAGCTGACTATTGTTGATTCGCTGAGTAAGCGTATCTCTTTTCTACAGCATGTCTGCAATGAGCTGAAGCTGGAAGGAGTCGAGCTGATTCATGGGCGGGCCGAGGATATTGCCAGGCAGGCATCACATCGGGATAGCTATGATCTGGTAACGGCGCGCGCGGTTGCAAGAATGGCTTTGCTGAATGAGTTCTGCTTGCCTTTTGTCCGTAAGGATGGGATTTTTGCCGCTATGAAAGGCAACGATCCTGCCGAGGAGCTAAGCGAATCCAAGCTCAGTCTTAAAGAACTGCGGGGTCAGCTGGAAAAGGTGGAATCGTTCAGTTTACCTATTGAAGATTCAGCGCGGCACATCGTTATTATACGCAAAACTGGTGTGACACCGGTTAAATATCCACGCAAAGCGGGAATACCCGCCAAAAGCCCGCTTCTCTAAATGTTTCACGTGAAACATTTGGAGTCAGGGTTTGGGTTCTCCAGGGCCGTCTTCCTTATGGGAGGCGGCCCTATGCAAATTATAAGGGGGTTATTCTCACTATTTTTAACTGGATTGATTGAGCATGAGAATGCTTTGAAATTCATTTGTGAAGAGCAAAGGGGAAGTGAAGAATCGGAGTCGGTCGGCTTTTCTACATAATGAGGTAAGTTGGACTTGAAAAATGACATCACGGCAAGGACAAGAGGAAGGGTTTGGAGTTGTGGGCAAGAGCAAGCTTCCAAAAGCTTTCTCCGTAAAGCTCGTTTCGAGAGCCTGCTATGTCTCCGATTATTATCCGCGCTGGGGCTTGTAAATCAGGGACACCGGAGATGGTCAGCGGGCGAAGGTTTAAACATTCCCGCAGCTAAAACGGGGGACGGAAGAAGGAAAATAGGTCCCTACGAAGAATAGGATTATGGACGGAAAAGTGATAGAATAATATAGTAGCAATACGGTGCAAGAGGCGCCGCTGGCACGTTGATGTTTTTTCATTCTTGTGGCAATATGACGCTGAACCGAATTGAGCCTCTCTCAGTCATTCGTCCAATTCAAGACTTTTTAGAGGAGCATTTCGACCGGCATAGTGCTGAGTTGTGCCTGAACCGCATAAAGTTTTTTGATTTGTACGATTGTGTTTCCGATTCAAGGTCAAGATCGTACTATAATGAAATTAGGTGGTAATGAACGGAATGAAAGAACAATTCACCAGACTGTTTGGGTTTACCGAGCGGAGCAGCGGAGAAGAAATCAAGCAAATCCCGGTCAATGCAGTAATCAGCAGTCCTTATCAGCCTCGTACGATTTTTGATGATGAGAAGATTGATGAGCTATGCCAGACTATCAAGACTCATGGCGTTATTCAGCCGATTGTCGTCCGTATGAAAGATTCTCAGTATGAAATCATTGCGGGGGAGCGGCGCTGGCGAGCGGTCAAGAAACTGGGCATGGAGAATATCCCGGCAATCATTCGCGACTTCAACAATTCACAGGCGGCTTCCATTGCCTTGATTGAGAATTTGCAGCGGGAGAATCTTACTTCCATTGAAGAAGCGGTTGCTTATCAGAAGCTGATTGATTTGCATCAATTGACCCAGGAGAGTCTCGCGCAGCGGCTCGGCAAAAGCCAATCCACCATTGCCAACAAGATTCGGCTGCTTCAGCTGCCGGAGGAAGTTAAAGCCGCTTTGATGGAAAGGAAGATTACGGAAAGACATGCCCGCTCTCTGTTATCGCTGGATAACGAGGAAATGCAGCTTAAAGTGCTCGGAGAGATTATTTCCAAAGGGCTGAATGTAAAGCAGACCGAAGCGCGAATTGCTTTCTATAAGGAAGCTTCCAAGGTGAAAAAGACAAAACGAATCTCATATACAAAAGATGTCCGGTTGGCGCTTAATACCATTCGTCAATCGATTGATATGGTTACCGGTTCAGGCATGGAAATCAAGACTTCTGAGAAGGATCATGGCGACCATTATGAGATTGTAATCCAAATTCCAAAAAGATAAAGTGATGCATAGCTGAAGGCGGCCCTGAGGTGATGGCCGCCTTTTCTGCGACTTGTCTGGCGTTGTATGATTTTCTCAAGACGGAAATGTAATCTATCTCATCAATGTGAAATGACTACAAGATTTTCCCAACTATTCGAGGTGAAATAAGTGTCCAAAATTATTGCCATAGCAAATCAAAAAGGCGGTGTCGGTAAAACAACGACTTCTGTTAACCTGGGGGCCGGTTTGGCTACTTTGGGCAAAAGGGTACTGCTTGTTGACATTGATCCGCAGGGTAACACCACAAGCGGCGTAGGCATAAATAAAGCGGATGTGGCGAACTGCATCTATAATATTCTCATTGATGACATTCCTCCGCATGAAGCCATTCAAGAGACCAAGATCGAAGGCCTTCATATCATACCGGCTACTATTCAGCTGGCAGGCGCGGAAATTGAGCTGGTATCGACGATATCAAGGGAATTGCGGCTCAAGAAAGCGCTTGGTCTTGTGAAGCAGAATTATGATTATATTATTATCGATTGTCCGCCGTCTCTGGGCATTCTGACGATTAATTCGCTGACTGCGGCCGACTCCGTTATTATTCCTATTCAATGTGAGTATTACGCGCTGGAAGGCTTGAGTCAGCTCTTAAATACAGTCAGGTTGGTGCAGAAGAATTTAAATCCCTATTTGCAAATTGAGGGAGTTCTGCTGACAATGCTCGATGCCCGGACCAATCTCGGGATACAGGTTATTGAAGAAGTGAAGAAGTATTTTCAGGAAAAAGTGTACCGAACGATTATTCCGCGCAATATCAGGCTAAGCGAAGCGCCATCTCACGGACAATCCATTATCACTTATGATCGGCGCTCCAAAGGTGCGGAAGTGTATTATGAGTTGGCAAAGGAAGTGTTATCTTATGAGTAAGCGTTTGGGTAAAGGACTGGATGCCTTAATCCCTTCCTTGTCCATAAATGAAGATGATAAAGTAGTAGAAATCCCCCTTTCACAGCTACGCGCCAATCCTTACCAGCCACGAAAAGACTTCAATGAAGAGAGCATTCAGGAGTTGGCCGAATCCATTCGGCAGCATGGTGTGATTCAGCCGATTATTGTGCGAAGCGTACTTAAAGGCTATGAGATTATCGCTGGCGAACGCAGATTTCGCGCTTCGCAGTACTGCGGGAAGGCAACCATTCCAGCTGTTGTCCGCAGCTTTAGCGATCAGCAGGTTATGGAGATCGCACTGATCGAAAATCTGCAGCGGGAAAATTTGAATGCGATGGAAGTAGCCGTTGCCTATCAGGGACTGATGGATCAATTTTCACTTACACAGGAGGAACTGTCCTTAAAGGTTGGTAAATCCCGTTCCCATATTGCCAACTTTTTGCGGCTGCTGACACTTCCGGAAGAAGTGAAGGAATTTGTTTCACGTGGAACAATTTCGATGGGGCATGCGCGTGCCATTGTAGGCTTGAAGGAACCGGAACTCATCAAGCAGATTGCCAAACAATGTGTAGATCAGCAATGGAGTGTAAGGGAACTGGAAGAAGCGGTGAAGAACCTGGATCGCAAACCGTCAGGTGTAGTAAAGGCCAAAATTGTTAAACGAGATCCTTATATTGATAACGTGGAAGAAATTTTGCGTGAACGGTTTAAGACAACGGTGAAAATTAAACAAGGCAAGGATAAGGGTAAAATTGAACTGAATTATTATAGTGCTCAGGATTTGGAACGTCTGCTGGAACTGCTCGGGAATTAATGATTAATGTCTGGAAAACATATCCTGATCTATCCGTAAAGGATAATGATGGATATGTTTTTTGCACGATAGAGCATGATGCTCAAAATTTAAGGGGGCGGGAACTTGAAGGGATTTGTCTATTTGGATCACGCAGCAACCTCATGGCCAAAACCTGCGGAGGTTGTTCAAGCTATGATGGACGCGCTGCAACATGCAGGGGCCAACGCGGGAAGAGGGAATTATTCACTTGCTATGGGGACCGGCAGAGTATTGGTTCGAGCGAGAATGGCGCTTGCGGAATTGTTCGCCGTAACGAATGCGCAGGACATCGCGTTTACTCATAATACGACAATGTCGCTTAATACAGCGATTCAAGGGACACTCCGCCCGGGGGATCATGTGATCTCAACGATGACCGAGCATAATTCGGTTCGGCGTCCACTGGAATATTTGCGGCGGACCAAGGGGATTGAAGTTGACTATTTGCAGGTCGACCTGGAAGGGCAGATCGATCTGCAGGAATTGAATAAAGCATTCAAGCCCAATACCAGAATGGTTATTTGCAGCCATAGCTCCAATTTGCTTGGAAGTATTTTGCCTATTGGGGAAATAGGGGATATAGCGAAATCAAATGGAGCGGTATTTTTGGTGGATGCGGCTCAAAGCGCCGGTGTATTGGATATTGATGTAGGCAAGATGAACATCGATCTGCTTGCCTTTCCTGGACATAAGGGGCTGCTTGGACCGCAGGGAACAGGAGGGCTGTATATCTCGCCGAAGCTGGATTTGGAGCCACTTATGCATGGAGGTACTGGCAGCCAATCCGAGTATAGCGAGCAGCCGAATGTAAGGCCTGATAAATATGAAGCCGGGACGCAAAACACAGTGGGGATTGCCGGACTGCTCGCAGGTGTGCAGAAAGTGCAGTCACTGGGTACGGAAAATATACGCAAGCATGAATGGAAGCTTGTTCAATCCCTAATGGAAGGAATGAGGGATATTTCCGGGCTTAGATTCCTTGGTCCGGCTGTAGGCGCTCCGCGTACGGGGGTGCTCTCGTTTGTCATAGAGGGCCAAGAGTCTGCGGGAATTGCTCACAGGCTGGACAGGGAGTACGGCATTGCCGTACGGGCCGGGATGCACTGCACACCGCTGGCGCATAAAGCGGCGGGTACGCTGCAGAGCGGCGCGGTAAGAGTGAGCGTAGGTGTGGATACGACAGAACAAGATGTCGGTATAATGCTGCAAGCAATGAAGGAGCTCTATGGCGGGCAGCGCAGCAGATAAAGAAAAAGGACGGTCTTATCGATGTCAGACATGAATCAATTTATAAGCGATCAACTGCAATGGTTAATTCCGGGTATGGCTATTCTGTTGGCAGTGATATTCGTCCTCGTTCTCGTACAGGGTGGCAAGCTGCGGTCGATGCGGCGGAAATATAATGCTATGATGTCGGGAACGGGAATTGAAGATCTGGAAAGCCTGCTGGTGGATTTGAAAAATCAGAACGACCAACTGGAAGAAACCCAGCAGCTGCAAAAGACCGCTCTAGAAGCGCTTCAGTTGAAAATGCAAAGCATAAAAGGACATGTGGCTCTGAAGCGCTACAATGCATTTGGAGAGCGCGGGAACGATCTCAGTTTCTCGCTGGCAATTCTCGATGATCGCCGGACCGGCATGGTGCTGACCAGCCTGCACAGCCGCGATAATTCCTATATTTACGCCAAGACGCTTCAGGAAGGGGTGTCGCAATATCCGTTGTCCCCTGAGGAGCAGGAAGTAATTACTCTTGCGCTGCAGCGGATTTAGAGTGTGTATGCCACTGCTTCATGGCCGAAAAGAGGCTGGAAGCGATAATTTCCGATAGCTTCATGACAAGGCTGAGCCGTGTGTTCTGCAATACGAAATATTCCATAAAGCCGCCGACGTTAACGATTCCTGTTAAATGGATATCGCCTACCGGCGGCAGTTGTTTGTTTACGCCGGCTCCGGGGCGCAGAGGACCTTCGACGACCTGAATCGAACCGACGCTTGTGGAATGCCCAAGACAGGCATCGATGCCAATGATATAAGGCTCCTCATGGCGCTCACGGATCAGGTTCAGCGTCTCCTCCAGATTGACGGCATGGACCGGATTGTCGAGCGTTCCATACAGAGAGAACAGCGGGCTGTGGAAGCGGGACAGAGCGGTGCCGACAAGTGGTCCAAGAGCATCTCCGGTCGAACGATCAGTGCCGATGCAGACAACCACAATCTGGGCGCCTGCGCGGGCGCGGGAGAAATGGAATAGCAACCGATGAATTATCGCAGAATAGATTTCAGGGTCGGTATGTGATATTTTTAAACAAGACATTTCTTGCAATGGCGCTGGATTAGAGGAATAATACATATAATCTTCCTTTCCGCATTTCTACTTGATGCTAGCTAGTATATGGATAGAAGGGCAGTTTTATACTTAAGGAAGAAGAGATGAGCCGTGAAGCCTATGAGGAGTGTGACCAATGAACGATGAGCTGCTGATAGCGTTTGATTCTACCCAGCAGGCGCTGCGCGCCGAGATGCTGCTGGAGTATGCCGAGATAGAGATTGATACTTGTCCGACGCCAAAAGATATAACCGCCGGCTGCGCGATGTCGATCCAATTCTTTCGCCGTGAGCTTGCCAAGGTTGAACAGATCATTAAGGAAGAGACCATTGAAATCCGTGGCATCTATGACAGGGACGAGATAGAAGGCGGGTACAAACTAATTTCAGAGTAAGGAGGAGGAGGGAATGAGTTATTGGCATGGCTGGCTGCTGAATGCCGAGACCCCGCAAGGTACGGTGGATCAGGCGGTAAATCAGGCGGTTCACTTCAGGGATAAAATATGGAACTGGGTGACCGATGCCGATATGTGGGCCAATGTATTGTTTGCGGGCCTGCGCATTATTTTTCTATTCGTCCTGACACGGATAATCATTAAGGTGGTATACGGCGTTATTGATCGTTCGTTGGAGCGGAAGTCCAAAAGAGGAATTCTGGTTAACACGCGGCGCTTCTCAACGGTAGGCGAACTGCTGAAAAATACGGTAACGATTGTCTGCAATTTCATCATGATTCTGATTATATTATCGGAGTTTAATTTCAAGCTAGCTCCGCTGCTGGCCAGCGCAAGTGTGCTGGGTCTTGCCATTGGTTTTGGCGCGCAGAGCCTGGTCAAGGATGTGATCACCGGCTTCTTCATTATACTGGAGGATCAATTTGCGGTAGGCGATGTGATTTCAACAGGCTCGTTTAAAGGCACCGTGGAGATGATCGGGCTGCGCACGACCAAGCTGCTGGGCAGTAGCGGCGAAATGTATATCATTCCAAACGGAACTATAGCGAATGTGACGAACTTCTCGATGGCTAACGCCTTGGCTATTGTCGATGTTCCGGTGAAAATCGAACAGAATCTTGAAGAAACGCTGACTCTCATCCGTCAGGCGCTTCAAGGCATTGAAGAACGCAACCATAATGTCGTGGCCTTTCCGAACATCCTGGGCATTCAATCCATGAGCACTTCTGAGTATGTGGTCCGGGTCACGGCCAACACACTGCCCAATAAAAGGGAAGCGGCCCAGCGTCAGATCCAGAGCGATATCAAAAATGCGCTTGACCAGCATGCGCTGAAGGAAGCGGAGCTTGCTGAACAAGCACAGGCGGAAGCAGCGGAGAAGACGTTGGAGGGTGAGGAACGGTCTGTGACCCATTCGGAGCAGCAGACCGCGCGCCAAGCTGCAAGAACGGGACTGCTGGAGCAGGCGGCCGGGGAAGCCAAGGAAAAAGGGGAGAAGCCTGATGGAACGTAAAAGCTTTCAGCTCGGGGATATCGTGCAGATGAAGAAGCCCCATCCATGCGGAACGAATGAAATGGAGATCATCCGTATGGGGATGGATATCCGAATCAAGTGTACGGGCTGCCAGCATAGTGTGCTGATTCCCCGGGCGAAATTTGAGAAGAATCTAAAAAAGGTGCTTAGATCGGCTGAGCAACAAACAGATCATAATTAAGCTTGCAATTACCCTCGTAAAATGATATAATAAATCTTGCTGCGGAGAGGTACCCAAGAGGCCCAAGGGGGCTGACTCG
>NZ_ASSC01000698.1 GCF_000520735.1 Paenibacillus forsythiae T98
ACAGCTCGGACGCAGACTGACGGAGAAGAAGCTGCGCCTGGAGGAGCTGCTTCGGCAGCGCGGGCTGGACGGCAGCGCCGCATTCGCGCAGTACGGGGAGCAAATCCGGATGAGGCTGGATACAGAATAGAGTGTTCAAGATAGGGCTGCCGGGCTGGCCGACCTGGGGATTGGCATAATGCCGCGGCCGTAGGAATGCAGGATGCCTTGCGCTTGCTGAAGCAGGCGGCAGGGCATCCTTTTTAATGTCCGCGCTGGCCGAGGGAAGGATGCAGCCTGCGCAGCATGTCCGGGGTGACGATAATATCCTCCCGGGAGATTTGATCTTGCCGGAATTCGCGGATCAGCTCCTGCGGCGAGACC
>NZ_ASSC01000699.1 GCF_000520735.1 Paenibacillus forsythiae T98
TGTAATAGAGACATCATTGAAGAGCGGCCTTCAAAGTCAATGCCATGACTTTGAAGGCCGTTCTTATTAGAAATATAGGAATCTGCAAGTTTCACGCTTATGGATGACCTTATATTTCTACAAGGAACGTACTTGCATCCGCCAAGGACGCCGTCAGGCGTTTCCGCTTCTCTGCATAAATATGAAACCGGAGCTGTGGCTCCATCCGATGCCGGAAAAGACGGTCACTCGAAATGGGACTGTACGCCCTTGTACCTGTTTTTTCCATAAAGTAAAATGATTAAAGTTTTATAAATACATAATCTGGAAGAAGGAATGGAAATGAGTTTACTGAAACCGTATTCCCGGCTGCTGCTGGTCTGCGGGCTGGTAACGGGTCTGCTGGCAGGCTGCGCGGAGAAGGAGCAAGCCTTGCAGAACACGGAGAAGAGTTCACCCGCGCCAGCCGCCCCGGCCGCCGCCAAGGCTCACTGGTCGTATGAGGGAGACACCTCCCCTGAACATTGGGGCGAGCTCGAAGAGGATTTCGAGACCTGTGAGCTGGGGAAGGAACAATCTCCCATCGATATTGAGGCCCCCGATGTGAAGAAGGACAGTCATCTCTCCCCGGTGGAGGTTGATTATTCGCCATCGGAGGTGTCTCTCGTCAACAACGGACATACGATACAGGTCAATGTGTCAGGGGAGAACAACCACATCGTACTAGAGGGAAAGTCCTACACGTTGAAGCAGTTCCACTTTCATTTGCCAAGCGAGCATGAAGTGGGTGGCAAGCATAACGAAATGGAATTGCATTTCGTTCACAAGACTGCGGACGGGGAAATTGCGGTGCTCGGTATCCTGATTAACGGCGGCGCGGAGAACGCGGAATTGAACAAGCTGTGGTCACAGCTGCCCCGGGAAGAGAGTGAGGAAGCAGTGGCGATTGACGGAAAGTTCGACCTGAAGGCGCTGCTGCCGGGAGATCTTCACTCTTACCGCTATCACGGCTCGCTGACTACGCCGCCATGCACCGAAGGGGTGCAGTGGATCGTCCTTCAGCAGCCCGTGGAATGGTCCGAGGCGCAAATCGGCGCGTTCCGTACCCTGTTCCCGCATGATAATCGCCCGGTTCAGCCGCTTGAAGGCCGGACACTTGAGACGGAAGGGTAAGTAGCCCGAAGTCTTACTGTGTGGACTTTCGCGTCCGTTCTCCAGGCGACAAACCATCCGTCGACGGACGATCATTTGCAAGCAACCGCATAATCCGGAATCCTCAGACTGCCGAGAAAGCTGCTTTCCCGGCAGTCTCCGAATTCTCCGGTTTATTTCGAAGCAAGGGGCCGGTCGGCTAACGGGATTTCATCCAGCTAATTTCGGCGAAAAACCGCTTTTCGAGCAATTAATGGGATTTCATCACCCTAAATCTACCGTTTTTGCCGTAATCATCAGATATCCCGCTAATTAACAGGAGAAATTCCAGTTAGTGAACCCAATGCATCTGCCTTCCGCAAGATTAACGGGAGAAATTCCAGTTAGCTCGGATGCTTCATCGGTTGCGGAACAAGATCTTCCGCCTATCCATACAGGCGAGAGATACCCGGCATCCGTTTCAGTGTATCCATCCCTATTTACTTCCTCCGCTTCGGCTTGTTGTACCCCTTGTCTCCAAAGGGCTGGAGCTTCTCGATCCACAGCTCAAGAAGCGCATCTACTTCTTCCTGATACTCATTTAGTTCGGATCTGTCATTCAAAATCTCTTCGCGCGGCTTGATTTGATCCAGCTCCTCAAAGACGAAGCTGTCCCCGCCGTATTCATTCCAGTCCTGCTTCAGTTCGTGGATGTTGTTTAAATTGGACTGCCGCATGAATTCAAGCCGGTTTCTGGCGCCGGTCAGATCCATGCTGCCCAGCACCAGGATTTTGCCGTTCTTCACATTTCGAATCTGGTAAACGCCCATCGGCCGAAACGATTGGACATAAGCCGACGCAAGCTCTTTCTTCTTTTGCTTATCCATGGACATCATTCTTCCTCCCTGGTCTTCAATCGGATCTCTTGAATACTTTAGTAGCCCATTTCCTTCAAAATTCGGGACAGCGTGCCCAGACGCTCGCCGATCAGCTCGCTGTCATCGCTCAGCGCCTGGCTGAACAGCTTGATGTCTTGGTTGATTTTGTCATTGTCCGTGCATACGGATACGGTCATCGCGTCCCCCTGAAGGCCCACACGATCAATCACCGGATTCTCCGGATCATACAGATTCTCGTAGCGGTAAGCCTCCCGGAAATGAACCATGCTTCGGGTCACCAGGATGGCAAGGTCAAGCACCCGATGAAGCGGCAGCTCCTCCGATTGTCTCGACCATTTCTCTCCCGTATGCCGCCACACCTTGGCGGAAATATCGACCTTCCCCCGGTCGTTCCACTGGGCCAACCCGAGCGATAAGCCCTTCGTGTCCGATTGATTCGCGTATCTGCCATCGACGTTCTCGTAATTCTCGGATACAATAACCGGTTTATGCTTTAGCGTTGTCGGTATTTTCATGTCTTCGTTCCCCTGTCCCTTAATGCATTTTAATATCACCTATTTACTAATTTACTAAATTACTAATTCAGTAACAATGGCTATAGTAGCCCAATCCGCATCGGAAGTCAACAAAAAACGCCCAGGATTCCCCATCCCGAGCGTTAACTTCAAGCTTTTTCAAACCTTATTCTCAACTTTTCTCTTCATTCTGATCACTGCGCTTTTCGGAACTCTCGCATCATGATACACGACAAACGCCTCGTTAAAATGCCGCAAGTAATCCGGTTCATGGGATTTCGGAGACAAAATAATCATCTTTCTGGACAATTCCTGCTCGTATAGCTCAAATACTTTGGATTTTCTCCCTTCGTCCAGGGCGCTGTCGAACTCGTCCAGCACAATGTATCCCGGCTCCGCCTGGATCGTCTTCAGCAGCGCGAGAGCGAACAGAAGCGAGCTGAGCGATTCCTCGCCTCCCGACACCCCTTTGCCGACGCGTCCTCCCCGGCCCTTCATGCCAACTTCCTCCAGCGGGCCGCGGTGTCCCTGCTTTCGGGCTTTGATGTTCAGGTAATACTTGATATTGCCCTGCTTCATCTCCTGCATATCCCAGCTCACTTCGCCGTCAAACGAGAACTGGTCCATGTAGCGGACAAACCGGCTGCCCACCCGCTTGATTTCATAATTGGTCGTGCTGACCAGCTTATCCTCCAGCTCGGCGAGACTTTCCTCCAGCTGGCGGAGCAGCATGCGGGCGTCCTGCACCTCGCGCTCGCCCCGTTCAAACTCCGCTTTGACCTTCTCGTAATTCTCCAGCGCGTTCTCGTCGACAAGCTCGCCCAGCGCCTGATTTAATTGAACCAGCGCGCCTTCCTTATGCGACTTGGCCTGGGCCGGATTCCAGTCCGGCGCAGGCGGAAAATCCGGGGACTCCTCAAGAAGTCCGGCGTACACCGCTCGCAGGCGATCGGTCCAATCGCTGAAAAACTGCCGCTCCGCAGCGCGGTTCTCCTCGGCGACCTCCAGCCGTTCCCAAAGCTCCTGTTTCTCCCGGCCCAGCGCCTCCAGCGTCTTCTTTGACTCTTCGATATACTGGTGCTTCTCCCTGATCCGCCGCTTCGCCGATTCCAGCGAACGGTCCAGCCGGTCGCTTTCCGCAAGCAGGTCCTGAAGCGCTCTCTCCAGCCCTTGCAGCCGTTCTGCGGAGGCTTCCAGCTCCAGGGCAAGCTGTCTGAACCGCTCGATGTTCTCGCTTTCCCGGTCGGCCCGGTCATAGATTTGCCGGTAGCCTTCAAAGGTATCGATCCGGACCGCAAGCTCCGCCGCCTCCCGGTTCAGCCTCTGCCGCTCCTGCGCCGCGCCGTCCCGGACTTCCGCCCATTTCCTCTGCTCGCCGGTCTTCCGCTCCAGCTCGCGCCCGCGCAAATCCCGCTCGGCGACGGCGCCCACGACGATCTCCGCCTCTTTAACAAGCTGCAGCACCGAGCGTATAAGATTCAGCCGTTCCTCGCATTCCGCAAGATCGCGGCGGACGATCCCAAGCTGAAGCTGCAGCTTCTCCAGCTCTTCGCCGGCGCGCTTCGCCCGCAGCTTGATGCCCCGAGGGTTAAGAATCCACCGCTTGTCCTCCTGCGGGCCTCTCCGGCCCAGAGAATCAACAAGCTGACCATTCCTCAGGCGGGCTCTCGAAGAATCGGAGCCGGACACCAGCGCACCAACCCACCACAGCGCTTTTTGAGCGGCGGCGTAGGTGGGGTCGTCGAGATCCTTTTTCACCCGGAGGCCAAGGAAAGGCAGCTCATCCGCCGTTCGTTCCGGAACAACTGTCGGCAGCTCCACATGGTACACATCCGTCGGAGCCGCGAAGCCCCTCGCATCCACGAACAGCGTATATTTGACGGCCTCAAGCTGATCCTCCCGCTCCAGCGGAATATGCTCATCCAGCTCCAGCAGATCGCGGAGGGTATAGACCGCCACTCCCTGGCCGCGCAGACGGCGGATCGACGCTTCCTGCCTCAAGCTGTACATCCCGCTTCCCGTGGTCAGCGCCTCCAGCTCATCCTCAAGCGACCGGATGCTCCGCTCCAGTTCACGCCCGCTGTCCCGCAGGGAAGACCGCTTGCTTTCCAGACTCTCCGCTTCCTGCTCGAGGGCTGCGCTTCCCCCGTATTGGGCCAGCATTTTCTTGGCGTCGCCCAGCCTCCGGAAGTCTTCCTCCAGAGCATACTCCAGCTTGCCGATTTCCGTAGCCAGCCAGTCCAGATGCGTCTGCGCCTCCTTGTAGGTCTCCTCCGTCTCCCGGCCTTTCACTTCGGTCTCCCGCAGCTTCCCCCGGTCCTGCGCGAGCCGTTCTTCCACCTCGCCCTTGGAGCAGGGTATCGCCCGAATCTGTCTATCCAGCTCCCGGAGCGTATCTTCAAGCTGCCGGTACTCGTCATTACATTGCCCGCGCAAGGCGCGCTCCTTCGCTGCTTCGCCTTCCGCCTCCTCAAGCTTCCGGTTCAGCTCTCCCATTCGCCTTGTTCTTTCCTCCAGCTCCTTCAGGTAAGCTTGATGCTCTTCCTCCAGCTTCATCCGGCGGTCAAGCTCATCCTGATGACGCACTTCAAGCTCATCCGCCTGCTCCTTCAGCAGCTCCTGCTCCCTGCCGTACAGCCGCTCAAGGGCAGCCGAAGCGGTTAGTACGCTCTCAAGGCCAAGCCTGCGCCGCTCGTTCCGGCTGACCAGCCGGTCCCGCTCCTGCTGCCAGTTGCCCAGGTTCAGCCTGTGCGAATGCTGGTTGCTCTCCGCCGTCTGGAGCGCCGACTGGGCGTCTTTGCGTTCCTCCTTGACCTTTTCCCAGTTGTGCTGCATCCGCTCGATGCCGGTCATCTCGCTGAAAATACGGAAGCGCTCCTCGGGACGCATCACAGCGAACTGGTTCACATCCTGCTGATACCAGATCAGGTAAAAGGCATCCGGGTCCACTTTGTATTTATGCTGGAGCTGATGCCGGTACTCATGGAGATGGTTGGTTCCGTCTCCCGGCGTATAGCGGGTCTCCCTGGTCCAACTCCACGGCTCGTCGCCCTCGCATATAAAATACTCCTTCCGCAAGGGATCGCCGGGCTTCTGCTCCAGATTCAGCCGGAACCCGATGTATGCGGCCGCGTCGACGGGACTTGTTCCGATGTTGGCGAATACAAGCTGAATCGTGGCCTGCCATACACGGTCCGGCGGCAGATTGCGGGAACGCAGCCCTTCCAAATCCACTTTGGCGGAAGCCAGCACCGCTCCAAGGCAGAAGGTAATCGTTGATTTGCCCGAGCCGTTCGGCCCGCCGATCAGCACATGGTCTTCCGGGCCGCCCCATTCCAGCCTCGTATCCGGGAAGTCGCGGATGCCGCTAAATTCCAGCGCCCAGGGGTTCAATATCCCTCACCTGCTTCCAGATTGTAACGTTTAAAGAACTTCAGCACATCGTCCATATTCAGTTGCTGGGAATGGCTGAATTCCGCGAACCGCTTCAGATAGGAATCCGAGAACAGCCGCGCCCCGATCGAGGTCAGCGCATAGGCTTCCTCACTCGACGGATTCTCATAACGGGACACGGCGCCCAGCTTGATCAGCGTATCCAGGTTCGCCAGGATTTTCCGCCTTACATCCAGCGATTCATGCCCGAACGCCTCCAGCAGCTGGGTGAACAGGGTGAAATCGTTCTGCAGCACCTCCTGATGGTAAAAAATAAACATCAGCAGCGCCAGACTTTCGGAGGACAGCAGCTCCCTCGCCTGTCTGGCCGGCACATGAATGAGCACGACCGCCCGGTCTCTGCGCTCATCGTAGATCAGCCTGTAGTAGCGGGCAACCGATTGATTCACCCTCTTCACAAAAGAAGCAAATCCCTGCTCATCCCCCTGATCCAGCTTCAGTATCTTCATCACCTCGCGCCGGGACAGGCCGAAGCTGCCGCTGCGGACCGCAGCCGACGACGAGAACATAATCTGCACAAATGCATATTCCTCATCGGGGCTGAGCACCGCGGACAGCCGCTCCATCGCCCCCAGCGGCAGATTGCTGTGCAAGCTCTCCGGTTCTTCTAACGACATGCCGATCTCCTCCTTCGTTCACAAGCTGCCATTCGGCCTGTGGGCCGTCTGCCCGCAAATCCGGGGTCGGGTCTTCTCCCCGTTCAATCGCCGCCCGCTGCCCGCCAACCAGAGCGGAGACGGCCAGCAGCGCGTTCAAGGCATCGCTCCAGCGCTCCGAGCCCGCCTCTAGCACAAGCTGCTCCAGACCGACGCAATCCCGCTCCAGCAGAATCCGCTCCGCCTCGTCTGTCCGGATTCGGGCTTTGGTCAACTGCCACTCGATCTGCGCCAAATGAGCGCCAAGCTCCTCCTCGGTCCATTCTTCCGCCTCCGCATATTCCGGCTCCAGACGCTCCCGGATCGGCTCGGTGGAAGGCACATAGTTCTCCAGATAGCTTACGGTCGCGGCCAGTTGGAGGTTGGACACGGGAGAGGCGAACTGAACGGGCACCCACATGCCGTCCAGACGCTCTCCGGGTACGCGGTCCTGCTCCAGAAAGCTCAATATCTCATGGGCATTCGGCAGCTCGGAATCGGCGGTTTTGTAGAAGGAGCGGATAATAAACTGGCGGATGGCCTGCGGGGAAATCTCGGACCGGACCTCGGTCTGCTGCAAGTGGGCGAAGCCCAGAAATTTATTCAGTGTTCCCAAAGACACCTGCGTTCCTTCAAACATAATTTCCGTGCCTTTTTTGAGCAAGGGCGCAAAGGAAGCCCCTTCCTCGAAGGTGGTGAATTTGTCCAGCCGCTCGTTCATCCGCGCGTTCAGCTCCTGCATCAGATCCACAATAATCCGGATTTGCGGCAGCGCGTTCCGGTCGGCGAGCAGCTCAAGCTGCCGCTCTTTCAGTTTGTCCACGGCATCCATCACATTGCGGATCATGCTGGCCAGCCGGTTACCCCCGGAAATCCCCTTGTCGTCGTAAGCCTCGCTGAGATCCGCATCCCGTCTTGCCTGAAACAGCGAGCGGGCCACGTCGTCCTGCATATAATAGGCCAGCGAATCATTCGCCAGACGGATCAGCATATCCATCATCCGTTTGCCGACATCCATCATTGTAAGTCTCCGCTTGCTGCGGATGATCCAGTTATATTTCTGCAGCACATTCAGCAGGCGCTCCATCGGAATTCCCGGCTCGTAACCATAGCGGTTCCTGAACCGGTAAAAGAGCGCGTCCGCGTCCTCCAGCGGCTCGTCCAGCCCGAGCGCCTCCTGCTGGATCAGGTTCAGCATTTTCAGAATCTCCAGCACTTTCAGCGGTTCTTCGAAGTATTCCCGCAGCTCGGTCAGCACCCCCGCAAGCTTGACAAGATCCCGCAGCGATTCCTTGCGGAGATGCTCGGGCACCCCGCCGCCAAAGATAGAAATCAAAGCTCCATCCACATGTTCCAAATGTCCCTGTCCCCCATTTCCGCTTCCTGCTCACCTGCCTCATTCCGGTCCAGTCCGGCAAGCGCGGCCGCCTCATAGGACTCCCATGTGCGGAAAAGGCGGGAGCGCGGGTGTTCGCCCCGGCGGTCCCCGGCAGCCGGCCCAATCCATTTCACCCGCGCCGGAGACGCAGGCGGCAGCAGGGCGCGCACGCTTCTTGCGATGTCCAGCCCGGACTTGTCGCCGTCGCACCATACAATGACCTGCCCAATCGACCTCGAGCCGGTTAATACATCCTTGATCAGCTTGCGGTGCCCGCTTCTAAGCTGTCCGTCCAGCCCGATAATCAAGCTGCCCGAGTTCAGCAGAAAATCCGGTTCGGCGCTCATCCGGGTGAGCACGGCCCGATTCTCGGTCAGCCATAAGGTGTGGCAGGCGGTCCGGAATTCGGTCTGCCACACGGC
>NZ_ASSC01000700.1 GCF_000520735.1 Paenibacillus forsythiae T98
GCTGCTGCCGATGAATCCGGCAATCAGCGGCGCTCCTGCATAGGTCGCGGCGGCCAGGAGCAGCCCGGCCGCGCTGCTGACAAGGGCCGCCCGCAGCAGCGCCGTGCGGCCTTCGCCCGGGCTTCCGCCGGCCTCCGCCTCGGCCACAATCTTGGATATAGCAGAAGGCAATCCAAGCATTGCAATGGTTACGAGCAGGGTATAAATCGGATAGACCGTGTTGTATATGCCGAATACGGCATCTCCACCCAAATTTTGCAGCGGAATTTTTTGCAGCGCCCCGATCAGCTTGGACAGCAGAGCGGCGGCGCTTAGGATAAAAGCGCCCTGCAGCAGCTTTGAACCCGTTGCTTGTGATTTCATGGGATACCTGCTTCATAAAGTTTGGATAGAATGGATTTCTATATTATACCGCATTTTACCGCAACATGGTCCCGCACAGCAAAAACCCGCTCTCGGCTCCGCCCTGCGGCGAAATGGAAAGCGGGAACATGAGAGGAGAGTGATTACTGCTCCATCTGCTTGCCCAAAAAACCGGCGGCCGTCTCAGCCATTTTAACTTCCATCTGCGACATTTTAACCGATTCGTCTTTATTCATCAGAACCACGGCTCCAATCGGATCTCCGCCGGAAATGATGGGGGCAGCCACATAGGAAGAAAGCACATCCTGATGATCCTTCGTTATTTCATAGGAGCCGCTGTCCGCTTCGAGTATCGTCTTGCGGCCATCCATACATTTCTCCAGCAGAGCGCCGACCTGCTTGTCCTGATAATCCTTTTTGGAGCCTCCGGCCAGTGCAATGAAGGTGTCGCGGTCAGAAATAAGCGTAATATGGCCCGTACTCTCATACAGTGATTCCGCATACTCCTTCGCAAAGTCCCCCAGTTCGCCGATTGGCGAGTATTTCTTGAGTATAACCTCGCCGTCCCGGTCTACAAAAATCTCCAGCGGATCTCCCTCGCGGATGCGGAGAGTCCGTCTTATTTCTTTGGGAATGACAACCCGTCCAAGGTCGTCAATGCGTCGAACAATACCAGTAGCTTTCATTCACATGTTGCCCCGCTTTCTAAAGAAGTATTTTGCCAACTACTGCTCGGGAAGGGATCGGATAATCCCAGCGATTGATCGTGATTGTCTGACCATAGTATTCATCTGTTCCCAGTTCCTTATACATGGTGCCTCCGCCGTCCGTTTCGCTTGATTGGAGCATGTCTGTTTCTTGCCTTGTGGGCCTCCTGGTCAGCCGGAAGCTAAACAAGACACCGCCCGGCTTGGGCGATGTCGTCTAAGAGTCCCTTTTCATTTCCGGGGCGCCGGTTTTACAGGTGTTACTTTGCGCTTTGCGTGGCCGCCGGAGAGGCGGCAGGCGATGCTGCCGGAGCGGATGCGCTTGGCGAAGCCCCCGCGCTCGCGGCCGGAGAGGCGCTGCTCTTCGGCAGATCGATTTTTTCAATAAGGCCGTCCAGCTCCTTCTCCATGAACTGCTGCAGCTTGTCCGAAGCGACCGCGCTCTTCAGCGTCTCTTTCTGCTCGTCGGTCAATTGGTCGAAGGTCTTGTCCGTCCGCGACTCCACCTTCATGATATGGTAGCCATAGGTCGTCTCGACCGGATCGCTGATCGTGTTCAGCGGCAGCGTCTGGGCGGCCTTCTTGAACTCCGCAACATAGGTTCCGAGCGCTACGTCCGCGTACAGCCCGCCCTTATCCTTGGAAGCCGAATCATCGGAATACTCTTTGGCTACCGCCGCGAAGTCCGCTCCGCCGTCCAGCTTCGCCTTCACTTCCTTGGCGCGCTTCAGCGCGTCCTCTTTACTGCGTTCCTTGTTGTTCGCGTCGGTAAAGCCGATCAGCACATGGCGCAGCGTAGCCACGGTGAAGTCGCCCTTGGCCCTTTCGAACTGCTTCTTCACTTCATCGTCCTTCACTTTAAACAGCATGTCCTGGTACACCGTCAGCACGCGTTCCATATAACTCTGAATTTCGTCTTCCGTCACGCCCTGCTCCTTCAGCGTGCTTGCATACGTATCGCCAAGCCTCTGCTTGAAGGAATCAAGCTGCTTGTCCGTCTGCTTCTTCGCTTCCTCCCGCGCCTTGCCCGAAGCTTGCCCGGCCAAATATTCAAAAGCCACCTCCTGCTTGAGGATGGTTTCTTTAAAGGCATCCAGCTCCAGATACTGCGCCTGCTCCGGCGAGAGAAATTTCATCACCTTCACATCGGTATCGAATTCCTTCTGCGTTACCTCTCCGCCTTTATAAGTGGCAACAGCCTTGCTGGTATCTTCCGCTGCGTTCTTGCTGCCGCTGCTGCTGCACCCGGGCAGCATGGAGAACGAAAGGGCAGCCGCCAGCGAGACAAGCAGCACCTTCCATGATTTACTGGACCGCATTGTGTAATTCTCCCTTCGATTTGAAAGACGGCTTGACTTCCTCCAGGAATCGCTCAAGCAAGTCAAGCAGTCCCTTGTCGTCAAGGTCTTTGGTCTTTATACGAATCGTCGCTTTGGCATCCTTATCAAATTGTACACGTCTTTCAAAGCCTTTTCCAATCTTGGCGAGCTTGCCTGTATCAATCGAAGCGACCCGGTCTTCGTAGAAGTTCAGCAGCACCTCATCGCCGCGCCGGTTCATGCAATCCAGACCGTACATTTTGCCGTACATTTTAAGCCGCGCCACGGATAACAGATTGACAACCGCCTCGGGAAGCTCGCCGAACCGGTCGAGCAGCTCGTCTTCCAGCTCTGCCGCATCCTCGAAGGTCGAGACCGCCGCCACTTTCTTATAGATCTCAATCTTCTGCACACTGTCGTAAATATACTCGGACGGGAGGTAGGCGTCAATCGCCAGATCAATGACGGTATTTCCTTCCTTGAGCGAATGGTCTTCTTCGCCCAGGACGCTGACCTTCCGTTTGCGGATTTCCTCCGCGAGCATCTGCGAGTACAGATCAAAGCCTACGGACGCGATGAAGCCGTGCTGCTCCGCGCCCAGCAGATTGCCGGCGCCGCGGATCGACAAGTCGCGCATGGCGATTTTGAAGCCCGAGCCAAGCTCGGTGAACTCCTTGATGGATTGCAGACGCTTCTCGGCCACCTCGGTCAGCACCTTGTCGCGCTGATACGTGAAATAGGCATAGGCAATGCGGTTGGAGCGTCCGACCCGGCCGCGCAGCTGATACAGCTGGGACAGGCCCATTTTATCAGCGTCATGCACGATGAGCGTATTGACATTGGGAATATCCACGCCGGTCTCGATAATGCTGGTGCTTACCAGCACATCATACTCGCCGTCGAGGAAATCGAGGATCGTCTTCTCAAGCTCCGATTCCGACATCTGGCCGTGTCCGATGCCGACCCGGGCCTCGGGAACGAGCATTTGAATCTGGGCTGCCATCTCCTGAATGCCCTGCACCCGGTTATACAAATAATAGACCTGTCCGCCGCGTCCGAGCTCGCGTTCCACCGCTTCACGCACAAGTGTCTGGCTGTATTCAACCACATAGGTCTGCACAGGGAAGCGGTTCTCAGGCGGCGTCTCAATAACCGACAGATCGCGGACGCCCAGCATCGACATATGCAGGGTCCGGGGAATCGGCGTCGCCGTCAAGGTGAGCACGTCCACATTCGTCTTCAGCTTCTTCAATTTCTCCTTGTGCGTAACGCCGAAACGCTGCTCTTCATCGACAATAAGCAGACCAAGGTCCTTGAACACAAGATCCTGGGACAGCAGCCGGTGCGTGCCGATTACAATATCCACCGTACCCTGCCGGACGCCCTTGATCGTCTCATTCTGCTCCTTGCGGCTGCGGAACCGGCTGAGCACCTGGATGTTGATCGGATACGAGGAGAAGCGTTCGCGGAATGTCTCGTAATGCTGCTGGGCGAGTATCGTTGTCGGCACCAGCACCGCGACCTGCTTGCCCTCGATCGCCGCCTTGAAGGCGGCGCGGATCGCTACTTCGGTCTTGCCGTAGCCGACATCGCCGCACAGCAGCCGATCCATGGGGCGGTTCTGCTCCATGTCTTTCTTGATTTCGCCGATAGCCCGAATCTGGTCCCGCGTCTCTTCGTAAGGGAACATCTCCTCAAATTCCTGCTGCTCCGGCGTGTCCTTATCGAAGCCATAGCCCGGAGCGCTCTGACGCTCGGCGTACAGCTCGATAAGGTCATCGGCGATATCCTGCACCGAAGAACGGACCTTATTCGTTACCCGGGTCCATTCATTGCCGCCGAGCTTGTATATTTTCGGCTCCTTGTCTTCGGAACCGACATATTTCTGAATAAGATCAATCTGCTCAATTGGCACCGAGAGCTTGTCGCCGCCGGCGTACATGATATGCATGTAATCCCGGTGGATACCGCTGACCTCCAGTGTGCCGATGCCCATATATTTGCCGATGCCGTGATTCTGATGAACGACGTAATCGCCGATCTTCAGCTCGGTGTAGCTTTTGATCCGCTCCGCATTGTCCATATTTTTAGACGTTTTACGCACCTTGCGCTGCTTCTGCGAGAACAGCTCGCCTTCCGCTATAACCGCCAGATGAACCGAAGGCAGTTCAAAGCCCGAGCCCAAATTCCCCTGGACAATCGTCGGCTCTTCAATCCCGTAATCAAGCAGCACCCGGCGAATCCGCTCTATACGGTCCTCGCTGCCGGCAAGCATGACGACCTGCACGCCCGATTTATGCCAGCGCTCCATTTCCGATTTCAGCACATTCATCTGTCCATGGAACTCCTGCATGCTCCGGCTGATAAAGCCGACAATATTCTGCGGCTGAACATGCGGCACCTGGCGTAAAAAGATGGACATGAACACGCTTTGAAACGGACGCTGGTACATGATCGTGTCGCTGTCAACGGAAAGATGCAGGTCAGGCAGCGTCTTCCCGTTCTGCAGCAGATGCAGATTCCATTCCGATTCATCCCGCTCCAGCTGCTTGGCCGTTTCCAGCAGGCGTGCCGGCTCGTCGAGAATCAGCAGGGTATCGCGTTCCATATAGTCGTACAAATGCGAGCGTTCCGGGTAAAGCAGCGAAATATATTTATAAATCTCCGAAAAATAAGTCCCCTCGCGCAAATGCTCAAGCTCCCGCCCGATTTCCTCGCGCAGACGTATTTTGGCCTGCCGGTCGGCGGTCTTCTCCAGCTGGCGCTCCAGCATGATGGACGCCTTGTTCGCCGCAGCTTCCAGCTGCGCCCTGCCCGCGATAATTTCTTTGGCAGGCGTAATGGTCACGCTCCGCACCTTGTCGATGGAGCGCTGATCAGCCGGGTCGAAGGTCCGGATCGAGTCGATCTCGTCGTCGAACAGCTCCACCCGGTACGCAAGCTCCGTATTCATGGGATAGAAATCGAGAATACCGCCGCGAACGCTAAGTTCACCGCGGTTCTCTACCCGTTCGACACGCTCGTAGCCCATCTCGATCATGCTGTTCAAGAAACTCTCAAGCTCGATATTCCCGTCCTGGGAAAGAGTCAGCTGCGCGGCCGCCATAGCCTGCGGGTCGGGCAACAGCCGGCGCACGCCCGAATAAGGCGCGACCACAATGCCGCGAAAGCCCCGCGAGCATTTGTTCAGCACCTCGATACGCTGGGCAACCGTCTCCGGACTGGATACGGCCGTTTCAGCCGCGACCAGTTCATTGGCCGGATAGAGCAGCACCCGGCCAGGAGAAAGCGCTTCCTGTAGATCATCGGCGATTTTTTGCGCCGAAAACATGTTATGCGTCACAATCAATATGGGACGGGATATCTCCTCATGAAGCGCAGCCAGCATAATCTGCCTGGCTGAACCTGACAATCCCGAGATCAGCTGCTCTTTCATTCCGGCGGCGACGCCTCGGGTTACCGACTGAAAATCGGAATCTTTGGAAAAAGCCTCAATAAGACCTTGTAACAAAAGGCGCACCTCACTTACTGAATCCTTATACTTTCATATATTTTAAAATAAGCCTCAGCTTTTGGGGCCAAGGCTTGCGTTGACGATAGAAGCGGCGCCGCTTCACCTATTGAAGCGGGCTGGCCAGAAGGCTCAGCTCCGGATTGTTGTCCAGGGCCTGCTTGCAGTAATCGCAGGTAACCTTAACTGTAACTTCGCCGTCTGAATCATACGCTATTATATCTCTGCGTTCCGCAGGGGTCAAGGAATGAAGGCCGAGCCTAATCTCGGCAGCATCGCTTCTGCGGATGCTCCCAAGAAAAGTCCGGCAGTGTCTGCACACATAGTTTATTGCCATTTATATGCCTCCTGAAGGTAGAATATACCTTCAGTATGTCCCATTCAGTCTCCGATTAGCCCCGGCAGGAGCATCGCTCTCCCCGGATTCGGCTCCCTAACGACTTATTATCCGTTGAATTTAGCCATGGTCTGTTCAAAGGTATTGTCCAGGCTGTATTCAAGCGCGTCGCACGCGTTGCCGATCATTAAGGCCAGCTTGTCGCTATCCTTCTTGGGAAACGTGCCGAGCACATAATCGACAATCGCATATCCCGGCTCGGGCCGCGAAATCCCCATTCTTACTCTATTGAAGGATTGGGTGCCGGTATGCTGAATAATCGATTTGATTCCGTTATGGCCTCCGGCGCTCCCTTGATACCGCAGCCGGATTTTGCCGACCTCGGTGTCCAGGTCATCATAGACGACAATCATATCGTCCAGGGGGACCTTATAGTAATCCATATAGGCGCGCACCGCCTCCCCGGACAGATTCATGTACGTCATCGGCTTGATCAGCACGGTCTTGATTCCGCCGATCATCCCTTCGCCGATAACCGATTTGCACTTGTTCTGATTGAAGACGATTCCGTATCTGCGCGCCAGCTCGTCCAGAGCCATAAACCCGACATTATGCCTTGTCTTGGCGTATTGCGGTCCGGGGTTGCCCAAACCGACGATCCATTTCATTTGTAAACCTTCCCTTTCTTGATACAATAGAAGCATAAACGTTTCCAAAACGTCTATTCTAATTTCAAAGCAAAGTCCATCCTATGACAAAGACAGGTGATGTTCATATGCTGCAGCAGGGCGAGCCTCTGACGCTTCACCGCCATTTTCAGTACCATCTACAATATGCCATTCCTGTCGAGGTCTACTGCGGCGATGTGCATGTTGACATCGGCGTGCTTACCGCCGTAGACGCAAGCTTCGCGGAGCTGCAGGGCACACTCTACAGCCGCAGCTTGTTCACCTTTATCTCGCGGCCCGGCTTCTGACCGCGTTCCAAGACCTGCGGCCATCAAGCCGACAAGGGTTACATTCCCGAAAAAGGATCTGTAACCCTGCCTTCGAATATAAGGCATAAGCCGCGCTTGTCCATCGCCTTATATTTTAGGGGAAACGACGCTCAAGTCTGATGCTGCCCGGAGGGGCTTGGCCGTTTCCCCCGTATATGCGCTATTCGATCTCGAACAGCTTGCTGATGGACAGCTCCTCATGCACCCGAATAATCGCTTCGCCAAGCAGAGGCGCCACGGAAAGCACCTTCAGCTTGGAGGTCGGGTTCTCACTGCGAATCGGAATCGAATCGGTGACGACAACCTCTTTAATCGGAGAATTCTCCAGCCGCTGATGCGCCGGACCGGAGAGCACCGGATGCGTACAGCAAGCATACACCTCTTTGGCTCCGCCTTCCATCAGAGCATTGGCCCCCAGTACAATCGTGCCCGCCGTATCGATAATATCGTCGATAACAATCGCTGTCTTCCCTTCGATATTCCCGATAATATTCATAACCTCGCTGACATTCGGTTCCGGACGGCGCTTGTCAATAATGGCCAGCGGAGCGTTCAGGAAATCGGCAAGCTTTCTCGCCCGAACCACACCGCCGTGGTCCGGAGATACAACAACCGGATTCGCGATCTGCTTGGAGCGGAAATATTGCGCCAGAATCGGCACGCCGAGCATATGATCGACCGGAATGTTGAAGAAGCCCTGAATCTGCATCGCATGCAGGTCCATCGTAATTACACGGTGCGCACCCGCGCGTTCGATCAGGTCAGCCACCAGCTTCGCCGTAATCGGATCGCGCGAACGGGCCTTGCGGTCCTGGCGGGCATAGCCGTAATACGGGATAACCACGTTAATGCTCTTGGCCGAGGCGCGCTTCAGCGCGTCGATCATGACCAGCATTTCCATCAGGTTGTCATTCACAGGACCGCAGGTCGATTGGACGATGTAGACGTGGCAGCCGCGCACACTCTCGGACAATCTGACCTGAATTTCTCCATCGCTGAAGCTTGTCGTATGAGACTCACCCATCGGAATCCCGATGTAGTCGGCAATTTGATGAGCAACCTTGGGATTGGAGTTACAGGTAAAAATTTTCAACTTGGAATCAAGATAAGCCATAAAAGTTAAACCCTCCGTGATCGGTTCAATTGATTTAGCTGTCCAGGCGCGCCAGGCGGGGAAAATATCCGGCAAGGCGCGTCATACGCACTTACGATGGATGAGACTGACTCTTTTTCGCCTTCGCCCGGGCCCGGATTTTATCGGCATAGCCGGGCTTGTTCTCCTGACGCTGCCGGGCAATAGCCAAATCCCCCTCGGAGACGGACTTAGTAATCGTGGAGCCGGCTACAACAAAGGCGCCTTTGCCCACTGTAACCGGAGCAATCAGGTTGACATTGCTGCCGATAAAAGCTTCGTCCCCGATTTCGGTTACCGACTTATTAAATCCGTCATAGTTGACGGTGATCGCCCCGCAGCCGACATTCACGTTCTTGCCGACCGAAGCGTCACCGACATAGCTTAAATGCGACACTTTCGAGCCGTCGCCGATGGTGGCTTTTTTGATTTCCACAAAATCGCCGATCTTGACATCTTCGCCAAGGACACTTCCCGGACGCAAATAGGCAAAAGGCCCAACGGAAGTCCGTGCGCCGACCTCAGCGCCGTTAAGAACGGAATGCTTGACCTTCGCTCCGTCCATAATCCGGCTGTTTTCTATTTCACTGGAGGGGCCGATCGTGCAATTTTCCCCGATCACGGTGTTGCCCTTAAGCAGCGTTCCCGGATAAATCACCGTGTCCGCTCCGATGGTCACTTCGGCTCCTATATAAGTAGATGCTGGATCTATAATCGTTACGCCGTCAAGCATATGACGCCGGGCGATGCGCTGGCGCATATAGTATTCGGCTTCGGACAGCGCCAGACGGTCATTTACACCGATCGATTCCACGGCATCGTCCGTCTGGAAGGCAAGCACAAGCTCTCCCTGCTCACGAAGAATACCGATAACATCGGTCAAATAATACTCCTGCTGGGCATTATGATTCGTCACCTTGTCCAAAGCGGCGAACATCTTGGCATTGTCAAAGCAATAAATTCCGGTATTGATTTCACGTATGGCATCCTCGGCGGGCGTGCAATCCTTCTGCTCTACAATCTTCAGCAGCTCTCCGTCCTCGGTGCGAATAATCCGTCCAAGTCCCGCAGGGTTCTCCATAACGGCTGTCAAAATGGTAGCCGCGGCCTTGCGTTCCTCATGCAGCGTCATCAGCTTGGTCAGTGTTTCCGGGGTAATGAGCGGTGTATCACCATATGCGACAATCAGCGTGCCTTCTTCCCCGCCCAGCAAATCCTTGGCCTGCTTTACGGCGTGGCCCGTGCCAAGCTGGGCTTCCTGCAGCACATATTCCGCGGAATCGCCCAAATAAGCCCGTACCTCCTCAGCGCCGTGCCCGACAACGACAATGCTGCGCTGGCAGCCGGTTGCTTTTACTGTATCAAGCACGTGCCCAACCATCGGCTTTCCGCAAACGGGATGCAGCACTTTGTATAACTTTGATTTCATGCGCTTGCCCTGGCCTGCGGCTAGAACAACAGCCATTCTTTTCAAGAATGCCAACCTCCTACTCCTAAACTCATTACTGAATATATCTCATTCCGGGCAAAAAGAAAAGAGAACCATCCAAAGGATGGTTCTCTTTTCTTCGAACCCCAATTCGAATTGCATATCCGAAACCTATGCCCTATTAATGAGAACCTCAAACCAGGGAGCCGCTTCTTATGCTCCTTCTTCAATCACTTCTTCTTCCGTTGCCGCGCGGTCATATTCGGCCAGAACCGCGGTTTGGATCTTCTCGCGCGTTCCGGAAGAGATCGGATGCGCGATATCACGGAATTCCCCATCCGGCGTGCGTTTGCTGGGCATTGCAACGAACATTCCATTGTTGCCATCAATGACGCGAATGTCATGAACAACAAACTCGTTGTCGATGGTAATGGATGCGATTGCTTTCATTCTCCCCTCAGAGTTGACGCGGCGGAGTCTGACATCCGTAATTTGCATGTGTGTGTTCACCACCTTTTTCCATCAGAGACTTGGGTGTATAATTCCACACAGCTACGCAAACTCCTTCTTTTCCGTTCCATAAAATCCCTTACATAGTAGATAAATTTGACAAATCAGTGTTTTCAACACTTTTCTGCCGATTTCCCATGATTTTCTCACGAAATCGACATATTTCCGAATCTCTAAACGGAGAAAAAATTACCGGGATACGCCGATATGCGCCGCCCTTTCGAATCCACCTCGCCCAATCTGACTAAAGAGACATAGTCATGCAGCAGACGCTCCTCGGACCCTACCGCATCGGATTCCACCAGAACCCCGACGCCGGCCACCTCCGCGTTGAATTCGCTCAGCAGATCAACCATTCCTCCGACCGTTCCCCCCGCTTTCATGAAATCGTCGACAATCAGCACCCGCGACTTCTCCTTAAGCGCGCGTCTGGACAGCGACATCGTATGAATGCTCTTGTGCGAGCCCGACACATAATTAATGCTGACCGCCGAGCCTTCCGTTACTTTATGATCCCGCCGCACCAGCACGACTGGCAGACCGAGCTGAGCGGCCGTCGCGTAAGCAAGCGGAATCCCTTTCGTTTCCACCGTCATCACCGTATCAATCGGCACGCCGTAAAATGCGGTGGCGATAATCTTGCCAGCCTGCTCCATAAGAGAAGGCTGGCCGAGCAGATCCGACATATATAAATATCCCCCGGGCAGAATCCGGTCGCTGTGCTCCAGCTCGCTGATCAACCCGCGGACAAAAGACAGCGCCATCTCCATAGGCATGCGCGGGATGAACTTCACTCCTCCGGCTGCTCCGGCATGAGTCTGCAATTCGCCCATGCCTTCGCCCTCGAATACTTCTTTGATAATCGCCAGATCCTCGCTGATTGAGGACTTGGCCGCTCCGTACCGCTCGGCAAAGGTGGACAGCGGCAGAAGCTCATGCGGCTTTTCCAGCAAAAATTGGGTCATATCCACTAAACGCTGACTTCTTTTAAGTTTCTTCACGGAAGGCTCCTCGTCAAAACCGAATATTATAGAGAAATATATCACTTTTGTACGGGTTTACACAAGGGAAGCGGTTATAGTCAATCCTAAGTTCCGTCAAGTCAGTGAACGAACAGCATAGACCTCCTTGCAAAATCCCCGCAGCCCGTTATAAATTCTGGCCACCTTGGACTGCTTGGACACCAGAGCGAATACGGTCGGACCGCTGCCGGACATCAGCACGCCGTCGGCGCCGAGCCGGATCATGGCCTCTTTGAGCTGCTGCACCTCGGGATGGAGCTTCAGGGTCACCTCTTCCAGCACGTTGCCGAGCCGGCTACACACCGCCTGGAAATCACCGGCTTCGACCGCCTCGCGCATCAGCCGCGCGGAAGGGTGAACGGCAATGCGGTTCGCCCGGAGCTTGCCATAGACCTCGGCCGTCGACACATTAATCGGCGGCTTCGCCAGCACCACCCAGCACTGGGGCATATTCGCGATAGGCGTAAGCTTCTCCCCTCTGCCTGTGGCCAGGGCAGTTCCTCCGGTGACGCAGAAAGGGACGTCCGAGCCAAGCTGGGCGCCAAGCTCCTGCAGCTCCTCGCTTGACAGGCTCAGCCGCCAGAGCCGGTTCAGGCCGCGCAGCGCAGCCGCAGCGTCGCTGCTCC
The DNA here is from genome assembly GCF_000520735.1 of Paenibacillus forsythiae T98. GTDB lineage: Bacteria > Bacillota > Bacilli > Paenibacillales > Paenibacillaceae > Paenibacillus_AQ > Paenibacillus_AQ forsythiae. The sequence goes on from NZ_ASSC01000700.1 coordinate 11,954, forward strand.
CTCCCGCAAGCCCGGCGGCAACCGGAATTTTTTTGTCCAAATGGATATGTACGCCCCGTTCCACCCCATAACGGTCTTTTAACAGTCTCGCCGCCTGAAAGGCCAGGTTCTTCTCATCCAGCGGAATATAACCCGCCTGGCTTGATATAATAATGGTGTCCCGCCGCAGCTCGGACAGTTCAAGCCGGTCTGCAAGGTCCACCATAGTCATAATCATTTCCACCTCGTGAAATCCATCCGGCCGCTTATGCAGCACATCCAGCATCAGATTGATCTTGGCCGGCGCTTTCTCATACATTTTCAAGGCGTTCACCCTACTCTCATTTTTCCCCTGAAATAACTTAACATATTATATGAAAATCTTGTTACGAAGTCCATTCCGAGTTAAGACAAAACGGGAACGCCCGGCTTTGGACGTCCCCGCCTTTCCTGCCGCTTTCCGGCTATCCCTGCGGCCTACGATTTGCGCGCTGCCTGCTCGGCAAGCTGAATCGCTCTTTTCACCATGTTCCCGGCATCCTTCGCCCGGATTCCTCCCCAGCCCTCGCGCTCCACAGTGTCATAGAAGCCAAGCTCCTTCGCCAGCTCCGTCTTCAGCTCCTCGGACATCATGCTGCGTCTCCTGCGGCTCATACGGCATCCTCCTTACGGGTTATAATGATTAAGTTAATGCGTTCTTAGTATGGATTGCCGCCCCTTTGAACATACGCGTCCGTTCTTTCACCCGCAAAAACCTCCCCCGGGACACAAAACAGCCTTCCCTCAAACGAGGAAAGGCTGTTTATGAATAAAGAGTTACACTTTGGCATGCATGAGCGGCATTTGCACATCGTCTTCACATACCGTAATCTCCACGGATTCGGTAAGAATATCGGCATAGCTGTAGGAGACGCGCCCCAATGACTGCTGCTCCTGATCCAGTCTGACAATAAATACAGAAGGGTACGTTTCTTCCAGGACACCGGTGCGCTCGACCGTCTTGCGTCGACCACCGTTTGCTCGCAACGTAATCTTAGAACCGACATGAGCTTCGAGACTGCGTTTAATTTCCAACAGCGCGTTATTAGCCATTGCCTGACGACCACCTCTTTCCTTGTCCATTATAACCTCTTTAATATCATATGTCAAATCAAACAAATAATTATATTAGATGCCAATTATGTTTGTCAACAATATTTTTTGGTAGGAGATGGGCAAGCAAAAGATTTCAGGCTTCCGACCTTATATAGCGGAAGGCGTTACTTTCAGCGTGGACAAATCCTGCAGACGCGGCATGCCGATTCTCAGGCTCCCCCGGGTTTCAATTCCGCCTAGTCCTTGACTGCCGCTGATGGTATGATGCAGCACGTCGCTTAAGTTGATCGTCTCCCGGATGGAGGTCAAAGCGGCCTTTGCCGCAATATACACCGGGTCCAGGGCGTGAATCAAGATACGTCCCGGCGAGCTGGCAAAATTCGCTCCGGCCCCAAGCAGCGCTTCAAAATGTGACTGGCAGGCGCCGGCGATAACGGTCAGCGCGTCATAGTGGCGTTCGTAATCTCTGGCCACCCGGATAGCGGCAACAAAATTTTGCGAATTTTTGTAACTGCTCAAACTGTGCAAATCGTAAGATTGAAGCGACTTGAGCACACCGTCATGACCCGTGAGCACCACAATATTCGGACGGACTCTGGGGAGCAAACGGTACAGAACGGAGGCCATCTCCGCTTCCCGCACATGATGGCCTTCGGACGGAATGCGCAGCTGCTCATACAGGCTGAGACTTTTATTCAAATAAGCCGGATCGCCGTCAAGATGCAGCACTTTACCGGGGAGCTTAAAGTAAGAAGCTTCCTTCGGCGCCTGTTCCCACATCCCCGCCGGACTTCCGGCGCCGAACCTGATCTGCTCCTGCTG
>NZ_ASSC01000701.1 GCF_000520735.1 Paenibacillus forsythiae T98
GCTGGCCGGAGAATTGGCCTCATCCGGCCTAAATAAATGATGTGCAGGTTTATGCATCTTTAGCCTCGCTTTATGTTGAAGTTAAGATTGGGAAGCGTTCTTCTTGAGGGCGATTTCCCGGCGAACGACTGGCGCGACCTCTGTCGCGAGCAGCTCGATGGCCGAGGCGACCTTGGAGAACGGCATGCCGCCGACATCCATTTGGGCCATGAAGCGGGTGTGCCCGAACAGCTCATGCTGGTACAGTATTTTCTCGATGATCTGCTGCGGACTGCCGACAGCCAGCGCCTCGCCCGGCCGCGTATACGCCTCAAAGTCCTCGCGTGTAAACCGGAACTCACTACCGGGGCGTGCCATGAAGCCGTTAAGATAGTTCAGGTAGTACGGGTAGAAATCGTCGAGCGCCTGCCTGGAGGTCCTGGCGACATATCCGTGGCTGGTGACGCCGATCCGCAGGAGCTTCTGCGCATGGCCGGCTTCGTCTCCGGCTTGCCGGTATACGTCGGCCAAATGCCGGAACCGCTCCGGGCTGCCGGAGAGGATGGCAATGGCCATACCGCTTCCGAGTCTTCCGGCGGCCTCCGCGCTTGCCGGAGTGCCGCCTACGCCGATCCAGAGCGGAAGCCTTGGCTGCAGGGGGCGGGGAGAAATTTCGGCGTTCTTCAGCGGGGGCCGGAAGGCGCCCTGCCAGCTCACGGTCTCCTGCTCGCCAAGCTGCTTCAGGAGAGAGAGATTCTCCACGAACAGTGCCCGGCTGTCGCTTGGGTCATAGCCGAACAGAGGGAAGGACTCCGTGAACGCGCCGCGTCCGGCCATAATTTCCGCGCGTCCGTCCGACAGAAGGTCCAGCGTGGCGAAATCCTCAAACAGCCTCACGGGATCGATCGTGCCAAGCACCATGGTTGTGCTGGCCAGCTTGATCTTGCTCGTAACCTGCGAGATGGCCGCGAGCACGACGGGAACCGAGGACACGGCAAAATCCAGCCGGTGATGCTCCCCAACGCCGAATACGTCAAGTCCGGCCTCGTCGGCCAGCTTGGCGGCGGCTACAATATCCCGAAGACGCTGATGCGGGCTGACGGCTTGTCCCGTTGCGGGATCGGGGACGATATCTCCCAACGTATATACACCAAATTCGAAGCTGCCAGGGAGTGCCGATTCATGATTTGAAATGGTCATAAAAGATGGCTCCTTTTTGGTTTCAACATTTTGCAGAATGTTCGTCTGTATACGGGAACGGTTGTGATTATTATAACAGTTTCCTGGTGAAACGCCTCCAATTTCTTGCCCTTGAGAAATAAATCGTGATAAGTTAGGGATTGCGAGAGGAAAAGAAACCGCCGGCGCACCTCGCTCGGCGAAGGGATGGGAGCAGGAAAATATGGCTTATAAAATTGTGTTCTTCGATATCGACGGAACTCTGGTCAATGAGGAGAAGGAGATCCCCGAGGATACGCTTCGGGCGGTTTCCAGATTAAAGCAAAACGGTGTGGAGCCGGTAATCGCCACGGGGAGGGCGCCTTATTTTATCAAGCCTCTGGCCGAAGCGCTGGGCATCGACTCCTATGTATGCCTGAACGGCGCCTATGTCGTGTATAAAGGAAAGACGCTCTACAAGCGGGCTTTGCCCAAGGAGACGATTCAGGCGCTGATTACGCTGGCGGCAAGGAACGGGCATTCGCTGGTATTCGAAGGCGAGGATACCTATTTCGCGGACAGCGAGAACCATCCGTTCGTGACCGAATCCGTGAATACGCTTAAAGTGGACCAGCCGGGATTCGACCCCGATTTCTGGAAAAACAACGAGATTTACCAGATGTTCCTCCACTGTGAGAGTCATGAGGAAGCGCTGTACGAAGAATTGCTGTCCCAGCTTCGGCTGATCCGCTGGCATCCGCTCGCCATGGATGTGCTGCCGCCGGGAAGCTCCAAGGCCAAGGGAATCGAAGCCATGCTGAGCATGCTGGGCATAAGCACCGGAGAGTCGGTCGCATTCGGCGACGGCCTGAACGATAAGGAGATGCTGGAGCTGGTCGGAATGGGCATCGCTATGGGGAACTCGCATGAAGAGCTGCTTCCTTATGCGGATTACGTAACGAGCCATGTGGACGAAGGCGGCATATATAACGGCCTGGTGAAGGCGGGTCTAATTTAGCCAAGGAGGAAGGACAATGAAGCTGCTGCAATTTATGAAGGACGGACGGGCAAGACTTGGAGTGAAGACCGCCGAAGGAATTATGGATGTGGAGTTAACGGCGCGCCGCAGCGGGCTGGAGCTGCCCTGTTCCATGGAAGAAGTCATTAGGGATAACGCGACGGTCATCCCCCGGCTTCAAGAGCTGCTGGGCGGCGATCCGCAGTGGCTCAAGGAAGAAGAGATTCAGTACGCTCCCTGCGTTACGCATCCTCAGAAAATCATCTGTGTAGGGCTGAATTACAGAAGCCATGCGGAGGAATCGGGGCTTGAGGAGCCTTCGGTTCCGGTGCTGTTCAGTAAATTTGGCAACAGCCTGGCCGCTCACCGGGAAGTGATAACGCTGCCGGACGGCGCAGCGCAGATTGATTACGAGGCGGAGCTTGTACTGGTCATCGGCAAGCGGACGTCCCGGGTAACGAAGGAGGAGGCCCTGTCCTCCGTGTTCGGCTATACGGTCGGCAATGACCTGTCCGCAAGGGAGTTGCAGCTCCGCACCAGCCAGTGGATGG
>NZ_ASSC01000702.1 GCF_000520735.1 Paenibacillus forsythiae T98
GAAGAAGCTGTGGCTCAGCATTTGCTCGGGGGGATAGGGCGAATGCTTCTCCGACAGATACAGCCCCGCCGCAGAGCGGAAATCGGGAATGCCGCTTTCCGTCGATGTGCCGGCTCCTCCGAAAAAGACGATACGGCTGCTTGCCTGTATCCAGGAAGCCAAGGTCTTTAAAGAATCCATAGCTTGTAACCATCCTTTCTTCTGCAAAATGATAAAATCATTCCGAAACGGCAAGCTGGGTGAAATCGCGGATGACGATATCGGCGTCAGCCAAATGCTCCGCCGCTCCCTCTGCCGATGATATGCCGATAGCCAGGCGGAGGCCCGCTCCCCTGCCCATCTGCATATCGGCGTTGCTGTCCCCGATGACGACGGTCTCTTCGGGCAGAGCCCCAAGCTCCCGGCATGCGGCCTCCGCCATTTCGGGGGCAGGCTTGCCTTTGACCACTTTGTCCCTCGTCACCACCGCGCTGAAATAGCCGGAAATGCCGAGCCACTCCAGATGCTCGGCCGTCGTATGCGATTCATCGGAGGTTACGACGCCCAGCCGCAGCGAGGTCTGCGCGCACTGCTCAAGAAAAGGCAACAGCCCGGGCAGCGGCCTTGCGGCGCGGCGCTCGCGCAGCTCATTCATCGCCTCCTTGGCGATGCCCATCACCCGCACGATCGCGTCATTCCAGGGAACGCCCGCGGCGTAGAGCTGCCAGGCCAGAATGCCGTAGGTCTGCTCGACCGTAGCCATCGGCAGCGGC
>NZ_ASSC01000703.1 GCF_000520735.1 Paenibacillus forsythiae T98
GATGTCGACGCTGTAGTTCGCTTCCATGCTGCCTTCCCACTCGACCTCGATCACGCGCGCCGCTTCCTCGCTTTCCTCCGCCTTGATATTCGGACAGTCCGACCTGTGCACAGAAACGCCGCGGCCCCGCGTGACGTAACCGACAATATCGTCTCCCGGCACGGGATTGCAGCACCTTGCAAAGCGGACAAGCAGATTGTCGATTCCCTTGACGCGCACACCGTTCGTCGGCTGGTTGCGCTTATCGGCGACCTTGATTTCCTTCTTCTCGATCGTCAGCTCCAGATGCGCGGCCGCCGCTTCTTCCTGCTCCTTGCGCAGCTTCTCCGTCAGCCGGGTAGCGATCTGCGCCGCCGTAATCCCGCCGAAGCCGACCGCCGAGAGCATATCTTCAATGTCATTGAAAGCGAACTTCTTTGCCGTTTCGAGCAGCTTGTCGTCCGACATCCAGTCCGAAGGCTCGGTTCCGAGCCGTTTCAGCTCGCGTTCGATCGCTTCGCGCCCTTTTTCGACATTTTCCTCGCGCTTCTCTTTTTTGAACCACTGCTTGATCTTGCTTCGCGCATGCGAAGACTGGGCGATCTTCAGCCAGTCCCGGCTCGGCCCGTAGGAATGCTTCGAGGTCAGAATTTCCACGATATCGCCGGTCTTCACCTTATGGTCAAGCGGCACAATCCGTCCGTTCACCTTGGCTCCAATGGTGCGGTTGCCGACCTCCGTATGAATCCGGAAGGCAAAATCGAGCGGCACGGAACCCGCCGGCAGTTCGATGACTTCCCCTTTGGGCGTGAAGACAAAGACAAGATCGGAGAAAAAGTCCATTTTGAGCGATTCGACAAATTCCGAAGCATCCTTGGCTTCATGCTGCAACTCCAAAATTTCGCGAAAAAAAGGCATCCGGTTCTCAGGATTGCCGGCCGAGCCGCTTCCTTCCTTGTATGCCCAGTGTGCTGCTATCCCATATTCGGCTGTCCGGTGCATTTCCCACGTTCGGATCTGCACTTCCGTCGGCTCGCCACCAGGACCAACCACCGTCGTATGCAGCGACTGGTACATGTTGGCTTTTGGCATGGCGATATAGTCCTTGAAACGGCCTGGCATCGGCTTCCACAGGGTATGGATAATGCCCAGCGTGGCATAACAATCCTTGATGTTGTCAACGATAATGCGTATCGCCAGCAGATCGTAAATTTCGTTGAACTGCTTGTTCTTTGTCGTCATTTTGTTGTACACGCTGTAAATATGCTTGGGCCGGCCCGAGAGGTCGCCTTCAATGCCCATTTCATCCAGCTTGACGCGGATGCGGCTGATGACGCTGTCGATGAACTGCTCGCGCTCGGCGCGTTTTTTATGCATAAGATTGGCAATCCGGTAATACTGCTGGGGATTCAGATAGCGGAGGGCAATATCCTCCATCTCCCATTTGATGGCCGAGATACCGAGCCGGTCCGCGATGGGACAAAAAATCTCCAGCGTCTCATACGAGATGCGGCGCTGGCTCTCCTCCGACTGATACTTCAGCGTCCGCATATTATGCAGCCGGTCGGCCAGCTTGATAACAATGACACGGATATCCTGTGCCATGGCGATGAACATTTTGCGGTAATTCTCGTTCTGCTGCTCTTCCTTCGACCGGAACCGGATGCGCTCCAGCTTGGTCAGACCGTCCACGAGCATCGCGCAGGTATCGCCGAATTTCTCACGGATCTGTTCGAGCGATACCGTCGTATCCTCCACCACATCATGCAGCAGAGCCGCGACAATGGAGATGACATCCATTTGCATGCTCACGACGATATCGGCCACCGCAAGCGGATGCAGGATATACGGCTCCCCGGATTTGCGCACCTGGCCTTGATGGGCCTGATCGGCAAATACATACGCCTCCTGTATGCGTGGAAGATCCTTTTCTTTTATATAAGCTCCGGCCCTTTCAAGTAATCGCTCAATGCCCATACTCGTCGTATCCGTGTCCTTTCTATAATAAAATGAACCCGCGTATTTTGCGCATCCGCAGGCAGGGTTCGGTTCTTTTCTTTTCATACTGAAAGTTTCCTATTATTATGACGCTTGCGGCGGATTACGTCAACACTTGCCACACTATGGCATTTCTGAACGAATGATTGGACAATTGTGAAAAAAATAACGGACTTTGCGAACACAAAAAGAGGAGTGATTGGATTGCAGCAACGTGCTTGTGCCCAACCTGTTCGGGTGGACCCCGGAGCGGTGCTGTTCCGAGGCTTCCCGAAAATCTTTCATTTTCTGATCGGAATTATCACAGGTTACGTCCTGGCTTATCTTATGCAGAGAGTGGATACCACGGCAATCGCCAGCTCGCATTTTTTGGCCTATCCGAACGTCACGACGCCTTCCTTTGACTGGCAGGTTATTCTGACGATCATTCCGTCGTTATCGTTGAACACATCGGCCTCTGCTCGTCACCGGCAATATTGTAGGCAAAGACCTCGCCAAAGATCCGGGTCTGGACCGCTCGCTGATGGGCAACGGCATTTCAACCATTATTTCCGGATTCATCGGCTCGACTCCGAATAAGACCTACGGCGAGAATATCGGCGTGATAGCGCTTACGAAGGTTTATTCCGTCTAGGTTATTGGCGGCGCATAGCATGAAAAAACCGGCAGTCCTTCGTACTTTGAGTACGTGGACTGCCGGCTGTTTATTTCCCGGAAAATAGAGTGGATTCCTGCTTGCCGAAAGGATCATCCCTCAGTTGGTTTCTCTCACCAAACGCGAAACAATTAAACCTCGTAGCTAAGAAGGGACACCACTTCCACATCCTGAAGCTTCTTGCGTCCTTCCAGCAGCTCCAGTTCGATCAGAAACGCCGCCCCAACCACGTTGCCGCCGAGCTGTTGGACCAGATTTACCGCTGTGGAAATGGTCCCTCCGGTTGCCAGCAGGTCGTCGGCAATCAGAACATTCTGACCGGGGAGAATCGCATCGGTATGTACCGCAAGAGAGTCTTTTCCATATTCGAGATCATATCCGGCTTCGATTGTCCCATACGGCAGCTTGCCGCTCTTGCGAATCGGCACAAAGCCTACGCCCAGCGCATAGGCAAGGGGAGCGCCAATGACAAAGCCGCGCGCTTCAGGACCTGCGATGACGTCAATCTTTAAATGAGCCACGCGTTCTTTCAGCGCATCTATGGCACCGCGATACATTTCGCCGTCCTTCAGCAGTGTCGTAATATCCTTGAAGCTGATGCCCGGCTGCGGGAAATCCGGAATCACACGAATCACTTCTTTGAAATCCAAAATAACTCCTCCTAAAAGTTTTGATAGCGTTACTTCCTGAATTATCTTCGCAAAACTTGCTTCGGAAGCATTCGCTTAGTTTTGATAGCATACACATCCTGAATCATCTTCGCAAAACTCGCTTAGGCACAACATTCGCCGGCTCCCTCAGGAGACCCCCAGACGGCGCGAGTCCATCCACTCCTGCAGCTCGGACGGACTTCCTTCCGTAAAATATTGCTCCATTTCCGCCAGTTCGCGAAGACGCATAAAATGGCTTGAAGAGGCAAGATCGCGGGCGGCAGGCCGGGTGACGAAGGACAGCTGCCCTCGTTCTCTCCTTACAAAATCAAGCTCCTCGAATACGTCAAGCATCATCCTCAGCATCCGCAGACTCAGCGGCGACTTGCGGCTGAGCCGCTGCAGCGCTTCCTGCTCGGGAACCGGACTGGCGGCAATGGCGGCCAGCCATTTGTAGAGTGTCTTAAAATGTTCTCTCGTTGGAACGAGCAGCCGATCCCGCTCCTGGCGAAGCGAGTGCAGCAGGGCAATGTTCTCTACTTCCGGAAAGGCGCGCAGCAGCGCATCAAGCTGGGACGGCGATTCCGGCATATCGAGCAGGCACAGCAGAGACACGCGGCTCCCATCAACTTCCCCAGGCAGAGGGTCTGCCGGAGAAATTCCGTTATATTGATCATATACCCAAAAGGTCATCCCTTGACATTCCGTCAGCTCCCGTTCTTTCAGCCCATCCTTGCAGACCACGGCCGCGGCCAGGCCTTGCCCACCGCCGATCTGCGGCAGCAGCAGCCTCCGC
>NZ_ASSC01000704.1 GCF_000520735.1 Paenibacillus forsythiae T98
GCTGTGACCGGGCTTCGGTATATACGCTTTGCAGCGCGGGTCCGGCCGCAGCCATATAATTTTTACGGAACTCTCGGTTCTTGAACGCTTCACGGTCATGCCCCGCCAAATATTTCAGAATCGCCCGCCGGTAACCCGGATAAAGCTTCCGGGAGGAAATGCAGAACAGCGGGTTATCCTGCGTCCAGGCCAGGAAGCGGTATACCGCCTCTTTATCGCCATCCCCCTTGCGGCGGACATGCTCCAGCAGCGCGTCGTACTCCAGCGGTCCTCCCTCGCGGGAACGGCTGTGGTAGAAGGCAAGCGGCAGCCGGGCGAATGGCTCCGCTCCCCGGCTCTCTCTGAGCCAGCGCTGTCCCAGCAGCTGCACATCGTCCATCTCCTGCGGAGACAACCCGTCAAAAATATGCTCGTCCGGATTCTCCTCGCCGAACCAGCGGTACGCCGCGCGAAGCACATTCGCCTTCCGTCTGCTCTGCAGATCAAGCGGCGGGTCCCACCGGCCCATGTCGAGGGAGAAGCGGACAAATGACAGCTCCAGCAGCTGATCCTCGGTAATGTCGGCAAGCGACAGGCGCTCCAGTAAATACCGGTCCGCCACAGCCGCCAGATCCTTCTGAAGCGCGAGCGCGTCGGGGCGGATTCCGGCTCTCCGGCGGCGCTCTTTCTCCGCTTGTTCAATGTAATCGTGAATCGCCGCCACCGCCGCCACCGGATCGCGCTCCCGCTCCAGCTTCTCGGGCAAATAGTCCCGAAGGCCGTCAACAACAGCCGGCTGCCTCAGCGCCTCGGGCATGAACCTGTCCCAATGCGCCACAAATTCCAGCAGGTCCGCGGCTCTTTCGGCGGTTGCGAGCCGGGATTCCACATAAGGCTGGAACAGGAGCCGGGCAAAGACCGCCGTGTTAAGCAGCTTGCGGAAAAAGGCGGCGGCCAGTTCGCCGCTGATCTCAATCACACTGTAAGCCGCCGACAGCGCATCCTCCCTCCCCGCGTTCTGCGCATTCAGCATCCCGTTGATGAAATAATCCACAATGCGCGGCCGGTAGTTATGTCCCTTCAGCGAAAAATAATCCCGGAAGCTCTCCAGCACCGCCTTCTCCGGAATGTGCTTCTGCCTCACGGCATCGAACTCCCGGTCGAAGCGCTCCAGGAACAGGTCGTTCAGCCGGATCTTCGATTCCAAGGCCCCTTCCCCGTCCAGATAGCGCAGCAGTCCGTTCAGCACGGCGCTCTTGTTCTCCGTGTATAAGGCTTCATTCCCCTGCTCAATCCGGTAAAAGACCGCAAGCTCGTTGTAGGCCCCGAGCGACAGCTTCCGCTCCGCACTTGTTCCCCCCAGCATCATATCCGCAAACAGGGCGAAATCGTCTGCGGCCTCCGGCTTGCGCAGCAGCTCCCAGGCCAGCTCAAGAAAGGGCTGCGGAGCGGAGGGGAAATCCGTGTTCTGCGTACGCCCCGCGGCCAGATCGTAGATGAAATCCTTCTCCGTCGCCCGGTCTCCGGGACGCAGCGAGCCTGCCTCCACAAACGTCAGGTGGATGTATTTACGGCTTTGCGGCTCCTTCGCATACGTGATAACGCCAAGCCTGCGCCGGAATTCGAAGGGCAGACAGTTCAGCAGAGCTTCCGTCAGATCGGCGGCCCGCCCCGGCAGCTCCTTCACGGGCGCGCTCAGCGATATGTAAATCTTCTTCTTCCCGGATACCGATTGCATGACCGCCTGAAGCAGACTTTTGAACATTTCCTCGCCGATGCCCAGCGATTTCAGAACATCCGCCGGACGGGGACGGTTTCGCCGCAACACCGGGATGCTCTCAAGCTCCGGAAGGGCTCTCCCCGGCTCTCCGCTGAACCCTCCGGCAAAATCCGCATGCAGATAGCCGCCATAATCCCGGATAATTTCTTCGGCGCGCGAGGGAGGAAGAACATAGTTGTGCGTGAAAAAAGCGCTGCGCAGCCCCGTAAAGTCCGCCGCCTGAAAGACGCTTTGCCCCAGCACCGTCTCCCCGCTTTCAAGATGGAACAAATGGAGCGCGGGCGGATACTGCGACTCGTCCTTCTCGCCTTTTGCGGCCAGCTCCGCCGGAGCGTCGTACAGGCAGAAGGGATGCAGTATTTTTTTGACGAAATTGTTGTCCAGACTGTCCGACTTCGCCACCGTGTCAAAGCCTTCTGTAGAGCGGTAGACGCCGCGCCGCTGCCGCGTATACATCTGTTGGGCGACGCCGGCTTCCTTATGAATGCTCACCGCTTAATCGCTCCCCTCGATGAACTTCAGCTTGTGCAGCAGCCACAGAAACGGCTCATCCACCCGGATGGGGCTGACGACGCCCTCGATTTTCTGATCGACGGGATTGCTGCCAAGCGCCGAAACCGCGAAGTAGGCTGTATTGGAGAAATAGACATCCATCGTATCCTTGAACGGACGGTCCACCTTCCCGATAAAACGGCTGATCTCCCCGTCCATATTGCCGACCTCGTCCAGATTCAGCGTCCCCCGGTGTACGTAATTGTTGAACACATTGCTGTTCGCCTTGATGTAGTCTCCGTCCTCGTCCTTCAGCGAGTGCAGCATGTCGCTCTTGGTCAGCACAACAGCGGTCGGAATCTCCGTCCGGCTCTTCTCCTGATAGGCGATGAAATCGCCGAACAGCGTCAGCACCACGTCGCGCGGCTCATCGTACTGCGAGACCCATTCGCCGGGGCGGTTGCCGATATTGATGCGGATTTTCTCCCGGATGGAGCGGATTTGCAGCGGATCGACCATGAACAGGATACCCGCCGAATTTTTGATATGCTGGCCATGAAGCCCGAGGTAATCCTGATCGACCATTCCTTCTCCCGCAACATCGAAGAACACGAGCGTCAGCGGCGGCTTCTCCTCATTCTTGAACACGAATTGAAAAATAAACGGCTCCTGCATCTTCTCCTTCTGGGTCGAAGACAGCAGATCGCCGCGCTCGAACAGCGGGGCCTCGTACAAATTACGGAATTTCTGGCTGATTTCGGCGTTCAGCGGCATGCAGGCGGCGCCGAAATTACCCGCCGTCGTATGCTGGAGCGTGTGGATGAGCGAGGTCATGTAGACCGATTTGCCGACCTGCGAAGCGCCGATAATGGAAATAATGTTGCTCGGCACCCTCCCGGCGGTCACCGGCAGCTCATTGTGGCAGTAAGGGCACAGCCGTCTGTGCGTAAGCACTCCGTAGCGGTCGGTCAGTCCGGTCAGCACATGATCGGTATAATGATGATGCTCCTCCGGAATGTCGGACGGCCGAATGATCGCCTCCAGATCGTCCACCGAATCGAGTCCGAACCGCTCGCGGTATTTATTGAGCGCATCGTCTTCGCCCAGCGCGTAATCCTCGTCGTCCTCCCGGCTGTGCATGGCCCGGAAGACCACCTCCGAAGGGTCGAATTTGCTGAAGCAGTAGGGACATACGATATCGTAAAAAAGCGGCCGCGGCTGCGGCTGGTTCTTCTTCAAAAAGCGGCTGAAAAAAGACATAGGTTCACCCTCCCGAGAAGAAACGGCTGTGCCGGCCTTTAAAAGCGGCATTCGTTTCTCGTAAAAGTCGCAGAACATTCATTTAATAAAGCCCCGCATATAGCCAATACGGCATGTTCGCAGCAGCGTGGATGCAACGCACGAACACTTGCCGTCGTCCAAAGAGCAGAGCATGCCCCTCGAACCCGATATTGCTGGAAGCGGCCTGCCATTTAGCTGGAATTTCTCCCTCTAAACCTCTCTCTGTCATAACAATACTATATACTACACGGATTTCTTCCCTTTAAATTGCCCGGTTTGGCGGTAAACGCAGAAAAAAGTCTCTATTAGACGGAGAATTTCCCTTTAATAATACGAGAAGATGCCTATTGCTGAAAATTAGAGGGAGAAACTCCTTCTAACAATAACCGCCAAACATTCGACGGCAACCTTGAAGTCCGGATTTGAAGTCTGGAATAAAATATCCGCATTACCCGCAGCCATGCAATTTCTTTCCAACCTTTCACCCGTTTTGCATCATAGAGGCCGTCATCGAGACGCACCGACAGCGTTAGCCCGGCCCCGTTCATTCCGGCACCAGCTCATAGCAGCGGCCATACTTCGGCCCGTCGGTAAAAAAGAGGCGGATATGATCGTCCTTGCCGATCTCAATCGGCGGAAGGACGTTGCGTCCGGGCGCGAAATCCTGCACAAAGGGAAAGAGGATGCCATCCTCTTTCGCCGCCGGATAACCGCCGCGCTTTTTGACATAGCACAGAACCTCTCTGCCGACGGGAACTTCGGCCGTAATCGTCATATGTACGGTCTGCTCCTTGCGGAACAAGCCCCGCTTGCGGTCAATCGCGTAATAGATCCGGGCCTTGCCCGCGCTGACGGTCGCACGGTTCGCGCCGTCCCTCTGGCGGACCAGCAGCGTCTCCCCGTTCTCCGTCACCCGGGCATACACGGTATAGACAACCAGACCCACCTCTTCCAACCGGTCATGGTAACCGCCGCCTGCCTTGTATTCTTCACGCGTATACAGCTTCAAACCGCCGGGCGGACGGTCGTCCTCTTCCGGATGATCGCCGCCGCCCGGGCCTTTATGGATATAGACGGCCTGCAGGCCGTCCGGCCAACGCCATCTGAGCGTGCAGGTCCGGTCCTCCACGCGCGAGGTGATATCCGTGATGCCCGGCAGGTCCGGTGAATGCCCGATGTATCTCATCCCCGCACAGCCCCTTTCCTAGTGATCTTTATCGGCGGTCCGGAAGCCCTTGCTGCTCCGGTTTCCACGGGACGAGAAGCCCTGCGACGTACGCTGGGACGGCTGTGCCGCCCCGTGTCCGCGGCGGGTCAGCCGCCCTTCCCCGACCGGAACGACCGCGGTAAACAGCGCGATCACCCCCGCAAGCAGCAGTACGGCAAGCAGCCGCACCATCGCGTTCAGGAGAGAATGATCGCCGAGGCCAAGCTCCAGCGTCAGGCCGGCAAGCAGGCCGGACACGATGCCGCCAAGGCCGAAGCTGCGGGCCAGGTGGCGGTTATCGAAGACGATGCCAAGCCCGAGTCCGAGCGCGCCGCCGATCAATACAAGCGACAAGACGCGCAGAGTCGCGTAATACGGACTGTCCTGCGTATTATCCGTCCGCTCCGTAAGCAGCGTCCGGTCGCCGAGACGGTCGTAAATCTGGCGGAAGACGTCGGCCAGCCGGTTCGCGCCCTCCACATCGTAGTATTGTCCCCCGGTTGTCGCGGCGATGTCCTTCAGAAGAGCCGGGCCCGAAGGATCGCTCAGGCTGAGTCCAATCGTGTTGACCGCGATGCCGCGGTCCACGTACGCCTGAAGCTCCGTAGCGGTATCCAGCCGGCTCACTCCGTCCGACAGCAGGATAACCATCGCTCCCCGGCCGGACGAGCCGTCGCCGTTAATGACGTTCATCGCCTCCGACAGCGCGCCGCTGAGATTCGTGCCGCCCTCGGTTGTCCGCAGAGCTTGAATCGCCTCGGTTACCTGCTTCCGATTCTCGGGCCTCGACAGCCCGGTTAAGGGCTGGACGACCGTCGCCTCGTCGCTGAACGTCAGCACGGCGACCTTGTTGTCGCCATCCATCCGCATCACAAGCTCCCGCGCCGCCGAGTAGCGGCTGTTGCCGGGGTCGCTCTGCTGCATGCTGCCGGAATCGTCAATGACCATGACGATATCCTTCACCGGCCTCAGACCGCCGAAATTGAGTTCATATACGAACTCCATCAGCGTCCCTGCGCCCAGCAGAATAGCAACGGCCAGCGGGAGCAGCTTCCACGACAGGCCAAGATAGCGCCGACGCCACGACCAGCCGTTCAGCCTGGGCGAGATCATCTCCGCCAG
>NZ_ASSC01000705.1 GCF_000520735.1 Paenibacillus forsythiae T98
TTTCAACAGTTCAATCTGTTCGATTCCAAGACGGTCTTCGGAAACGTCGCATTTCCGCTGCGGGCGGCGGGCTACAAGAAGCCCGAGATCGAGCGGCGTGTAGGGGAGATTCTTGAGCTGGTCGAGCTTGACGGCAAGGCGGGCAGTTATCCGTCCGAACTGAGCGGCGGGCAAAAGCAACGGGTAGGCATAGCCAGGGCGCTCGCCGGCGAACCGGATGTGCTGCTGTCGGATGAGGCGACATCGGCGCTTGATCCGCAGACGACCCATTCCATTCTGGAGCTGCTGGGGGATATTAACCGCAGGCTGGGCCTCACCGTTGTGCTGATTACGCATGAGATGGACGTTCTGCGCCATATTTGCAGCCATGCCGCCGTGATTGAGGGAGGCCGCATCGTCGAGAACGCGCCGGTCCGGGAATTGTTTCATAACCCGCAAAGCGATACGGCCAAGCGGTTCGCCGGAATTTACGATTTCTACAACGGCGGACAGCTTGAGGCTTCCAAGGAAAGGGAGGCCGCGCTGCGATGAGAGAAGATGTGGTCGAGCTGCTCTGGGAGGGATTGCGGCAGACGCTGTATATGGTGGCATGGTCGTCGGTCTTTGCACTGCTGCTGGGTACGCTGCTCGGGATTACGCTGGTCGTCACGGACAAGGGAGGGATTCTGGCCGCTCCCGGAGTGAACCGGGTGATCAGCACCGCGATTAACGGCGTCCGCTCGATTCCGTTCATTATTCTGATTGTGCTGCTGCTGCCTTTATCCCGGCTCATTGTCGGTACGACGCTTGGTCCGACGGCGGCGATTGTTTCTTTATCCATCGGCGCCGCTCCGTTTCTGGGGCGAATTATCGAGAATGCTCTGCGCGAAGTGGAGGAGGGCAAGATTGAAGCGGCCAAATCGGTGGGCGCGGGGCCGTTCACTATTATCTTGCAGGTGCTGATCCCCGAAGCCTTGCCCGCGCTGGTCCGGGGAATGACGATTGCGGTAATCTCCATCACCGAGTTCACGGCGGTCGCCGGCGCTATCGGGGCGGGAGGACTGGGCAGCTTGGCTATCCGCTTCGGGTATCAGCGGTTTCGCACCGATATTTTGCTCGGGACGGTTCTTCTGATTATTCTGATCGTCCAGATTCTGCAATGGTCCGGCGATTATATCGCCCGTTCCATTGACCGCAGGCGCTTCAAGAGCGGGTAGATTCCGCTGCTGTGCGGACAGGGAGTGCTTGCTTGGGCGGGCTAGGGCTTTCGAGTAACAACGGTTGTACATTTATTTACATACATTATTTCAGGGAAGAGGGGACTTAAAATGGCGAGAAAAGCAGGCTTGTGGATGGCGGCGGTCATTGTGGCGACGGGAATTCTGGCGGGTTGCGGATCGCAGAGCGGAAACGGGGAAGAGGCGGCTCCCCAGTCAAGCGCAGCCGCGAGCGAAGCGCCGAAGGAAGTGACGCTCAAGGTGGGGGCGTCGGCGGTGCCGCATGCCGAGATTCTGGAATTTATCAAACCGAAGCTGAAGGAAGAAGGCGTCAACCTGGAGGTGGTGACGCTGGATGATGACGGACAATTGAATCCTGCGCTGCAGGAGAAGCAGATTGATGCGAACTACTTCCAGCACGTCCCTTATCTGGATTCGATCAAGGGAGAGAAGGGGTATGATTTCGTAGTTACAGCCAAAGTGCATGTAGAACCGATCGGCTTCTACTCCGAGAAGCTGAAGAGCAAGGAAGACATCCCGCATGAAGCCAAGATCGGCATTCCGAACAATCCTTCCAACGAATACCGGGCGCTTGTGCTGCTCCAGCAGCAGGGACTGATCAAGCTGAAGGACGGCCTGACGACTTATGAAGCGACTCCTAAAGATATCGTGGATAACCCGTATCACCTGGAGTTCGTCGAAGCGGATGCCGCTACGCTGCCGCGTTCGCTGCCCGATCTGGACGGAGCGATCATCAATACCAACCTCGTTCTGGAGGCGAAGATTGATCCCAAGACGGCGCTGTTCCGCGAAGATGCGAACTCTCCTTACGCCAACGTAGTGGTGGTCCGCAAGGGAGACGAGAACCGCGAGGAAATCAAGAAGCTGGATGAAGCGCTGACGAGTCCGGAGGTCAAAAAGTTCATCGAGGACAAATACGGCGTTGCCGTCGTTCCGGCTTTCTAGATAGCCGCCAATGAAACGTAAAACATTCCATTTTTGAATCGCCAAAACACCAAACCGGCCAGTCAAGGGTCCATCCTTGGCAGGCCGGTTTATTTTGTCTGCCGGCATGTTGCTTCAGTCGCAGGCTTCACTTCCTATCCACTCCCCGTTCTATTCCGGCTTTCCCGCGCAATAATCCCAATTTTCGACTAATTCCGGGCATCCAAAAGCCCTCCATTTCAAAAAAAATACGAAAATTTGGTGAAATTTGTCGATCCAGATATTGTTTTAGAGCTGGCGTATTCCGATAAATCAGATAGATGAGGGAAGAGCTGGAGCCAATAACAGTAACAGGAAGGGGATTTCGAGTGAGAATGGGATTTATAAGTAATAAAGCAAGAGGTATACTATGCGCAGCCCTGGCCGGGTTATTGTGTTCTTTTGGTTTTTTTGGATCGAAAGAAGCCTTTGCGTATAGTGAATTAAATCGTCCGGAGTATCACATTACGCCTCAAGCAGAGTGGATGAACGACGTCCAGAGACCTTTATACATCAACGGTCAGCACCATCTGTACTATCTGTATAACAAGGACTATTCATGGGGTGGAAATGGTACAGAGTGGGCTCATGCCGTGTCTACGGATTTAGTTCACTGGGAGAGAAAACCGGTAGCCATAGAAAAATACAAAACTCCGTATGGAGACCCTTGGACGGGGAGTACGGTTATCGATGAAAATAACACAGCGGGGTTTGGCAAGAATGCTGTAATTGCGTTAGTAACGATGCCATATGAAGGACAATCCACTCACCTTTGGTATAGTACAGATGGCGGAAACTCCTTTAAACATTATAATATCGTCCAGCATAACCCGACAGGAAGCGCCGATTTCAGAGATCCCAAAATCATTTGGCATGAACAAACCAAAAAGTGGGTCATGCTATTGGCCGAAAGAGATAAAGTGGGATTTTATACCTCTTCCAACTTGAAGGACTGGGAGTATGCTTCTTCTTTTGTAAGAAAGGATATTGGAATTATTGAATGTCCTGATCTTTTCCAACTGAACGTAGATGGAAATAGCGACGATAAAAAATGGGTCATGATGATCGGGGGGAACGGGTTTAATTATGGTGTAACCACAGGCTCCAGTTACTTTATAGGTGATTTTGATGGAAGGGAGTTTCATGCGGCAAGTAATGTCAAATGGCTGGAACAGGGCGCAGACTCCTATACAGGGGTTACTTGGGATGCTCCGTATACGAACGGGAACTACAGGTACTTTATTTCGTGGATGAATAATTGGAATTACGCATATGAACTCCCGTGGGATACATTTAACGGAAATACGAGTATTGTAAGGGAAATACGGTTAACAACGACAACAGACGGATTAAAGCTGACGCAAAAACCGGTATGGAATCTTCTGAACAATTTTGCTACGGTATTGGATATAACAGGGAAGGATATATACACTGGTCAAGAGAATATTTTTAGAGGTTTTCACGGGCTTTCTTATTCGATTGAGGCCAAGATTGACGTCGCGGATTTAACGGAAGGAAAGTTTGGGTTTTCTGTCCGGGATGGGGATGGGCAGCATGCGGATCTAACCTATGATAAATCAATCCATGAATTTGTGTTTAACAGGGAGAATTCGAGGATAAAGGTTGATGTTGTGGAGTTCAAGAGACCGCAAAGAGTGACCGTACACCCGAAAGAGGGAAAAATCAAGGTGGAAATATTAGTGGACAGGAATGCCGTTGAAGTGTTTATCAATGACGGGGAATACGTGCTGAGTAATTTAATTTTAAATGATTTGTCTTCAGATGGATTGAGACTATGGACAGATGGACATGCGCATTTTGAGTATCTGAAACTAAAGAGTTCTGACAAATATACGATCAACTAAATAAAAAAATGTCTTTCGGCTGCGTATTCGTTCATGGCTATTTCCTCCAATTTGGGGGAAGATATTGGCGTACCGTTTATGCGAATTTATGCGGGTGTTGGCATTCCGCGCAGCTGTGGGTAATGAACAACAGAACGCCCAAAAGGAGCCTTAAGGACCCATGAATTATGAAATCGTGCATACCAATACGTTCACATACGAAACGAAGGTGGATCAGAGCCTGAATACCATCCGGCTTAAACCCTTGACGGACGAGGTGCAGCGGCTGCTTATCTATCGGGCGGAGATCACGCCGGCTTCCCTGACCAAAGAATATACCGATTTGTGGGGCAATCAGGTGGAGACCTTTTTTATTCCCGAGAAGCACAATTTGCTGGAAGTGAAGACCACATCGGTCGTGAGCATTCAGCGAGGTTCCTTTATCCAAGAGATCCAGTATTCGAAGCGGATGCAGGATATTTTTCATTCCCGGCAGTTCCGCGAGCATTATTTGTCCTATCTGAACGAAACCGACTATACTTTGCTGAATCCGGAGCAGCTGGCGGAAGTAAGGCGCGGCCTGGGCGAGATGGACAATCCCGTACAGTATGCTTTGCGGGTGATGAATTATGTATACGAAACGTTCATCTATTGCGGGGAGGCGACAAGCGTGGATACGCTGGCCCGGCAGGCTTTTGAGCTGAAAAAAGGGGTCTGTCAGGATCTGGCTCATGTCATGATCGGCATCCTCCGCGCGGGCCGCATTCCGGCCCGGTATGTCAGCGGGTATTTGTACGTCGGCGAAGATTCCGCCCTTAAGGGCGATGCCGCCACTCACGCCTGGGTGGAGGTTATGGTGCCGGGCATCGGCTGGGTCGGCCTTGACCCGACCAACAATGTGGAAGCGCTGGACAACCACATCCGTGTCGGGACCGGACGCGACTATGCCGACGTCAGCCCGCTTCAGGGCGTGTACCGCGGAGGCGGCAGCACGCTTGAAGTCGGCGTATCCGTGACGCTGCTGGACGATCCGGGGGACTGAGGGCCGGAGCAGCACTCTATTGGACAGAAGCCATACCCGGCGCGACTGGCAAGCTGCCGCACCGGGTATGGTGCCGGTCATACCAGGAGCGATAAGGGGCGGCGAATGCTGCAAGCTGCGCTGGCTGATCGCGTTAACGTCCCTAGCGCCCCGCCTCGTATTCCGTCCGCAGAATGGACATGATCTGCAGCGACTCGAACCTGTCGCCGGTCTTCACGCATTCGCGCAAGATCCCTTCCGGAGTGAAGCTGGCTCCCTCGTAAATATGTTGCGCTCTGGCGTTATGCGTCCTGACGTCCAGCCACAGGCGATGTACGGATGTATTGCGAAACAGCCATTCCTTAAGCAGCCGGAGCGTCTCTTTGCCATATCCGCCCCCCTTGTTCACCACGACTATGCGCTTGATGCAGATCGACAGATTAGGGTCGGTCAGACCCGTTACGATCACGTATCCCGCGCGCGCCCCCGGCGTCTCCTCGATAATGATATGAAGAACATCGGGGTCGCTCAGCGCTGCCCGGTGTTCTTCCAGCTTCCATTGGCCTATATAAAGGCTGCTGTGCAGATCCCGCTCTGCTCCAATAACGAATGCCAAGTCGCTTTCTTCCGTCCTCCGCAGACGTATTTTGCCTGATTCGATCAAATTTTGTCCTCTCTTTCTATAAATTTTCATAATTATATTATAAAGAAGAAGCTTTGTCCCCTGACATCTGTTAGAATACGGGAGTATACTTTTTTCTGTAAAATATTCATTATGTTTACACAGTCCGGTCAAGGCTTTGGTCGGGAGCTGCCTGACGTGATATAATTAAGAATCCCAAAACTTATTTAAGAATGAGGAAAATACATGGATTCCATAAACCAACCTTCCAAGCCTCCGCAAAAAGCGACAATTGCCGATGTGGCCAAGGCGGCGGGGGTTTCCAAAACGACGATATCCCGCTATTTGAGTGGAGATTATAAATCAATATCCGCAGCCACCCTGCAAAGAATCAAGCAAAGTGTGACGGAGCTCCGCTACCGGCCAAGCCGTCTGGCCAGGGGTCTGCGGCAGGACCGCAGCTATTCCATCGGCATGATTTTTGCCGACATCTCAAACCCCTTCTCCACCTCCGTTCTTAAGGGGGCCGAGGACTTGTGCACGAAACAGGGGTACAGCATGATTGTGTGCAATACGGATAACGATCCCGAGAAGGAAAAGAATTATATCGCGATGATGCATGCCCAGCGCGTTGACGGGCTGATCATCCACCCGACCGGACAGAACCTGGAGAATCTGCGGGAACTCTCGGAAGACCAAATTCCTATCGTATTGATCGACCGCAGCATCCCGGGACTTAAAGTCGATACGGTCGGAACCGATAACGACAAGGCCATGACCGAAGCGACGGGGTATTTTCTTGACCAGGGATTCGAGCGGATCGGATTCTTCTCGCAGCCTATTCAGCATGTGAGCTCCCGGATTGAGCGGGCCCGAACCTTTGTCCAGATTCTGACTGCGGTCGGACATCCAAGCGTCGACGATATTTACGAATATGAGCCCCGGATTCAGGGGCAGTTCGACGAACAACTGGACCGGTTTATCGCCGAGACGCAGGGTCAATACCGCATGATTTTTGCGGTCAACGTAGTGACCCAGCTGAAATTGATCAACGCTCTGCAGAGGCGGGGGCTCCGTATCCCCGAAGATGTCGGCTTTGCCGGTGTTGACGATTCGGAGTGGGCGCCTGTGGTCGGTTCCGGACTCACAACCATTGCGCAGCCGACCTATGAAATCGGCAATAAGGCGATGGAGCTTATTCTGGAGCGCATTGCCGGCGATAATGGGCCGCAGCGTCATTATGCCTTGTCTGCGAAATTGATCACAAGAGGCTCAACTCCTTCGCGAAATGCTAAAATCCTGTGAACTGTATTGACTGGGGAGCCCCCCCTCATGTATCTTTATGCCAATGGAACCGATACCGATAACCGATTCCATTCCTAATCGATTAGCGTGGGTTGTGAAAAGTGTCACTTAGGGTCGCTGTTAACTAAAAGCGGCTCATCTTTAGAGGCTTGATGGAACCGATACCGTTTATCGGTACCATTGACTCATCTAAGGGTTTGAAGGGCTATTTTTTGACTAAAGGAGAATTTGGGATGACTCAGGTATTTACAACGACGGCTTCCCTCGGGCCACTGGCCGCTGACGGGGGACAGGAACAATGTGTCCCGGTAGCCATAGCCGCAGGATGCGCCGGTATTGAAATTCGCAGAGAGCTGTTTCGGGAGGAACCTCCCCGCCTTGACGATCTGAAAGACTTGATCAGGAAGGGCCAGCTTGTAAGCGTTTATTCGGCACCTATTGAGCTGTGGAAAGCGGATGGTTCGCTGAATGTGGAGAAGCTGGATGTTGTTATACCGGAGGCGCTGTCAGTCGGAGCGGTATGGCTCAAGACTTCGCTTGGGCATTACAAATCCGGGGTATCGGATCTCGAAGGGCTTAAGAAATATTGGAAGAGCCTTGTATCCGACTCGGACGCTTTGGAATTGACGGTTGAGAATGACCAAACACTTCATGGCGGTAATGTAGTGAAGCTCCGGAAATTTTTTGAGGATTGCCAGGAAGCGGGGCTTTTTATCCAGATGACCTTTGATATCGGCAACTGGGACTTTACCGAGGAAGAAGCCATGAAAGCGGCGGCGGAACTAAACAAATATGTCGGCTATATTCATTTAAAACATGTAGAGAAAATCGATGGGAAACTGGTAACTCTGGGACTTCCGGAAGAAAAAGATAGCCAATGGCGTAACATTCTGGATCTGCTCCCGCGCGATGTGCCGCGTACGATTGAGTTTCCGGTTGAAGGTGAAGATGTTGAAGGGGTTCTGCGGCAGTATGTATCAATGATATCGGAAGCATAAGTTTTAGGAGGAATGGTTATGAAAGCATGCGATGTTGTAACATTCGGAGAAGCCATGGCTATGTTCATCGCCGATCGTCCTGGCGAGCTGCATCAAATCGAACGATTCACTAAGGCTCTTGCCGGAGCGGAAACAAATGTCTCCACAGGTCTGGCACGGCTCGGCTTTGGCATGCGGTGGATCAGCAAGGTCGGAAACGACGCGTTCGGAAAGTTCATTATTGAAGCTCTTCGCAAAGAGAATGTCGATGTGGATGCCGTATTTACGGATGAACGCTATCCGACCGGATTTCAAATGAAATCCAAGGTCCTGGACGGAGATCCTCAGGTACAGTATTTCCGCAAAGGCTCCGCTGCGAGCACAATCTGCCCGGCCGATGTCGATATGAATTACTTTACCACTGCAAAGCATCTCCATCTTACAGGAATTCCTGCGGCAATCTCGGAATCGGCCCGCGAGCTGTCTTTTGAAGCGATTAAAGCCATGAGAGCCGCCGGACGGAGTATTTCCTTCGATGTGAATCTGCGGCCGAAGCTGTGGAGCAGCGAGGCTGAAATGATCGAGAACGTCAATGCGCTGGCTGTTCAGGCGGATTGGGTGCTTCCAGGCGTGGGTGAAGGCAAGCTGCTCACCGGCTATTCCGATCACAGAGATATTGCGGCTTATTATCTTGACCGCGGAGTGAAGCTGGTGGCTGTGAAGCTTGGACCGGAAGGCGCGTACTACCGCACTCAGACCGAAGAGGGCGTTGTCGAAGGCTTCAAAGTGAAGGCGGTCGATACGGTTGGAGCCGGTGACGGCTTTGCGGTCGGCGTAATCAGCGGCTTGCTGGACGGCCTTGCGGTTAAAGAAGCGGTTCGTCGCGGAAACGCGATCGGAGCCCTTGCCGTAACGGCAGAGGGTGATGCGGAAGGACTGCCTACACGTGAGCAGCTGGAAGCCTTTATGAATGCATCTGTTATAACTCAATAAGGAGAGAAACGATAATGGAAAACAAAAAGCTAGCGCCCAGCCGGTGGCTAAAACTGATTCCTGTTATATTTTTTACGTATAGCTTGGCCTACCTGGACCGCGCGAACTACAGCTTCGGTTCGGCATCCGGTATGGCGGATGACCTGAAGATTACCCCGTCGGCTTCCTCGCTGCTGGGCGCGCTGTTCTTCCTTGGATACTTCTTCTTTCAGATTCCCGGCGCGACTTACGCCGCGAAGAGAAGTGCCAAGAAGCTCGTATTCTTCTGTCTGATCCTGTGGGGCTCCTGTGCTGCCGCAACCGGTCTCGTAAATGATATCAGAGTTCTCTACGTCATCCGGTTCACACTTGGGGTGGTAGAAAGCGCTGTAATGCCGGCGATGCTGGTGTTTCTTAGCAACTGGTTCACCAAAAGCGAACGCTCCCGTGCGAATACGTTCCTGATTCTCGGAAATCCCGTTACGGTTCTCTGGATGTCCGTTGTGTCCGGATATCTGGTCCATGGCCTCGGCTGGCGTCATATGTTCATCGTTGAAGGCTTGCCTTCCGTAATTTGGGCATTCTTCTGGTGGAGGCTGGTCAAGGATAAACCTAGCGAAGCCAAGTGGCTGTCCGATACCGAAAAGAAAGATCTTGAGCAAGCGCTTCTTGAAGAGCAGAAGGGTATGAAAGAAGTCAAGAACTACCGCGAAGCATTCAAGAACCCGAAGGTTATTATGCTGTCCATTCAATATTTCTTCTGGAGTATCGGTGTCTACGGTTTTGTTATGTGGCTTCCTTCTATTATTAAAGAGTCGTCCGGTATGGGCATTGTCAATGCCGGCTGGTTGTCCGCGGTTCCATATCTGGCAGCGATCATCGGTATGCTCAGCGCATCTTATTACGCTGACCGCACCATGAACCGCAAAGGTGCAGTTTGGGTCTGTCTGCTTATTGGCGCGATCGCCTTCTATGGTTCCTATTTGATCGGGACCTCGAACTTCTGGCTCTCCTACTCGTTGCTGGTTATCGCCGGCGGTGCGATGTACGCGCCTTATGGACCGTTCTTCGCAATCATTCCGGAAATTCTGCCAAAGAACGTTTCGGGCGGCGCGATGGCGCTGATCAACAGCCTTGGCGCACTTGGCTCTTTCGTCGGCTCTTACATTGTAGGTTACCTGAACGGCTCTACCGGTTCGCCTGACGCTTCCTTTATATTCATGGCGCTGGCGCTTGTCGTATCCGTTGTAATGACCATTGTAGTAAAGACTCCGAAGGGCAGTGTCCCTGACGAGAAGATGGCAGCGTAATTTCATCCTGGAAGATACGGCGCGCCTGCCAATTTTGGCACAGCGTCGTTTCTTCCCTTTATGTATTATAATAATGTAAAATTGACACATTCGTTCAGACAAAATCGAGCAGTAAAATTTGGAGGGATTTATTTATGAGTAACCGAATTTCTACAATTTCGCCGTTTACCAGAGCGATCCTGAAGGCCCACTTGTGTTCTTGCGGAGTAGACTACTCCAAAATGGATAAGCCTGTAATCGCCGTTGCGAACTCCTGGAACGAAATCGTGCCGGGACATGTGCATTTGCGCCAACTGGCTGACCGTGTGAAGGAAGGCATTGAGGCCGCCGGAGGCCTGGCGCTCGAATTCAACACCATCGCCGTCTGTGACGGAATCGCCCAAGGGCATGAAGGCATGAAATATTCTCTGCCGAGCCGTGAAATCGTGGCCGACAGCGTGGAAACGATGGTTAAAGCGCACGGTATTTTTGACGGCATGGTCGTCCTGAGCTCTTGCGATAAAATCGTTCCGGGTATGCTGATGGCGTCCGCGCGCCTGAATCTGCCGGGTCTGGTCGTGTTGGGCGGAGTTATGCCGAACCACATCAAGCCGAAGGAATCCAAAGCGGCAAGACGCGCATTCCTCGACGGAAAGCTGGATGAAAAAGGTCTGGTTGAAGTAACTAACCAATACTACCCGGGTCCTGGCGCTTGCCCGTTTCTTGGAACAGCCAACACGATGCAGGGCTTGTCCGAAGCGCTTGGCATGGCTCTGCCGAATTCGTCCTGGATGCAGGCCTTGTCGGACGAGCAGCTGGATGCAGCGGAAGCCGCTGGCCGTCAGGCTGTTGAACTGGTGAAGAAGGGCATTACGCCGAGCCAAATCATGACCCGCGAAGCGTTCGAGAACGCCATTTCCGTGCTGCTGGCCATGGGCGGCTCGCTGAATGCGTGCCTGCATCTGCCGGCGATTGCGCATGAACTTGGCATCGATCTGCCAATGACCCTGTTCGACGACATCAGCCGCCGCGTACCGTTCCTGGCGGGTGTAACGCCAAATAATCAGGAATATACCACGAACGACCTGCAACGCGCCGGCGGTATGAAAGCTTTAATGAAGGAACTCGGCGGACTGCTGCATACCGGAGCATTGACCGTAACGGGCGATACTGTGGAGAACAACATTGCGGACGCTTCTGTACTCGACCGCGATGTAATCCGCACGCTGGAACAACCGCTCGACAAGGAAGGCGGCGTAGCCGTACTGGTAGGCAACCTGGCGGTAGACGGCGCGCTGATCAAGCAGTCGGCGGTAGCCCCCGAGCTGAGAAGCTTCACAGGACCTGCGAAGGTGTTCAACTCCGAAGAAGCTTTCTCGGAAGCTTATGAAGCGGGCCTGATCGAAGAAGGCGACGCTGTCGTCATCCGTTACGAAGGACCGAAAGGCGGACCAGGCATGCGCGAGCTGCACCGTTGTACGGAAATCCTCGGCAAGTTCAAGCGCGCCGCGCTGGTAACGGACGGCCGGTTCTCGGGCGCGACTTCGGGTCTGTCGATCGGATATGCGAGCCCTGAGGCCGCCGAAGGCGGAACGATTGCGCTGGTGCAGGACGGCGATGTGATCGAGATCGATATCGCAACCCGCAAGCTGCAATTGCATGTATCCGATGAAGAGCTGGCGAAGCGCGCGGAGCGTCTGGAAGAGTTCAAGATTGAGGCCAGCAAAATGCTGCGTCTGTACGCGCAACATGCTTCCTCGGCGTCCAAAGGCGGCGTGCGCGTCGTATCCGAAGGCACGAGCGAAGCTCCAGCTGCGAAAGAGGAGGTAACCGCATGCCAAAAGTAGTTGCACTGCCGCGTTCTTTCTCCCGTTCGGAGGAAGCGAAGGAAATGCTGCTTCAGGCGGGATTCGAGGTCATCTGGAATACGGAAGGCCGTCCGCTGAACGAAGCGGAGCTTATCGAAGTAATCAAAGGCGCGGACGCGCTGATTACAGGGATCGACGAAGTTACCGCGAAGGTGCTGGAAGCGGGCGCTCCAACCTTGAAGGTTGTTGCAAAATACGGCGTCGGCTACGATAATATTGACGTGGAAGCTGCGAGCCGTCTGGGTATTCCGGTGACTATTACGCCGGGCGCTCCAACCCGTTCGGTAGCGGAACTGGCGCTCACCCTGATGCTGAGCGTCGCCCGCCATATTCCGCAAATGAATGCGGGCGTAAGAGACGGAGGCTGGGGCCGCACTACCGGTACGGAGCTGGGAGACAAAGTGCTGGGCGTTGTCGGTCTCGGCGCGATCGGAGCCGAAGTCGTGAAGCGTGCCGTTGCATTTGATATGAAGGTCATTGCGTATGACGCCTTTGTCCGTCAAGACATGATCGACAAATACGGTGTGCAGTACGTTACCCTTCAAGAGCTGTACGCGCAGTCCGATTTCATCACGCTGCATGCTCCGGCGATTCCTGAAACGGTCGGCATGATCAACAAGGAGTCGCTGGCTCAAATGAAGAAGAATGCGATCCTGATCAATACGGCGCGGGGCGACCTGGTCGTTGAACAGGATTTGTTCGAGGCTTTGTCCTCGGGACAAATCGCGGGCGCGGGTCTGGATACTTTCGTTCAGGAGCCGCCGGCGACGCTGGATATCGTCGGGCTGCCTAATGTTGTAACCTCCCCGCATGTCGGCTCCAACACGGTAGAGGCCGGTTACCGCATGGCCAAGATGGCTGCGGAAGAGGCCATCCGGGCGGTGAATGGAGAAGCGCCCAAATTCCCGGTCAAAGCCCCGGTTAGCAAGTAGTCCAAGCCAGTAAATCGATCTATTACTTGATCTTAAGCAAAGGGGAACTGGAAATGAAAAAGCTGCGCATTATTAATCAGATTCATGAGGGAGGGGTTGTCGCGGTGCTCCGCGGGAACTCCCCCGAAGAAGTTGTGGAAATGGCCAAGCAATCGATTGCCGGAGGCATCAAGATTATCGAAGTTACGCTTACTGTGCCGTTTGCCTTGAGAGCCATCGAGAAGCTGGCCGCCGAATTCTCTTCGAGCGCGCCTGCCGACTCCGATAAATATGCCGTTATCGGCGCGGGAACCGTTCTTGATCCTGAGACTGCGCGCGCCGCTATCCTGAGCGGCTCTGAATTTGTGGTTGGACCTTCTCTCAATCCGGATACGGTCAAGCTGTGCAATCGGTACCGTGTGCCGATCATGCCGGGTGTTATGACGGCGAAGGAAATTCAGGAAGCACTCGACCTGGGCGTTGATGTTGTGAAGCTGTTCCCTGGAAATCTGTACTCCCCGGGGATGATCAAGGCATTTAAAGGTCCTCTGCCGCAGGCGAACGTGATGCCGACCGGCGGCGTCAACCTGGAGAACCTCAAGGATTGGATCAAAGCCGGAGCATTTG
Source organism: Paenibacillus forsythiae T98 (assembly GCF_000520735.1). Taxonomy (GTDB): domain Bacteria; phylum Bacillota; class Bacilli; order Paenibacillales; family Paenibacillaceae; genus Paenibacillus_AQ; species Paenibacillus_AQ forsythiae. Next base: position 13,617 of record NZ_ASSC01000705.1, read on the forward strand.
CTGTCGGCATCGGCTCCGACCTGACTACAGATGCCCTGCGCGAGAAGGATTACAGTCTTGTGGCCAAGAAATCGGCTGAGTACATTGAAGCGTTCAAGGCAGCGATTAACTAAGACTGCTGTTCATTAAAAAGGTTGGTCCATCGTCATGTGAACTGACGGTGGGCCAACCTTTTGTCCATCCTTGCCGCTTCTCAAGAGGTCCTGCCGGTATCGGGAAGCTCCTCGCGGTATTTGAACGTTCTTTTTTCCACGGCGGCCAATGAATAATTGATAGAAAGACCAAGCAGAGCGAGTACAATCACGATAGCGAAGGTTTCCGGAGGCTTTACATTGGCCTGAAAGAAATAGAGCGCGTATCCGAGCCCCGTATTGGCTCCGAGCATTTCGGCAGCGATCAGCACCAGCACTGATGTGGTGGCGCTTAGCCTGATCCCTGTAAAAATGGACGGCAGCGCTCCCGGAAGAATAACCCTCGTAAACAGTGAGAATTTGGAAATCCCCATCGAGCGAGCCGCTTTTATCAAATTGAGGTCAGCCGATTTCACTCCCGCAATGGTGTTAAGCAGCACTGCCCATAGAACCGCCCAGAAGATGACGGCCACTCTGGAAGTCTCGCCGATGCCGAAAAACAGAATGAATACCGGCAGCAGCGCCAACACGGAAAGATTGCGGAAGGTCTGGAGCAGCGGGTCGATGAACCGTTCCAGCCCTCTGTACCAGCCTATGAGCAGCCCAAGCGGAATAGAGAAGGCCAGCCCCAGAATAAATCCGGTCAGCGACCGGCGCAGACTGATCAGCAGGTTCTCCACAAGCTCGCCGGATTCGATAAGATGCCATAGCGCGACGACGACCTTGGAGAACGGGGGGAAGAATACGGTGTTAATCAGCTGCAGCCGCGCGATAAGCTCCCAAAGCGCCAAAAACACAATGATCGACAGCAATTTATATACTGTATTCCAGATGGATCTTAATATTTTAACCACTGTAAAATCACCACCAATGTTTAATAGAGGGACTACTGGGGCGCATACTCATTGGTAAAAATGTCGGTAGGCTGAATTTCGCCCTTCTTCCATAAGCCGATTTGTTCGGAAATATCGAACCATTGTTTGATATAGTCCTGATTAATATCTTTGTCTTCATCGTACCAGAACACACTTAAGTTCTCCGGCTCCAGCTTCAACTGCTTGGCGACAATCCGCTTCGCTTCTTCCTGGTGAGAATTGATCCATGGCCGCACTTTGGCGAGCGCTCTTGTAAAGCCTTTTACTACATCAGGATGCTGCTTAATGAAATCTTCGCTGAACCCGCGAACGGAAAGTCCGGCTCCGGGGGATTGCAAAATATCCCAGCTTGTCGCGATTTGCCGGATTCCTTTTTGCTTGAGCGCTATGCCGGCAAAAGGAGGATGCGAAGTGGTTACATCAACCAGCCCTTGCTCCAGGGATTGCTCCTGCTGTCCGGGCGCCGGCAGGGTTGTCCAGTCTACATCCTCCGGCAGATTTTGCCGGCTCAAATAGTACTTCAAGTAACCGTCTGTGCAGGCCGCTACGTTCGAAATGGATACTTTCTTTCCAACAATGTCGTTCAGCGAGTGGATCGGGCTGCTGTCCTGAACCAGATATCTGACGTGGGGGAAATCCTTGTTATCCACCATTCCCGGAGCGACAGCCAGCATCTTGAGTCCGGCCAGACGGGCCTGGGCTACATTGGGCGGATGTCCGCTGATAAAGGCGTCATTTACACCCTGGGCGATCAGCTGAAATTCCGTTACGCCTTTACCAAGAACCCCTGTATATTCAATCTTGATGCCTTCTTCCTTGAAATAACCGAGGTCATCGGCGATCGTGATTTCATTGAATCCGGTCTGGGTCGCCACCCGAATCGGAAAGAGGCCGTCGCTATCCGCTTTGGCGCTCCCGCCAGAATTGTCATTCCCGCAGCCTGCGGCAACAATAAGAAGAACAGCAATGAGCCATACAAAAGCAAAACGTTTTTTCACTTGATTAACCCCCATACTCATCGTTATTGATATTCCGAAATGACCCATGAATAAAACATATTCCACCAGCGTCAATGCGCCCTCACAGCCGGCCCTCTCAAATCCTCTTTACATCAATCAACCCCTATTAATTCTTTTTATTCAATTATTTTACAGTAAAAAGGCTGCAAAATATTGATTGCTCCAAGCATGCAGAAAACAAAGGCTCTTGTCCGGCGCAAACGATAAAAGGCCAAACTCAAATCACCTTTATAAAAAGGGGATCAAGCTCAGCCTCTAGTGAACCAGTCGGTTGCTAACTATGAAATTATTAATCCAAGTTATCTGATGAAGATTAATGGGATACCTTTTTATAATATAATTCAAGTTTGGTTGTCAACCTTATTTTGCACAATATTGAAAAAACGAGACAGAAAAGAGAATGCTGTCGATGGCCTGAGAGCGAATTTGCAATCCGGACAGGAGATTTCGTAAGAAAGGGCATCCGCTGCGGCAATCATGTATAATGGGTGGAAATAAAGCAACGACAAGGAGTGCCAAGATTGTGATGCACGCACTGGATGCCATCTCCTGGATCGACGAGGACTATCTGCGGAATATGCTGGAGCGTTACCGGTCGCTGGGTCCATTCCCGGGGGTTGCGCTGACATTTATGAAATCTTTTGTTCCGCCGCTGCCAACCCTGCTTATCGTCGGCCTGAATGCGGCGGTATACGGGCTGTGGCTCGGTTTTTTGTACTCCTGGGCCGGTCTTGTGGCCGGCTGTCTGGCGACCTTTCTGATTATCCGCACCATCGCCTCCCGGGGCTTCTTGCGCAAATGGGCGGAGCGGCCGAAGGTAGCCAGAGCAATGGAGTGGGTGCGGCGGAGCGGTTTCAGCTATGTGTTCCTGCTGAGCCTGTTCCCCGTCGGCCCGTTCGTTATCATCAACCTGGCCGCCGGGCTTGCGGGTATGCGGCTCCGTTCCTATCTGCTGGCCCTGGCCGCAGGTAAGGCGGTGATGGTGTTCGCAGTCTCGTATATTGGCAATGATGCCGGGCGGTTTATCCGAAATCCCGAAGAAATTATCTTTGTAGCTCTGTTCGTTCTGCTGTCGCTGTGGGGTGTCAGGTCTATCGAGGGTTATTTTTCAAAGCTTGCGCGCAGCGGAGGCGGCGGACATCTTGGTTCAAATACATCTTCAGGAAAAGAGGAATGCGACGTATGAAATACCGCACGCTTGGAAGCACAGGTCTTGACGTATCGGTTATCGGAGTGGGAACGTGGCAGTTCGGAGGGGAATGGGGGAAGGATTTTGCCCAGGATGAAGTGGATGAAATGCTGGACAAGGCCGGGGAGCTCGGCATTAATCTGATTGATACGGCCGAATGCTACGGGGATCATCTCTCGGAGGAATTTATCGGCAGGTAC
>NZ_ASSC01000706.1 GCF_000520735.1 Paenibacillus forsythiae T98
CCCTTTAAGGAATGGAGAACCGCAGGGCTATCGGTTCATCCGCTGGGACCCGGAACTCACGGGTGGCTCGTTAACCTGTTCAGCGGCGATAAGCGGATCGGCTATATGATCATTACCGCTTCGGATAACGGCGGGTACACATTAAGCGAATACGGAGCGGGGACCGATGAAGAGCTTCCCTACTCTGTCACCGAGCTGCGCCTGTTCCTGGCGCAGAAGGGCCTTATTCATTCTTCCGATGAAATTGCCGAATGGGTTCCGCTGTACGTGCCGCTTCTGCCCTACTGGAAAGTTACGGCGGGAGGCCAAACGCTGTACGTGAACGCCATCATTCCTGAGATCCTTCCATGGGACGAAAGCAAGGCTGAAGCAGTTGCCGCAAGCGCTCAGGCGGACCGGAGCTGCGGCTTGACGGCATCTGCCGGCTCATTGTCCGAAATGACAGCCGGGCCGAGATTTCATAATGGACAAGCCGGAGATCCTTACGATAATCTGCTATGGCTGACCTCGCCGAAGC
>NZ_ASSC01000707.1 GCF_000520735.1 Paenibacillus forsythiae T98
TCGATATCTGACAACCATTCGGCAAAAAATGAGACAAGCTCAACAAAAATCAGTATCCCCAAGAATATCCGGCCCGTGTTCTGGTCATTTATCGCCTTGTCCGGATTTATCGTGTTCTCTCTCAATGGCATCGTGCTGTCCCTGATACCTTCTTTTGCCAAAAATATTATCCATACCTCCAATCTATCCGTTTCAGGATTGTTAATCCTGCTGCTTCTCGGCGGGGGCGGATTGGCGCAGCGGATTTCCCGGCCCAGGCAGCTTGTCACTCGGCTGCGGCTCGGCATCCTTTTTCTATTAATGGGCGCATGGTTGATGATCATTTCCGGAGAGACAACAAACCTTGGGTTCTTGTGGACGGGAATATTCATTCAGGCGATCGGCGGCGGATGGGCATTTCAAGCCAGCCTGCAGTTGGCTGGAACTGCGCCCAGTCCTGAAGATCGGGCGGGCGTCATTTCAACTTATTACTCCGCATCCTACTCAGGGTTCATCATCCCGATTGTTGGCGTGGGTTCGCTGAGCTTGTTTTTCGGCTTGTTCCACTCCCTTATTATTTTGAATGTAATTGCAACAATCATTGTAATGTTTCTTGTTGGGTATTCATTTAAATATAGAGGCTTTTTTTGTGGGGTG
>NZ_ASSC01000708.1 GCF_000520735.1 Paenibacillus forsythiae T98
GCTTGCCCGAACCTTCGTCCCCGATGGGACCGTTACGAGAGTGGCCCCGGTATCTCTTGCGGCCAGACTCCAGGCCTGGCCCGCAAGCAGCGTGACCGCCGGGACCGTCAACTTGTATTTGCTGCCGATATCCGCAAAAAGCGCAACGCGTATCGTCCGGGGGGAATCGGCGTAACCTGACCCAGAGGGAATAAGCAGACTGCCCGCCGCAAGCGCAACGGCCAGCAGACCCTTTGCCAGAGCAGGCTGCCCTTTCTTCCACAAATGCCTCATCTTCACGTTCTCCTCCAATCGCCAAGTCGTAAAGTTCAGGATTGCTCCGGAGGGAGCGGAACTCCTAAGTGCCGGTAAGCTGCCGGAGTAACTATTCTTCCCCGGGGCGTACGCTGCAGAAATCCAATTTGCAGCAAGTATGGCTCATAAACATCCTCGATCGTCTGGCTCTCCTCGCCGATCGTAGCCGCAATCGTATCCAGCCCTACCGGCCCGCCCCG
>NZ_ASSC01000709.1 GCF_000520735.1 Paenibacillus forsythiae T98
CTTGATGCCGTTCTCCTTGCACGCTTTATAGAAAGGGATCGCCCCGTACATGACTCCGTGATCGGTCAGCGCCAGCGACTTCATGCCGTGTTCGCCGGCCCGGCGCACCAGATCGGCTATGCGCGCCGCCCCGTCCAATAAACTGTATTCGCTGTGCACATGCAGATGCACGAAAGGGCTCATGATCCCACTTCCTTTCCCGCTTCGGACAAAACGTCCACTAAGTCATACAACTATTTTATCATATTGAAGGGAGAAAGGCCCATAGAATGAAGGGAGAGCACAGGGACAGGCAGAAGCGCTTGATCCAAGCCGCGACCTGTCAGAAGGAGGACTGACGATGAACGTATTTTTAAGCAAAGCCGTCCTTGATTTCTTCATCGCCTTCGGCATCGTGCTGGGCGGCGCCATGCTGGGCGGCATCGGAGCGGTCGTATCGCTCCAGCCGCCGACGGTGACGATGCAGGATGTGGCCGACCGGATCAAAATCTGGGCGCTGGCGGCGGCCGTAGGCGGCACCATCGATCCGATGCGGGTCATCGAGAGCAATATGCTGGGCGGCAATCTGTCCCCGGCCATCAAGCAGATTTTATATCTGGTCTTCGCATTCCTCGGAGCGCATATGGGCAGCGAGCTTGTCAAATGGGTATGCGGCAGGGGGTAACGCCATGAGGGTTCCGCCCTTCCGGCAGTTTCGCCGGTTCTCGCAGGTGTCGGCCATTTTTGTGCTGGGGATGATTGTCGGCAGCGCGGTGTATAATGCAATTTTTCATATGGGCTTCAATACCCTCTGGCTGGACAATCAGGATCTGCGCGTGCAGTTGGAACAGTATGAGCAGGATATTCTGACCCTGAAAAAATACAAAAACAGTTCGACCGTCATCAAGGAGATCAAAATCCGAACCGAGGACGGCGGACCGCAGGAAAGCGCGAACGGGCTGGATTCGGCAACCGTTAAGGACATTGTCCGCAAAATGGGCGAAGACCTCGCGCCAATGCGGGGCCGCAGCGTCTTCGAGATTGACGAGGACAGCAAGATGGCCCGCCTTCTGCTCAGCGGCAAGGTGTACCTCGTCCGCGACAAGGAATATGCCGTCCGCATCCGGACGATGCTTGTCATGGAAGGCATCCTGCAAATCTGGGTGGAGATTTCCCCGAACCATCGCGGGTAGATCGCATGAATCCGTGGGCAGGCCCCGCAAAACATGCTACAATACGTAAAGAAAACGCTTTAGTTTCTCGGTCAGCCGAGCAGAGGCCTGCCGGCCCGCATCAGACGAAGCTTAAAGGAGGCGCCCATGATTCTGTTTGTCAAATATCTGCTGTTTCTCCTGCTGACCCTCTCCGTGCTCGGCGCCGCCTATTTCAGCGCCGCTTCCCGCCGCGCCCAAAGCCCGGAAGAACGGGGACGGAAGCGGGCGGTCATGAATATGCTGCTCGGAACTATGCTCACCCTGCTTGCGCTCATGTCGATGTTCCTGTTCCGCGGCTCCACGGTCAGCATCGCCGTGGAAGCGGTGTTTCTTGTACTGGGCGCCTTCAACCTGTTCTCCGGGCTGCGCAGCTACTACTATTACAGCGGGCTTGGCAAGTCCGGTCCGCAGCGGTGAGGCTTTCCGGCCGGCGCGAGCCGTAGCTAAGGCCAACTCAAACAGCCTTCCTCCCCTTTCGGGACAAGAAGGCTGTTCTTGTTCTCCGGCTCCCCCCTTACCGGCCAATCAGCTTACGGATAAAGGGAACCTGGAGAATTTGCTTTTTCATCAAGCGCACGCGGAACTCCTGCTTGACCTTGCCGTAGATATCCGGGCAGTTGCCGCGTATCCATTGGTACATGTACATAAAGTCATCCTTCGTTTTGGCCGAGTTCCACAGATAATACACGATCGTATCGTAAGCGGTGTTGTTGAACCAGCTGTTCATCTCCTTCTTCTGGTAGCTGTACCGCTCGACGGCCAGATTGCGGATGCTGCGCTTCTCTTCGAGATTCCGCACCAGGAAATCCCGGGACAGATTGAACGTAATATTGTTGCCGTGAATCCGGTACACGCCCACCACCGCATCAATGAACCCCGCGTCGCCGACCAGCAGGGAGCGAAGATAAATGGACGCGTCGTTCACCATATTCATTTGAAGAATATCCATGCGGATCAGAGCCTCACGCCTGAACAGGGTGGTCAGCGTGGAAGCCGGTTTCCCGTAGCCGGGCCGCTCGAAATTTAGAAAGTACGTGCGCCGGTCCGTCACCTCGGAAAGCCCGATTTCCTGAAGCTTCAGCCGCTGCGACGCGGAATATTCCAGAAAGACGTTGGCGGCGACGAAGGCAAGACCGGGGCGGCTCTCGTGAAAGGCTGCGGCCCTGCTGAAATATCCGCTGTCGATCAAGTAATCGTCATCGTCCAGGAAGAGCACATATTCGCCGTCCCCGTGCGCGGTAAAAGCCGCAAGCCGGTTCGCTCCCGGTCCCCGGTTGCTCTCACCCCGCATATAAATAACGCGCGGCTCGTCTCCGAAGCATTCCGCCATCAGAACCTCCGTGCCGTCCGTCGAGGCGTCATCGATCACGACAACCTCTTTGTTTGGATAATCCTGAGCCAGTATGCTTTCAACCGCCTGACGCAGAAAAGCCTTGCGGTTATACGTGGTGATGATGACGCTGATTTTGGGAGCCGTGCCCGTCCGCGCTTCGCTCACTCTGCGGCCCCCAAGCGCCGCGAGCTTGTTCACCAGCAGGCGGGCCTCCTCTGAATCGCCGAGTTCAAACTGGCTGTCCAGGTAGAAGCGAAGAACGTCCAGGGCATCCTTGCCCGCAGCCTGGCGGACGATAACCTGCGAGAGCGCCGTTAACGCCTCCCGGGCTTCCGGCTGCTCCTGCTGAATACAGGCCGCGCATTTTCCGCGCAAATCCTCCTCCGCAACCGGACCGCCCCCGAGCTTCAGGCTGATCTGATTCATGAACCGGCGGCAGGCCTGCCGCATGCTGTCTCCCTGTTCCATTTTTCCACCCCTCCAGTCAATGGCTCTGAAATGCTGCAAACCTTCTATCCGGTGTTACCCGCTAACCTTGACTTTTCCGGGAACGAACTTGGACCTCATCTTTACGCCAAGACCTCTGAACAGACTGAGGCTGTACATAAATACCTCGCGCTCCAGAACGGAAGCCACGGCGATGTAGACCGGCAGAATGATAATTCCCAGCACAAAGGCCCCGAGAATAATAGAAAGATACGAATCAAAGGAATAGCTTACAAGATTATTCAAGTAGATGATTCCGGCAAATACGGCGATATTCGTGAGCCATCTGCGGAAGGTCATCCAGGGACTGCGCTCCAGCAGCCTGCGGTTGGCGTACAGAATGATATCCGTTGAGCGGTACAGCAGCGCGGCCACCGTGCCCAGCAGCACGCCGTAAATGCCCATGAACTGCACCAGAATCAGCGAGGCGACCAGATTGATGCCCGATTCCAGCAGCGAACGGCTCAGCGTATTTTTGAAATGGCCGGCGATATTGATGACATTGTTGGCGGAAGAGCGGGCGTTGATCAGCAGCTTCTGGGCCACGAACAGGATCGGAATCCAGTACAGCACATAGTTGACGTCGTTGACGCCGGAAGTGTATAGCGTGATAAACGGCAGAATCAGAATATAGGCGACGGTCATCAGCGAAAAGACAAAGGCCATGAAATACAGCTCGTACGCGTCGTACAGCTTGATGAATTTCGCCCGGCCTTCGTGATAGCTGTGCCCCAAGGCGAATCTTACGCTGGTATTGACCGTATTGACGATGTTGTCGATGATGGTAAAGATCATGTTGTACATGACATACACGCTGACGATTTTCAGATTGGTGAAGAAGGTCAGCACCAGCACGTCGGTGTTCCGGAAGATCATATAAGACAGCTCATGAACGAGCACGAAATTTTTCTGGTTGATCGCCGCAAGATCCGGCTCCTTGTTGAAATCCAGCCATTTGTAGTGCCGTTTCTTGTAAATATGGAAGGCGACCATCTGAAGCAGCGTCACGGCAAAATAGGAGGCCTGCACCAGCACGATATCCACGCTTTGCAGCAGCAGCACAATCCGCACCAGGTTGTTGATGATATTCCCGATGGTGACGACCGAGGTATCCACATAGCTTTTGCCTTCAGCCAGCAGGTACACCCTGAATTTGCCCTGGTAATAATAATTGATGGCGCCGCCCAGGCCGTTGAACAGGACGATGCCCATGACCTGCCACATGCCCAGCTCCGACTTGACCGCGAACGGATAAATGGCCGCTATGGCGATGACGGAGAGCAGATAATAGAAGCCTGTTTTTTTGTAATACATCGCGGTCGCGGACAGGATGGAATTGATGCTTTCCCGGTTGTTTTGCGCGATCGGCTTGTACAGCGCCTGAAGGGACGCCGCGCCCACCCCCGCTTCCAGCAGGGCCAGGTAGGCTATAATCTGGACGACGGATGACACCAGGCCGTTGGCCTCCGATCCGTAATTGACCATGATCAGCCGGGGAATGAAGATGCTCAGCACGATGGTAATCAGTTGGCTGCCCAGGCCGAAGACGAGGTTAAGAATGCTCCGTTTAGCTTTCATGGCCCCTCCTTGCAAAAACGGCCGGGGTTATCGCCACCGCTTCCTTCGCGTTTTTGCTCTTTCCCAGGTAGTTGTCCAGTTTCTCAAAATGCTTCTCCGCCTGCCTTGCCAGCACGGTGACATTCAGCCGGTTGGTGTCAAAGCTGCGGACGACGGATTCGGGCTCCAGCGATTCCATGGTCTTCAGATCGGCGTAGGTTCCCGTAAAATGTGCATCGTTCATGACATGGATGGTCTTGTCGCTGTAAGCGATTGGAAATACGGGCTTGCCGAACACCCAGCCGAGAATCATGGCGTGGAACCGCGTCGCGATAATCATGCTGGAGGAGGCCAATAATGAGACCGCTTCTTCCAGATTCGTCTTGTAAAAATACAGGGAGACGCGGTCGGCATATTGCTGCGGAATCAAGGAAAGGATGGCCCGGGCCGCTTCCTCGTCCCCTTCATATTCGCAAAATGACATCAGCTTCACCTCATGCCCTTCCTGAATAAAGGCGACGGCGATATCTTTGATTTTGTTGTAATACATGGTGTCCAGGCCTTTAAGGCTGTCGCGGGCCGAAGGCTTGATTACGGAAAAGACGACAGGCTTCCCGGTCCCCGGATGGTCTTGCTGCGGATGCTGAAAGATAATATCCGGCGCCAGTCTCACATTGCCCAAATCCTTGTACAGCTCGTGGGAATATTCGTCCCGGAAGCAGATATCGGTATAGGTGGAGAAGAGCTCCCTATACTTTTGGTAGAACTGATCATCCGTATAAGGGCCAAAATTCGCGCCGAGGACGTAAAACGGCTTGCTGGTATCAAAGACATCCAGCTTCCAGGCATAATCCCTTTTCCAGCCTTCACCCTGCATATACATGGAGCCCCCGATCTGGACAACTCCGTCACAGCGCAAGGCAAGCCTTTTCAGGAGGAGCTTTTGGAAATCGACATCATTCCATTTCTTCAAAAGCTTTCTGACGCCGCGAACCCAGATCGATTCAATCGGATACACGGTAAGGTTGGGCAGCTGGGCCAGGCACTGCTTGTACTCCTTGCGGGCCGGGAGAATAAAGCGGGTGTCCGGATATCGCTCGCAGAGCACCTTGATAAAGAGATCGTCGCCCAGATTTAGCTTCGTGTAAGCGTGAATCATGATACTTTTCATTTCTTCATCCCTTCCGTTGATAATTGGGGGGCCGTCCATTATCTTACGTTCCCCGGATAACCGAAACCGGCAACGCACAGGCTCTTCTCCGTGAGAAGGGAAAGCTGATAGGAAAATTTCTGAAAGCCGCTTTTACTTTGTTCCAATTCTAAGGTAAACGTTCTTCCGTTGGCAATAATCTCGCAGGAAATGGCAACTTTCGGAGCAAGGGCCTCCTCCCAAGAGACACCTCATGACTAATCCTTTGGAGGGTTGCGAAAGCGCGGCGCTTAATTGAAATCGGATAGGAGGCTATCCATTAGTTGAATAGCCGACCTTCCACACCACCGTACGTACCGTTCGGTATACGGCGGTTCAACCGTTTGAGTGCAATTGACGAAGATGCTCGTACTGCGTAGGAAAGTCATAATATCCTGCCTGTACGAGCTTTTCGTTTGTTATGGAGCGGGACAGAAGAGGGCTTCCGGCTACACGCCAGTAGCCTAGTACCATGACCGCGAATAATTTCACCTTTAAACTCTCCGTATAGAGTCAAATGGGGGGCTTACCAATGAACAAAAAATACGTGGTAGAACTGAAACAGGATTTTACAGGCGGTATCGTAGTCCTCCGAAAGATTTTCCAACGTAATCGTCTGGTCCACTTCGGCATTATAACGATTTCTGCGTTCTTCTTTCCTCCGCTCTTCTTCCTGACGTTTGCGTTCCGCTTCTTCGCGGGCCTCGCGCTCTTGTCGGAGAATATCGGAAGCTTCGTAAAGCGCGATCATGATATCGCCTAAACGGTCTTCGATGTCGTATGATTTGCAATCACGAAAACTTTTTGTGGTATACACCGAAAAGCTGATACGGCCATTGTAAACATGGTCATATTTTCTGATTTTTGGCTTTGATGCCCATGAGCTGCGACGTTCGTCTTCCTCATATTTCAGAAGCTCCATATTTTCTTCTTTCGTGGGAACATGCTTGATCTCGTCCTGCGCTTCTGAAACCGATATGGAGACCTTTTCCCCGTTGACTATAAATTTAAGATCGCTGGTAAGCGAGCATCCCAACGGCTCCGTGGCTTCGATGAGTGCATCGATTGTATGTAACACCCTAGGCAATGTTTCATCGGATACTGTGTCAGCAAGGAAAAGAGGTGCATCCATGGCCCGTCGATTGTAGCCTCTTGCTTCTTGTTCTCTACGTTTTTTCTTCCATTCCATGACTGCTTTGCGGTGGGCAACAATTGTTGGGTGCATTTTGGCGTTTTCATCGGGTATCCTGATTTGCGTTGCAACGGAAAGAACGATCGCTCTCTCTTCCTCATTCAGAAATGCGAGCGTCCCTTTTTCAAACTGGGGTGTATACTCTGTTCCGGTTCTTACGCCTAATTTCTTGGAGGGCTTGTTGCTTATCGGGAGTGGTATTGGGGTAACCGGTTTGCCTGCACGAAGCTTGGCCCAATATCCAACCGGAGGTGTGGGAATATCAAGAGACTGACAAACCTTTCGGATCGCAACATCCGAGACGCCATATCGTTCCGCTACTTCGGTTACCGGTGCCAGCCATACATCTTTGTACAATGTTTCTCTGTCGTAAATATTGTAGCTTTGTCCATATAGCTCGTACGTTTCCGGTTGTCCTACTGTTTGTGCTGCTTAAATAGCTTCATCTTTCTTTGGTACTGAAACGGAAAGCGTCTGTTCCTCTAGTGGTAACTCAGAAACTTTAAATGTTGGTGAAGATTCGGCAACGGGCGTTTCCATCTCTGCTCTGTCGGAATTCTTTTCAGAAAAATTGAGCTTGGTCCAGTATCCGGACGGAGGAATCGGAATGCTCGCTTCTTTGATCTGTTTCATTAGATGAGCATATGGAAGATTATATTTTTTGGCTACTCCGGTGACAGACATTTCCCAAATTTCATCGTATAATTGCTTGCGTGTCATTTCGATCTTCGAATGTTCTGGCACAGCGATCTCCTCCTTTCCTTCTCCGGATAAGCTCTCTGTAACAGTAGAATTACGAACCTTTGATTCCAACAATACCTCTTCTTCTGCGCGCTAACACCAATGCATCGGGTCAGGAATACAAGCCGGCGGCTTCGGCGGTGTCGCTGCGGTCATCATCTGTTCCCATGTTATATGTTGTGTCGGCGATTGATTCAAATATTGCGACAGCCTCTGTCCGTTCGGACACGTCGTCGTGCCGTCCATGTCGTCCTGCGTTACTTGCGTTGTCGCAAGCGCCATTCGCACCTGCTCCAGCGTATGGTCCTCCCCCGTCCGGACGAACATCAGCACCGAGCCGTAAACGTGCAGCGACGCATCCACGGTATTGTTGATCACGTAAAATTCGCTATACCCTTCTTGCAATTTGTTCGTATCTGTATTGATGTTCGTCATATGCCACTCGCTCCCCGGCACGATGACCTTATCGATCTTTGCCGACGGCAGAAGCGGATAACCGTTGTCTTTGAAGGCGGTTTGAATGTCGGACGATAACTTTTTCTGGTCGAACTCTACGCTCATCGATTGCGGCAGATCGAACAAATGAACGCCGATCGGCCCGCCGGATACAATCAGCGAATCAGAAATGTTAACGATATTGTAGACCGGGTATACCGAATTCGAGCCGTTCGTGATCGTCCAGTAGCTACCTAATATGTTGACGGTTACGAAAGCATTCGATTCCAGCGGATAGCCGTACTTGTTGAATTGCTCACGCAAGTCCTGGGAAATCAATCCTTGGTTCAGATTCGCCTCATAGGACTCCGGGAGGGTGAAGAACGGGCCTTGATTAAGCGATACGGCAGCATTTGTCAGCACTGCGCCCTGCAAGTGGGCTTGCACGAATGTAGCCCCTTGCATATTGGAATAGGCAAGCGAGGTTTGCTTCTTATTGGCCGAAGCGGTCAAATAAGCGCCGTTGAAATTGGTGTTGATGAGATTGGCCGAATCGAGATTGCAGCCGTACATGCGCGCCTGTGAAAAATCCATGCTGGCGAGGTTTGCGTTCGCAAGGTCGGCCTCCTCCAAGTTGGTGTTGTCCGCCTTCGCCGCTTCGCCATACCAGTTCACTCCGGACATATTGACCGCGTATAGGTTTGCGCTGGTAAATATGGCGTTAGGCATATAAGCCCCGGCAAGCACGGCAGCATAACTCGTGTTTGTACTCATCCAGACGTCCAAGACCGCGCCGGAGTTCGTGATCGTATACACCGTATTGCCGTCAGTAACGATCCAGTTTTCACCTGGAATCCGGACCGTTACCGTAGCGCTGCTGGATAAAGGATGCCCTGCGTCGGCAAACGCGTCTTTAATGTTGTTGTCGACGACTCCTTGATCCAAATCCGAGGCAAGCGATTCGCTTAGTGTGAATGCAACGGAGATAGCGCCGAGCTGCGCACCCGTCAAATCCGCCGACGTTAGCGTGGCGTTGGACAGGCTGGCGCTATACAACTTCACGCCGTTTTTTAGCGACGCTTTCGTCAAATTCGCATAGCTTAAATCCGCTCCGGTCAAGTCGGCGCCGTCAAGTCTTGCCCCCGTCAAGTTGGCGTGAGCGAAGGTGACCTCTTGCAGAACGCAATTGCTGAGGAAAACATTTTGCATGCTTGCCCCGGTAAAATCGGTATCCGCGTCGATCTCCGCCGTCGTCAGCGTCTGATTGTCCAGCTTGGCGTAAGCGAGCGTCGCGCCGGGAATATGAAAATCGGTTATCATGGCGCGTGTCAGGTCCGCTTTCGTCAAATTCGCCTTATCGAATCGCGTATCCGCCGCCGTCGCCCCGTATAATTTTGCCCCGGTTAAATTGGCGTTCTGAAACCCCGTCCGGTTGAGCACGGCATTCGTCATGTCGGCCCCGGTCAAATTGCTGTATTCCAGGTTGCTGTCCGATAGCTTGGTGAAGGTCATTACGGCATTGGTAAAATCGGCGTTATCCGCCGCAATATCATTCATTACCGCATAAGACAGCGTTGCCTTAGCCAGCACGGCATGCGACAGCTTCAGATCGGTCCCCGTAAACAACGCCCCGTACAGGTTGCAGCCCGATAAATCGGCGTGCGACAAGTCGGCATCCTGAAAGCTGACACTTACCAAATTGGCCGAAGCCAAATAAGCCCACGTCAAATCGACAGCCGCTGCAAACTTTACCGCTTGAATATCGGCCAGGCCTGGCGAAACGATCACTTGAAGAAGCAAAGTCGTCGCCGGCGCATTGTCCGTTGATACCCGGCTTACGGAGTTGCCGTTCAAGTCGACATAATAATACTCTCCCGAAGCTTGCTCGACGAGCTGTACGGAGCCGGATTTCGTCTTTAGCGTAAATATCGCCGGGGAACCCGTTCTGGCCTCCGTTGCAGCATAACCGCCGTCGCCGTTGTAAACGACATAACTTCCGTTATTGCCTTGCAGCCAGAAGCCGCTGTTCACATCGCCGTAGGCGTTAAAACGCTGGTCCGGGCCGGGCGATTGCGCCGAAACGGCCACTAGTTGTCCCCCAGATTCGTTCAGGCTCATGAAGCTGCCGCCATACGTACTGCTGAATGCCCATTTTCCGATAAACGTCATCGTATCCGAAGCCATTCGTTTCACCTTTCTTTCCTTTGATCGACTCTCCCATCTCTTTCAGTACTCCGGGTTCCTTGTTGCCGTCGCAATCGGAACCCGGAGTGCCACAGACCATGCTCGTAACGCTAAGTTGGTATTTATTACCCGCGATTCAACTTACGAAGAAGGAGGCAGCGGTACGTTATTGACATAAACTTTACCCAGTGTACCGTTTACGCCATTCGATCCCACGACGCCTGCGCTGCCGGCCGTTCCCGCTTTATATCCCGCTCCGGCGTTGCCTCCATTGCCGCCTTTGCCACCTTGCCCGCCTTGTCCTTTACCGGTGGGCGGGATAAATTGAAACGAACCGCCCTGGGCCAGCGTCTCATACGTAAGGTTAATCGTCCCTCCATTGCCGCCTTTTCCACCCGCTCCTCCGTTTCCGCCGCTTCCGCCGTTTCCACCGTTTCCTTGCTGCCCCTTGGAGCAATAAGTTGTCGCCGCCCCTCCGTCGCCTCCATCACCTCCATTGCCTCCATTGCCTCCGTTACCGCCGTTGCCTCCTTGGCCGCCTATCGAAGAGACGATGATCGGACCGTTCACGGTGCCAAACTGAAACGTGATCGGAGCTCCATCCGTACCGTTGGAGCCATTTCCCCCGTTCCCTCCAGAACTGCCTGCGCTGCCGCTGCTACCCGTTCCCGCGCTCGTAGAGCAGGAATCTTTGCCGTCGACTCCCGAGCTCCCTGTCCCTCCTTTATTGCCGCTGCCGCCATTGCTACCGCTCGCGCCGTCTTTCCCGTCAATGCCCTGCTGAAGCAATGTATAAGCCGGATCGCTGCCTGTTTCCTGTGTCAATACGTTGGATAACAGTGTCACTTGTCCGATCACATTGATTTGCCCTCCGGGTTTCACCGTTATCGAGTTGTAGCTGTACGTCACCGGCTGCTCGCCGTTGCCGGATAGCGTCAGCGTGTCCCCGGAATTCACGACGATGTCTTCCCCGGCAAACAGCGCCAGCTTCGCCGGAAAATAATGATTCTGGATAACTTCCCGGTATGACTCCACCTTGGACGAATCACCGAACACATACGCCGTGTAAGCTTTACAAATCGCCGCTCTCTCATAGGGGGTCAGCTCGTGATAAGGCACATCGTTCCGCTCCGCAGGCCATTCGTCCGGCACGGAGACGTACTGCTCCAAATCGCCGCTCGCAAACAAGGGGTCGGGATTGCCGCCAAACTCCTTGAAATCGTCCACACTGTTCACCTCGACGTAAACCGGCTGCACAATGGACGGATGGCTCGGGTCGGCGGAAATGTAGGTCGGGCCTGATGTCGTGATCGTTCCTTTGTGAATAATGTCTTCCGTCAAACCGTAACGGCTCATAAACGCACTGCGAATTTGATCAACTTTACTCATTTTTAAACGCCTCCTAGATATTGGTATATATTTGAAACCACGTGCCATTCAAGCAAGTGAATATCAAACGACAGGAATATCATAAACCTCCAGCTTCTCACCGCTGCGGATCACGTCGTACGTCTTCGCACCGTCGATCACTTGCCAATAGCCGCTCTGGCTGATGGTCACAATCTGTGTCGAATCGCTAAGCGTGATGCCATACTGAGCAAAATCGGCCTGCACGGCGGGAACGTCATGATTGTCAAAATCAGTCTGGTCGTCTAATTCAAGGTCGAAAAGCGGCGGTGTCGGAACCCAGTGACTGATTGTCGGCTCCGTCCGGTTGTTCGCCCCGACCATCGCCTCATAGTTGAGCGTATACACGTTGCGCCACACGTCGATGACGAACTTGGCCGCGCTTATATACTCCGGAGCTGTCGGCTGCAATCGCGCATTCGGCGTCCGAACAAGGAACGTGCCGTCCGGCGCATAAATATCCAAACTATAATTGCTCGGCACATTGCCGCTTCCGGCATAGGACAACACGTAAACATACCCTTTCGCTTCGACGGCGACATCCAGATACGTGATCTTGGTCAGATTGTCCGGGGTGTACAGCGGCAAATACGACAAGTACCGGTTCACGTTCAGCACCTGACTGTCCGCGACATCTTGGGCGATATAATACGACTGCGCGCCGTTCCAATCTTCCACGACCCAAATGCTGCCTTCCGCGCGCACGTCCACGGTAACGTTCGTCAGCGTGTCGTACACGCTAAGCGCCACGCCCGCCTGCTGAATATCGTAGACCGCGTTCCGCGTCGGGTCGGTAATCGTCCATTGCAGATCCTCGCTCACCACGGTGACGTACGAACTGATCTCGTGATCGTCCATCGCATCGGGGGCGTACGCAAGGTAGACGCCTTCATCGGCGAAAGCGTTAATCAGCGCGTCAGTCAGCACGCCCGAATTCAAATCAGAGGCAAGCCCCTTGCCGAGATCGAAAATATGCGTCAAACCGTTCGCTTGGAACTGCTCCTGCAGCGCAGCCGAGAACACACCTTCGTCCAGATCAGCCGCATACTCGGCGCTGCTGAGCGTAAACAAGAACTCGCCCAAAAAGCTCGCCACCGGATTGCCCTGCACGTCAAACGACTGAATGCGCCTATTCAGCGTTTCCAGGATGAGGACGCGCCCGTCCGGCGCGACCGCCAGCGCACTCGGTCCTTGCAGCAGCCCTTGCCGGACGCCGCGGCCCGATACCATCTGCGCGACCGGCGCATGAGCGTCATCCGTCGGCTCGCTCGGAATTTGCAAAATTTCCATTTTGCTGTCCTTCCAGCTCACCGCGATCACCGCACCGGTCGGATGAACGACGATCGCGTCCAAGTTCGGCAAATTGAATCTGCCCCAGCTTGGCAAATTTGGATCGTTCAGCCCGAAGCCGGTATTCCCGTCCATTAAATGCACCTGCCGCAAATGAAACTCGTTATTACGCGTATCCACGACAAAATTGTTCACGGAGATCTGCCGCTCTTCGCCCTCCTTCGGTTCCACGCCGAACTGATCGTAGGCGACGACGGGCTGAATGGCGAACGCCGCTTCCGACAGCTTGTAACGGGAGTTAGGGTCGGCCAGCACCGATAAGTTCTGCGCGTAGTAGTTTTGGCTGGATGCATTCCACACGTAGCCAATGACATACGCCTGCCCGTTCAGCGTAATACCGGCCGGGTTGCAAATGTAGTTGCCGCCGCTACTGCAATCGAGGTTCGTCACAGTTGCCGTCGGCAAGTCGCCCGCATGCCAAATATACTTTTGGCTTGCAGCGTCGAAGACGATTTTTTCCTTATAGATGTACTGCGTATCCTGCGTGAGCGGTACGAGAATTTCCGTAATGCTGCCGGTTTGCGTAAGCGCCGTCGAGCCGTCGTCCGGGAAGGCGGGCATCCAGTCGCCTTGATACTTGCCGCACAGCCAGCCGCTCTCCGAGTAAATACCGGCGATAATTTGCAGCGTGCCGCCAACGGGAATATTCGCGAACGTAAGCTGCAGCGGCGTGTTCGACGTCGTCACCGGCATGCTGCCGGTGAGCACGAAGTTCGTCCCGCCCTGATACTGGACGATCACCTGATAGTGGTGCGATACGGCCGGCCACACCGCCGTTTCGGGATTGCCTGCTTCGCCGTGCTCCGGGTCCGGATGCAGCGTAAATTTCAAATCCATCGCGCGGGTGACCTTTACTTTCAGCGTGGCAGGCGACGAGATAATTTCCCCAGTCGTGATGGCCATCTGTGCGATATCCATGGCTATGTTGGCCGCCCGCAGCGCCCAGCCGACAAAAGGAATATGATCCTCTAGTTCCTGAACAGTAATTTCTTTGGTAATATGCAAAACCAGCTTCTCCAATCCTTTGGAGAATAAAATCCCAGCCGCCGCATTAGCCAAGTTGATCAGCAGCTCCTTGGTGTTCCCAAGCGCCACTTCGATCGCGACGTTTCCCGTAACGATACCGAAGGAAGCTTCCATAACCGCCATCACGTTGTCTGAATCTTCAACATAATCGGTATACCACTTGCTGTTCTTGATCGCCGTCTTCGTCATCAAAAAGATCAGCGGAATGGCGTATTGGAACAGTCCCGTCAAGATTGCGCCCGCCACATCGACGTCATCGTCCCAGTACGAGGTGCCGAGACCGCCAAACAGCAGATCGACGCGTACCGCGTCGCTTGGAAACGGAAACGACAGTGTGGTCGGGTCCGCCGGTATCGGAATGCCCATAATCGTATCGACCGCCGAAAGGGCCGTAATATATTTTTTGTAATCGGTCTCGAACCAGCTGTTTAACGGGGCGGGAAGCTTATCGACCCAGCCTTGCGGATTTCGAATCGCTTCGCCGTTCTCATTGAAAAACTCGGCGTACGCCGACAGCGTCCGCAAATACGTATTTTTCGCCTGAATGGAAAATTGGTTGTCGGCATTAAACGAAAGCGTACTGGCGTTCACCGACAGCCCGTGGTTCGGGGTCTGATTCGTTACCGTCCATTTGAACTTCGGATTTGCGCTCAATGCAGACGACTTCGGCTTGGCGGATGCAAACGATTGCTGTACCACCGGATCGCCCGAGTCATCCTTTTTTTGGAAAGCCGTCTTGCCTTGGCTGACGGACCACGTTTGATTTTGCAGCCGGGTATCGTTGTTGGCCGACTGCATGGCGGAGGAATTCGGCGCGGTGGCGTACTGGGTCGTTTTATCTGAAAACGTGTAGATCAAGATCCGGTCGCCTGCTTTGCGATTACCGAAATCATATTCGTAATACATCGGATTGCCGTCTTTATCCGTGGAATCGGTAATCGTCGCCCAGCCGCCCGTCGAGCTCGCCTGCCCTTGCGCGGAGATGGCAATCGCCAGATCGTATACACGCTGGTATTGAGCCGGGTCCACGTTCTGAGGCGGAGCGATATGATCGTGGGTCACGATGGTCGCCGTATAGGGCTGGCTGAAGGCCAGCTCCGGATTGGAGAACAAAATCGCAATCGCAATATCCCACGGCGTATACGCCGCTCCGGCATCGACGCTGGCCTGGATCAGCTCGGCGTCGCTCGGCCCGTCCGCCAGTTGCGTCAAGTCAAGGCCCAGCGCGCTAAGCTTCGGATGATGATCGAGGTAGCCGTTTCTTGCCAGCTTGCGTTCGAAATAAGCCCGCCGGTGCCGCTCCGGAATGTGGATCGAGACATGGTGCAGCCTCGGGAGATAGATCTCGGGGTCAGGATCGGGCGAAGTGACGCGAATCCGGGTTAACCGATCGGTCGGGAAGTGCTCCTCCGGCACTTCCGCATAATGGGTAAACAGCTGAAGGCTTTTTTCGTTCAGCAGCCCAAGCGCCCGATTAGTTGCCGCCGCCTGCCGGATCGTTTCTTCTGTATGTTTTTTCAAAGGATGCGAGTCCGTCCCTACATGTAAGGTAAGCTGTTCGTCGTTGTAGCCGGAAACAAGCTGGAAGTGCAGAGTTTTGGCCATTTGTGTTGCTCCTTTTCAAAGATATTTGCATGACCTTTTTTATTCGTCGAATTGGCGGACCATTTTTTCAGATAGCGCCATGATGCTGTTGCCGCTCAGCAGCTCGCCGACCATCGGCGCGACGCCAAGCTCGTTCAGCAGGCGCGCCCGCAGCCGGATCGCCATCATAGAATCGAGGCCGATCTCGGGTAATGCTTTGGTCGCATCCACCGCATCGGCGGCAAAATGCAGCAAATCGGCAATGATCGCTTCCACGTGCCGCCGCACGGCAAGCTCCCTCTCGTGCGGGGCAAGCATTTTGATCGTTTCGATCGCAAGCTCGCCCGTGGCCGATGCACCGTAATAATCGGATTCCTCTTCCTCCAGCAGCTCCAGCAGCGGAATGTCGTCGTACAGCTTGCGGAAGGCGCGCCAGCCTGCGGACAGCGCGACGATTTGGGTCACGTTTTGCCCGATCAAATGCTCAAACAACCGCATCCCGATGGCCGGGGTGATAATGTCGATGCCATTCGTCTCGAAAATATCGGCCAGCTGCAGCTTCTCGACCATACCGACGGACCACGGACCCCAGTTGATGCTGAGCGCCGGCAAGCCAAGGGAGCGGCGATATGCGGCGAGCGCATCCAGGTACGCGTTGCCTGCCGCGTAGTTCCCCTGTCCCGCCGCCGGAAGCAGCGAGCCAAGCGAGGAGAACAGGACGAAAAACTCCAGCGGCTGCCCGAGCATCGCCTGATGCAGCAACCATGCGCCCTTCGCCTTCGGATCGTACGCTTCGTCGAAGATCCGGTCGTCCATCTGCATCAGCAGGACGTCCTTCACTGCTCCCGCGCTGTGCACGACACCGCGGATCGGCAGCGAGCCGCTTGCTTCGTACCGCTGGATAAAGCCGGACATCTCCGCCTCGTCGGTCATGTCGACGCCAACGACCGAAACGTGCGCGCCCGCCGCTTCCAGCTCCCGGACAAAAGCGATTCGCTCCCCTTCCCGGCTGTCCGCAATCGCCAGATCCCACTTCGTCCGCTCGGGCAGGGCGCTCCGGCCGAGCAGCAGCAAGTGCCGGGCGCCTTTGCGCACCAACAGCCGCGCTACCTCCTGACCGATCGCGCCGAACGCTCCCGTCACGAGATAGGCTCCGTCGGCCCGGCACTGCAACGGCAGCGAGGACGGCGTCTCGCTATCCCGCTTCAGCCGCAGCGCGTAGCGCCGATGGTCCCGGTAGGCTATTTGGTTTTCCGCGTCGCCAGCCGTCATTTCGTCCAC
>NZ_ASSC01000710.1 GCF_000520735.1 Paenibacillus forsythiae T98
TCGCGGATGAGTCCCAGGAGGATATGCTCTGTGCCACCGTAGGTGTGGCCCAGCTTACGGGCTTCATCCATCGACAGCTCAATGACCTTCTTCGCTCGCGGAGTGTATGCGATGTTCGTTGGCTGCTCCTGTCCTCTGCCGATCAGCGTCTCCACCTCGTCCTGAATTTTTTCCAGACCGAGTCCAAGACCAATCAAAGCTTTGGCGGCTATGCCGTCGCCTTCGCGAATAAGTCCAAGCAAAATATGTTCTGTGCCGATATTATTGTGTCCCAGCCGAACGGCTTCTTCCTGTGCCAGCGCAAGCACTTTTTGCGCGCGTTCTGTAAATCTGCCAAACATCATAACCCTGCACCTCCATAAATAATTAAATATCTATAATTAATGTGTGTTTCCTAGCGTATCCCGGAACAGCTTCGCCCGGTACATATCGCATTCAGCCGAGCTGAGCTTCTCACCGAACATCTTTTGCAGAAATCCGGGCTGCGTCTTGACGTTCAGCTCATTGAGCACCGGGATGGATGGAGCTTTCAGAATTCCCAAATCGACGCCAAGCCGCACATCCGACAGACGCTGGGAGGCTTCCTTCAATTCCATTACGGCAGCATAGGACAAAATCCCATAGGATCTCATGATGCGATCGGTGATCCGCAAGGCGGTTTCATTCAGCAATCGCTGGCGCGCATTGCGTTCATGCTCGATAATCTGGATGGCCACATTGTGCAAATTGTCGATGATCTCCGCTTCGGTCTGCCCCAGTGTAATCTGGTTGGAAATCTGAAAGATATTCCCGGAAGCTTCGCTGCCTTCCCCGAAAATGCCTCTTGCCGTAAGCCCCACCTGATTGACAGCCGAAAGAGTACGGCCGATCTGCTGGGTCATGACAAGCGCCGGAAGGTGCATCATAACCGAAGCGCGAAGGCCTGTGCCGACATTGGTCGGACAACTGGTCAAATAGCCTCTTCTGTCGTCAAAAGCGTAATCGACTACTTCCTCGAAGATATCGTCGATCGCGGTTGCCCTTTCCCAAGCCTCGCGAACCTGAAATCCGGGAAACAGGCATTGAATACGGAGATGGTCTTCTTCATTGATCATGATGCTGACCGACTCGTCCTCATTCAGCAGCACCGCTCCGCCTCTGGAGTCATTGGCGAGATTGGGACTGATCAGATGCTTCTCGACCAGCACCTTCTTATCCAATTCTTCCAGTTCGTCAAGCTTCACAAGCTCGAACGTGCCGTATCCCGTATCCTCATTATGATCGATAACCGGAGCCAGAACATCCAGAACTTCATCGGCCTGATTCTTGGTAGCCAGAAGAGGGAAGGGATGATGCTGTAGATTGCGGGCGATCCGCACACGGCTGCTGATTACAATCTCGGAGTGGCTGCCGCCGC
>NZ_ASSC01000711.1 GCF_000520735.1 Paenibacillus forsythiae T98
CGACGCTGTCCCTGTTCCATAAGGATGTGTCCCCGCTTTTTATGATTATCGCTGCGCTGCTGCTGTCTTACCTGATGGTCAGCACGGTGAAGTATCCGAACTTCAAGAAGGTCGGAATTCCCAAAAAAGCGGTCGTCGGCGCGCCGATCGTCATTGTTGTTGCTGTCGCCGTTGCCGTTGTTTTCCCGGAGCAGATTTCCAAGATGATCTTTGTTCTGCTGGCGCTGTACGCCCTGTACGGTTTGAAGCAGAATGTTGACAGACTGGCGGCCAGACGCCGTCGCCGCAATAGAAGACGTTCGGATGACGAGGCTTATCACTCCAAGAACGGGTAAGCTCCATATCCTGATAATGAAAGAGCCGGTATTCCCGCCTGCATGGTGCGGTAACCGGCTCTTGTTTATGTTTTCGGCGGGCTTCTACGACAAATTGAACAGTCCGAGGGTTGCGCATTTTTGGGATTCCTTCACAACGACCTCGTCCATATTGATCCCGAGCAAATTGCACAGCGCCGACATGTAGAACAGCTCCCGGCCAAGCTCGGAACCAATAACCTCGCGGCAGTTCTCGCATAGCTCTCCCTGAACGTGGGTACCTGCGTTTTCCTTCGCCTTCTCCAGACTTACCCCGGCTTCAAACACCTGCTTGTTGGCATGAAGCTCGATACAGCCGCATTCCGTAATCGCCTTGACGACGGCACGATTGACCGATGCGCTGCTCTGACCGTTCTTGGACAGAACATCCAGAAGACTGCGGTGTCTAAGCAGCAGCTCGGAGACCTGGTCTTGAAAAGCCTGTAAACTCGGTGCGCTCATTTGCCTTCCCTCCGTTTCTTAAATTGAGTTCATTATATGATACGCTAAAGCCCTTTTTCAACGGGTACTAAGCCGCAAATCGGGACAAGCTTATCTTTCCGCGCATTAAAAAAATGGGCCTCCCGCGATTACCTTCCTGAAAATTGGAACATACTGGAGGTAGATCGTGAGATTAAGGGAGGTGCGTTAAAACCATGTGGAAAAAATGGGTTTTATTATTTGCCGCATTATGCGGAGGCTTTGCGGGCTACTCAGTGTATCATGCCGCAGAGCGGGATTTTCCAAGAGGGATGAGCCGGCTGGGAAGCAGCCTGCCGATTGGAGGCAGTCTTTTGTTTGCGGTGCTGGGTGCCATTATTTTTTTGTTCGCGGTGGCGTTATGCGCAGATTGGGGGAAAGCGAGGCTGCGGGAGGCGGCGCGGTACTTCTCCCAGGTGCCGACGGATGAACTGGCCGCCGGAACGGCGGGGCTGATCGGGGGCTTGCTGCTGTCGCTGCTGCTCTATCCTTGCATGACATGGCTGGGAACGGCGGGCGAGCTTCTGCAGGTGCCGGTTACCGCGGGTCTGGGGTACCTGGGGCTGCGAATCTGCCTGGAAAAGAAGAAGGAGCTGGCGTCGCTCTGGGCAACCGGAAGATTCGGACCTGCGGCGGAGCCGGAAGCCCCCGGGCCGGAGGAGCACAAAATTCTCGATACGAGCGTTATTATCGACGGGCGGATTGCGGATATCTGCAAGACGGGATTCATCGAGGGAACCATCGTCATTCCTGAATTTGTGCTGGAGGAGCTGCAGCATATCGCCGACTCATCCGATTTGCTCAAGCGCAACCGGGGACGCCGGGGATTGGACATTCTGAATAAAATACAAAAAGAGCTGGACGTGAAGGTACTGATTTATGAGGGGGACTTCGAGGAAATTTCCGAGGTGGACAGCAAGCTGGTCAAGCTGGCAAAGGTGCTGCATGGGAAAGTCGTGACCAATGATTTCAATTTGAATAAAGTGTGCGAGCTGCAGGGCGTCTCCGTGCTTAATATCAATGACTTGGCCAACGCGGTGAAGCCGGTGGTGCTGCCGGGCGAGGAAATTATCGTCCAGGTCATCAAGGACGGCAAGGAGCATGGACAGGGCGTCGCCTATCTGGATGACGGAACCATGATCGTCGTGGAGGGTGGCCGCGAATTTATCGGCAGCACGATGGAAGTGCTTGTCACGAGCGTGTTGCAGACGTCGGCGGGACGGATGATTTTTGCGAAGCCGAAGCTTCTGGAGAAAGCGCAGTAATACCGGGGCGTTTAAACGGACAAACCGTTTGAGCGCCTTCTTTCTGTTTGCCGGGCGAAAGCCGCGCAAGGCTTGGAAAAGCCCGCCAAACGCGCTATGATGGGGGTATACAGGAGCAACCCGGCAGGCCAAGGGCGCGGGGGAGCCCTCGAATCAAGGACAGGAGCTTACAAGAATGGCAAAAAGTGTCGGCGTCGTCGTTGTGGCGGCAGGCAGAGGAACGCGTATGGGAACGGAAGAGAGCAAGCAGTACCTGCTGCTCCAGGGCAAGCCAATCGTCTTGCATACGCTGGAGGTGTTCCAGCGGCATGAGCGGATCTCGGAGATTGTGCTTGTTGCCGGAGCGGAGGACAGGGAGCGCTGCCGGAAATGGATTGACGAATACGGGCTGAGCAAGGTAAAAGACATCGTAGCCGGAGGCGCCGAGCGGCAGCATTCCGTATACCGGGGACTGGAACGGCTAAGCACGGAATGGGTTATGGTCCATGACGGAGTCCGGCCGTTCGTGCGTCCCGCTGATATTGATGCCTGCTATGAAGAAGCGGAGCGAACGGGCGCGTCAATTCTTGCCGTTCCGGTCAAGGATACGATCAAGCAGGTGGACGGACAGGGAAGAGTGCTCTCCACGCCGGACCGGCGCAGTCTGTGGGCGGTTCAGACTCCGCAGACCTTTCGTCTGTCACAGCTGCGCGCGGCCTACGAAGCGGCGGAGAAGGAGGGATTTGTCGGCACCGACGATTCCAGCCTGGCGGAGCGGGCCGGGATACCGGTCGCGGTGGTGGAAGGGAGCTATGACAATATCAAGATTACAACGCCGGATGATTTGGAATATGCGGAATTTACAGTTGCGAAGAGGAGAGAGGGACAAGCATGATCGCTGTAGGACAAGGATTTGACGTGCACCAGCTGGTCGAAGGACGGCCGTGCATCATAGGGGGAGTAACGATTCCGTATGAGAAGGGGCTGCTTGGCCATTCGGACGCCGATGTGCTGCTGCACGCGATCAGCGACGCCATTCTGGGCGCGTTGGGGCTAGGCGACATCGGACGGCATTTTCCCGACACGGACCCCGCCTTCAAGGATGCGGACAGCCTGAAGCTGCTGGAGCATGTCTGGGGGCTGGCGAAGGAGCGTGGCTACCGTCTGGGAAATATCGATTCCACCATTATCGCCCAGAAGCCGAAGATGGCTCCCTATATTCCGCAGATGACGGAGATTATCGCCCGGGCGCTGGAGGCGCAGCCGTCCCAGGTCAACGTCAAGGCGACCACGACGGAGCAGCTTGGTTTCACGGGCAGGGGCGAGGGCATTGCGGCCCAATCTATTGTCTGCCTGCTCCAAAATATGCTATCATCATGAGATGACTGTGGTTGGGACGACCGGCCTAAAGAAAGAACGGAGGAACTCAAATGGGAGATCAAGTCCGGGTGCGCTATGCGCCAAGCCCTACGGGACATTTACATATCGGCAATGCCAGAACGGCCTTATTCAATTATCTGTACGCCCGCAGCCAGGGCGGCAAATTCATTATCCGGATCGAGGATACGGATGTGAAGCGCAATATCGCCGGCGGCGAAGAAAGCCAGCTGAAATATTTGAAATGGCTGGGCATCGATTGGGATGAGAGCATAGATGTCGGCGGCGAATACGGCCCATACCGCCAGACGGAACGGCTGGACCTGTACCGCGTATACTGGCAGGATCTGATTGACCGCGGGCTGGCCTACCGCTGCTACTGTACGGAGGAAGAGCTGGAAGCGGAGCGCGAGGAGCAGCTTGCGCGGGGAGAGACGCCCCGTTATTCCGGCAAGCACCGGAATTTGACCGATGAGCAGCGTGCCGCTTATGAACAGGAGGGCCGCGTGGCCAGCATCCGGTTTCGCGTTCCGGAAGACCGGACCTATTCCTTCGATGATATCGTCAAGGGCCCCATCTCCTTCCAGACAACAGAAATGGGCGATTTTGTCATTGTGAAGAAAGACGGGATTCCGACCTATAACTTTGCGGTCGCCGTTGACGACCATTTGATGAAAATTACCCATGTGCTGCGCGGTGAAGACCATATCTCCAACACGCCCCGGCAGCTTATGATTTATGAAGCCCTGGGATGGGAAGCGCCTTTGTTCGGCCATATGACGCTGATTGTCGGCCAGGACCACAAGAAGCTCAGCAAGCGCAACGAGTCCATTATCCAGTTCATTTCGCAGTACGACGAGTTGGGTTACCTGCCGGAAGCGCTGTTCAACTTTATTGCGCTCCTCGGGTGGTCGCCGGAAGGGGAAGAAGAGATCTTCAGCAAGGACGAGCTGATCTCCATCTTTAACGCCGAGCGGCTGTCCAAGAGTCCGGCCGTCTTCGACACGAACAAGCTGGCACATTTGAACAATCATTATATCAAGCATGCCGATCCGCAGCGAATTGCGGCTCTGGCTATTCCCCATTTGCAAAAGGCCGGAAGATTGCCTGCCGAGCTAAGCGATGAGCAGCGAGCCTGGGCCGAAAGCCTTGTCGCTCTGTATCAGGAGCAGATGGTGGCGGCCTCGGATATTGTCGGTCTGTCGGAAATTTTCTTCCGTACCGATCTGGGGCTGGATACGGAAGCGGCGGCTGTTCTGTCGGAAAGCCAGGTGCCGGCGGTGCTCTCCGCCTTTTTGGAGAAGATTGAAGCAAGTGAGGAGTTTATACCGTCCGCAATCGGGGCATTAATTAAGCAAGTGCAGAAAGAGACGGGGCACAAGGGCAAAGCGCTGTTTATGCCGATCCGTGTCGCCGTGACCGGGCAGACGCATGGACGCGATCTCAACGCGACCATTGCTCTCCTCGGACGCAGCCGTGTCATTGACCGTCTCAAGGCACAGATTAATAGAGCTTAAAGGGCTTGGCAATAGGCAAATGCTCTTGTCAGTCCTTGCGCTTTTCGCTAAGATATAAGGTAGAAGAATATCGAAAAAGCTGCGATCAGGAGAAGTACGCGTATAATAGCCATTTGCAGAGAGAATAACCGCGAAAAGGCCTGCCTTTTCAGGCTGGAAGTTATTCATGGCATACCGTGGAAAATGCGCCTGTGAGCTGTGCGGTTGAGCGGTTTCTGCCATTAGGCGCCGTTAGGCCGCGCCGGAGACATCACCGTTACGGATGCCAAGGGGGACAAGGAACCGGCCGCTGTTCAGGCGGGGAGTCATTGTCCAAGCAGAGTGGGACCGCGCGACGACGTCTCTGCAGCTTTATGCTGCAGGGGCGTTTTTTGTTGAATATAGAAGAGATACAAGCGGCCGCTTATAGAGATTACAGCAACGGCGGATTAACTTCTTCGCTCTGCCTGACAACAGGAGGCGAGGAAGCATGGAGGGGGAACCGCGATGTTTGAGTATATCAAAGAGGACATTCAGGTGGTGCTTGACAATGATCCTGCGGCCCGTAGCCGGTTCGAGGTCGTCTTTACTTATGCCGGGCTGCACGCGATTTGGGCTCACCGGATTGCCCATCGCTTATACCGGCGCGAATGGTTTACGGTGGCGCGTATGGTATCGCAATTCAGCCGGTTTATGACGGGGATCGAAATTCATCCCGGCGCGCGGATAGGCAGGAGATTACTCATTGATCACGGTATGGGCGTGGTAATTGGAGAAACTTGCGAGATTGGCGACGATGTTATCATCTACCAGGGGGTCACACTGGGAGGAACGGGTAAAGAGAAGGGGAAGCGCCATCCAACCGTTGGCAACAATGTGGTTATCGGCTCCGGAGCCAAAGTGCTCGGTTCATTCCGGATCGGAGATAATTGCAATGTCGGCTCCAATTCTGTCGTGCTGCGGGAAGTGCCGGACAGCAGTACGGTCGTGGGCAATCCCGGCCGGATTGTGAAGCGCAACGGAGAGCGGGTAAGGGACAGACTGGATCATACGAAGCTGCCCGACCCGGTTGTCGATTCCTTGCGTTTTCTGCAAAAAGAGATCGAAGAGCTTCGTCAGCAGATCGGCGGGGAAGACAGGCAAAAGGCGGAGCAGCGGCGGCTGGAAAGCGAGCATCATTTCGGAGATTACGAAATTTAACCAGGCAACTGGCGACGGCCCTGAAAAGGCCGAGCGAGAAAGGATTGAGCAGCATGGCGCTCACTATTTACAATACGTTATCACGGAGCAAGGAGGAATTCATTCCACTTGTTCCGGGCAAAGTCAAGATGTATGTATGCGGTCCGACCGTATACGGCTATATCCATATCGGAAACGCGAGACCCGTTATCGTGTTCGACATCGTCCGCAGCTATCTGGAGCAGCTCGGCAACGAGGTCGAATATGTGGTCAACTTTACGGATGTGGACGACAAGCTGATCAAGAAGGCCGAGGAGATGGGCATGACCGTGCCCGAAATGGCCGAGATGTTCATCACCGCTTTCTTTGAGGACACTGAAGGACTCGATGTGCGGCCGGCTACCCGCCATCCGCGCGTGACGCAGAGTATGGAGCTGATTATCAAGTTTATCAAGGAACTGGTGGATATGGGCTATGCCTACGAAAGCGGCGGGGATGTATTCTACCGCACCGCCAAATTCGAGAGCTATGGCAAGCTGTCCCGCCAGAACCTGGAGGAGCTTCAGTTCGGCATCCGCATTGAAGTCGATTCACGCAAGGAGAATCCTGAAGACTTCGTGCTGTGGAAAGCGGCAAAGCCGGGCGAGATCTTCTGGCAGAGCCCATGGGGCGACGGACGTCCCGGGTGGCATATCGAGTGCTCAGCCATGGCCCGCGAATTCCTGGGCGACACCGTCGATATCCACGGCGGCGGACAGGATTTGACATTTCCGCATCATGAATGCGAATGCGCCCAGAGTGAGGCGCTGACCGGCAAGCCGCTCGCCAATTACTGGATGCATAACGGCTTCGTCAACATCGGCGATGAGAAAATGTCGAAATCCCTCGGCAACGGTCTGCTTGTCAGAGACTTCCGCAGTCTCTACAAAGCGGGGGCGATCCGTTACTTCATGCTGTCGACGCATTACCGGAACCCGCTGAATTTCAGCGAAGAGGCGCTAAAATCGGCGGAGAAAAGCGTGGAGCGCATAGCAAGCGCCGTAGGCAACGTCAAGCACCGTCTGAGTTTGGCTGAAGGAGGCATTGCGGGAGAAGCGGGCGCGGCGCTTCGGGCCAAGCTTGAGAGCATTGTGAAGCAATATCATGAAAGAATGCAGGACGATTTCAATACGCCGGATGCCATTACAGCGGTATTCGAATGGGTGAACGCGGCCAATCTGGCGCTGGCGGACAATGATCTGGCACCGGCTGATCTTGCCGCGCTGCTGAAAGCTTTTGAAGAGATAAACGCCGTGCTCCGGCTCGTTCCGGAAACGGAGGAGGAGGGCGCCGACGACGAAATCGAGCGTCTGATTGAGGAGCGCGCGGAAGCGCGGAAAGCGAAGAACTGGGGCCGGGCCGATGAAATTCGCGATATTTTAAACGGTATGGGCATTGTGCTGGAAGATACTCCGCAGGGAATGCGTTGGAAGCGCAAATGAGCGAAGGCTGGTTTCCTTATGCGCCTTCCAAGCCGGTCAAGCTGATTTCGCCTATTGTGCTCGCCTATATCGGGGACGCGATTTATGAGGTGGCGGTACGCCAGTATCTCATTTCGCGTCCCAACCTGCGCCCGAACCATCTCCACCGCGCCGCGACCGGATTCGTGTCGGCCAAAGCGCAGAGCAAGATTCTGAGCTTGCTGGAGCCTGAGCTTACGGATGAAGAGAAGGATATTATTCGGCAGGGACGCAACGCCAAGTCAGGCACCATACCGAAAAATGCCGACGTGCTGGAGTACCGCTACGCGACGGCCTTCGAATGTCTGATCGGCTATCTGTATTACACGGGGCAGCAGGCAAGGCTGCAGGAACTGATACACAGCGGCATTCGGCAAATGGAAAGTTAGAACCGGGAGGGTACAACTATGGTTGAAGATTACGACAAGACCGAAGAAATACTGGCCGGCAAGCATTCGGTGCTTGAAGCGCTGAGGGCAGGCCGGACACTGAATAAAATATGGATCGCCGAGAACGCGCAAAAAGCGCTGACAGCCCCCATTGTGGCTGAAGCCCGTCAGGCCGGCG
>NZ_ASSC01000712.1 GCF_000520735.1 Paenibacillus forsythiae T98
CGGCGAAGGATGTCACGGTGCTCTTTGGATCGCAGACGGACAATGCCCGCGGCCTGGCGAAGAAATTTGCCAAGAAGCTGGAGGAATCGGGATATAAGGTAAGCCTGTCCGCAATGAGCGATTTCAAACCGAATACGCTGAAAAAGCTTGAGAATCTTCTTATTCTGGTCAGCACCCACGGCGAAGGGGAGCCGCCGGACAACGCCATTTCCTTCTATGAGTTCCTGCACAGCAAGCGAGCGCCGGAGCTATCCGGGCTGCGCTATTCCGTGCTGGCGCTGGGCGATATGTCCTATGAATTTTACTGCCAGACGGGCAAGGACTTCGACAAGCGTCTGGA
>NZ_ASSC01000713.1 GCF_000520735.1 Paenibacillus forsythiae T98
CGAGAAGGGACCGCTTGATTCATACCCAGGTCACCACCCCAGTGCTCAACGCCGCTCATTCGCCCATTTCCGGGTGTCCAGAGGGCGGAGCCCTTGGGGTCCTCCCCAGTGGGGAGGATTTAGGAGGGGCGCCCACGGATTTTAGGAGGGGAACAACGATGTACATGGACAACATCAGGGGCAAGCTGGCGCTGCTGCCGGACCTGCCCGGATGCTACCTGATGAAGAACGAGGAAGGCACGATCATTTATGTAGGAAAAGCGAAGGTATTGAAGAACCGCGTCCGCTCCTATTTTACAGGCAGTCATGACGGCAAGACGCAGCGGCTGGTTGCGGATATCCGCGATTTTGAATATATTGTCACCGCCAGCAACATGGAAGCGCTCATTCTGGAGTGCAACCTGATCAAAAAGCATATGCCGCGCTATAACGTGCAGCTCAAGGACGACAAGACCTTCCCCTACATCAAAATCACGAATGAACGGCATCCGCGCCTTGAAGTGACGCGCCGGGTGCTCAAGGATAAGGCCAAATATTTCGGACCGTATCCGAACGCCTATGCGGCCCAACAGACGAAGAAGCTGCTCGACCGGATGTATCCGCTGCGCAAATGCGGGGCGATGCCGAGGGAGGTATGCCTCTATTACCACATGGGCCAATGCCTGGCGCCGTGCGAGAAGGAAGTGTCCAAAGCCGCCTACGAGGAGATTACCCAGAGCATTTCAACCTTTCTCGGGGGCGGGCATGAAGCGGTCAAGAAGGATCTTCAGCAGAAAATGCAGGAGGCCGCGGAGGAGCTTTATTTTGAACGGGCCAAGGAACTTAGGGATCAGATCAACTATATCGAAGCTTTGATGGAGAAGCAGAATATCAACACGCCGGACACGAAGGACCGCGACGTATTTGGGTATGCTGTAGATAAGGGCTGGATGTGCGTACAGATTCTCTATATGAGACAGGGAAAAATGATCCAGCGCCACTCCTCCAGCTTTCCGTTCTACGGCGAAGCCTTTAGCGACTTCATGTCGTATGTGACGCAGTATTACAGCGAGAATCCGGCGCTGCCGCAGGAGATTCTGCTGCCTGAAGCGTTGCTCATGGAAGGCGCGGCATCCGTGCTTCCGGCTGAGCCGGCGGACGCCGGAATCGCGGCGGCGGACGATTCCGCCGATCTTGCGGCTGCGGGGAGCGAAGCCGCATCGGTCAGCGCGGCCGGCGGGGCTGCGGCGGGCGCCGCC
>NZ_ASSC01000714.1 GCF_000520735.1 Paenibacillus forsythiae T98
CCCCAGACGAGCCTCCAGCACACGCTCGATGACCTGCTTGTTGGCCGGCTTCTCGGTTGTCTCCCGGTGTATCGTGTTCTTGAACGCTACCAGCACCGCGTCCTCGGTCATCGATACGGGTTCGCCGTCGACAAACCACGCGTGGACCGTGACTTTCTCTTCCTTAACCGCCTGAAGCACCAGACTCCACTGTTTATATACGTTCGCAAAATCTCCGCTGTCCTTACCCGCTATGAATTTGTCCATTTGCGGCGGCAGCTTGGAGGCGGAGGATACGCGCGGAGCGGCGGAACGGCCCCCCGCAGGCTTCGAGGCAGCGCCCTCCCGGCTATTCCCGAACACACCGCCGGACTGAAGCGCCTGCTCCAGCCTCTTCTCCAGAGCGGCAATCTGCCGCTTGAGCGCATCCAGCTCGCTATGATCGACCGGTGCGGCAGCGCCG
>NZ_ASSC01000715.1 GCF_000520735.1 Paenibacillus forsythiae T98
TAGTAGAAATTGAACGCCGCGTCCCGGGCGACGGCAATTATCGGCCCTGGGCTCAGGGATGGCCCGCCGCTGAACAGCCGTTCCTTCGGCCAGGCAAGCGCCGGAGCCGTTCCCGCAAGGGACAGCACCGACTCGATATCCACGCCGCCCTCCACCAGATCGGCCGCCCGGTCAAACAAACCGTCCAGCTCTCCCCGTTCAATGGCCGGAACCAGACCGAGATGGCGCTCGGGAATGTCCAGTCCTCCGTCCCGCTGAAGCCCGCCGACGACCGGAATGCCGCACTCCTGTTCAATCGCGGATTTGACCAGCCGGTAGTGTCCCCGGCTTCCGCACTTGTT
>NZ_ASSC01000716.1 GCF_000520735.1 Paenibacillus forsythiae T98
TGAGAAGCCTGAGACATCCGGCGCCGAGCCGGACGTCAGAGCCTGCGCACCGAGATGGAGCTCGAGCAGACCGGAGGTGAGGGCCTCCGGCAGCTGCGGGCACAGCCCTGACAGGATGCTGATAACGACGGCGAATATAATCATGTAGCCTCCCGCCAGCATCAGGCACTGCACCGAGGCGCTTACCGATTCGCCCAGCAGTCTGCCGAAGGCTCGGCCGTCCCGGGCCCGGGCGTCTGCGGCGGCGGTAAGCGCCCGGCGGATCAGGGAAGTCCGGCGCGCGGCGGGAGCCTTCGCCGGAGTGTTATCCGCGGGGCGTGAAGCCCCGGCGGATAACGTCATGCCGGCGGGCAG
>NZ_ASSC01000717.1 GCF_000520735.1 Paenibacillus forsythiae T98
AGCCGCTTGTACTCACGGAACGAGAAGGAGGACAGGCTGTCCTTGCAGCGCTCCATCCCTTGGCGGAACAGGGCCTCGGCGCTTCCCGGGACCTTCTCGTACGGTCTGAACCGGTACAAGAGCCGCATGAGCAGATCTCCGTAGCAGGCGGCGGCGAACATCCGGTTGATCATTTTGAACCCGATCTTGAAGCCCGGCTGGTTCTCAAGACCCGATGCGTTCAGCGACAGAACCGGAATCTTTCCGAGCCCCGCATCCTTAAGCGCCTTGCGCAGCAGGGAAATATAATTCGTTGCCCGGCAGCCGCCGCCCGTCTGCGACATGATGACCGCCGTCCGGTCCGGATCGTAATCGCCGCTCTGGAGCGCCGACAGAATTTGGCCGATGGTCACAATCGCCGGATAGCAGGCGTCGTTATTGACATACTTCAGCCCTTCCTCCGTCTCCTCGGGACCGGACTTCTCAAGCACCTTGAGCCGGTAGCCGAAATCCCGGAACACCCGCTCGAACAGCTCGAAGTGAATCGGTGACATTTGCGGCGCGAGAATCGTATACGCCGACTTCATGTCCTTCGTAAAGGTTACTCTCTGCTCCTCTGCCGTGACTACGCGCGGCGCGGTCTCTCCTTGCTCACGCTCGCGCATCGCCGCGACTAGCGAGCGCAGCCGGATGCGGGCCGCGCCCAGATTGCTGATCTCGTCGATCTTGATCAGCGTATACACCTTGCCCTTCCGCTCCATAATCTCCTGCACCGCGTCGGAGGTAATGGCGTCGATGCCGCAGCCGAACGAGGTGAGCTGCACCAGCTCAAGATCGCTGCGGGACGCCGCAAGCCGTGCGGCTCTATATATCCGGGCGTGATAGGTCCATTGGTTGACGATGCTGATGTCGCTCTCTTCGCTTCCCCGGTGAAAGACCGCATCCTCGGTAAGAACCGCCAGCCCCATACCGGTGATAAGCTCCGCGATTCCGTGGTTGATTTCCGGATCGGCATGGTAAGGATGGCCGCAGAGCAGGATGCCCTTGGTTCCGGTTTCCTCAAGGAACGACAGCGTCTCCTCGCCCTTTCGCCGCAAATCGCTCTTGGCCCGCTCGGCTTCCGCCTGGCCGGCCCTCACGGCGGCGGAAATTTCGTCACGCGGGATGTCAGGGAAGGTCCGCGCCAGCCCTTTGACCAGCGCCTGGGTGTCGTCAAAGGTCAGGAACGGGCTGACGAGCGTGATGTTCTTCTCCCTGAGGCCGTCCATATTGTTGCGGATGACCTCCGGATATGAGGCAACGACCGGGCAGTTATAATGGTTGTCGGCGCTCTTGTCCTCTTTCTTCTCGTACACGATGGCAGGATAGAAGATGAAATCCACGCCCTGCTCAAGCAGGCTCTGCACATGGCCGTGGGCCATCTTGGCCGGATAGCAGACCGCTTCGGACGGAATCGTGTCCATTCCGCTTTCGTACAGCTTTTTGTCCGATTTCGGGGACAGTACCACCTTGTAGCGAAGCGCGGTGAAGAACGTGTGCCAGAACGGATAATTCTCGAACAGGTTCATGGCGCGCGGCAGTCCGACAACGCCCCGTACCGCCTCCGCACCCGGCAAAGGCTCGTAGTCAAAGAAGCGGTCATATTTGTACTGCATCAGGTTCGGCAGCTTGTTCTTCTCCTTCTTCCCTCCGGCCCCCCGCTCGCAGCGGTTGCCGGTCACATGGAAGCTGCGGTCCGGGAAGCGGCTGATGGTCAGCGGGCAATTATTGCCGCAGCGTCCGCACCGGCCCTGGGTCACCTCGTAGGTAAAGCTCTCCAGTTCCTGCGGTCCGAGCAGTGTGCTGACGCCGCTCTCCGCCGCGTTCTCTCTGGCGAGCAGGGCGCAGCCGTAGGCTCCCATTACACCCGCGATATCCGGGCGGATGACCGTTCTTCCCGTCAGCTGCTCAAATGCGCGCAGCACCGCTTCGTTGTAGAACGTGCCGCCCTGCACGATGATATGCTCTCCCAGCTCGTCAAACCTGCGGATTTTGATTACCTTCTGTAAGGCGTTCTTGATGACGGAATAGGCCAACCCCGCAGAAAGACCGGACAGGGACGCCCCTTCCTTCTGGGCCTGCTTCACCTTGGAGTTCATGAACACGGTGCAGCGCGAGCCGAGGTTGACCGGGTCCTCCGCCTTAAGCGCGGCCTCCGCGAACTCCGCGACGCCCAGCCCGAGCGCCGAGGCGAAGCTCTCCAGAAACGAGCCGCAGCCCGCCGAGCAGGCCTCGTTCAGCATGAGGCTGTCGATGACGCCGCCCCGGATTTTGATGCATTTCATATCCTGGCCGCCGATATCGAGGATGAAATCGACCTTCGGCATGAACTTGGCAGCCGCTCTGTAATGGGCGACCGTCTCCACCTCGC
>NZ_ASSC01000718.1 GCF_000520735.1 Paenibacillus forsythiae T98
AGCCCCTTCCCCCGCGAAGATTTCTCCGCAAGCAGCGTAAGCCCCAGCTGAATCAGCCCGCCGCTGGAGAAGTAGCCGAGCAGCACGGCCCCTGCGGTGCAGACCGCCGGCACCGGGAACGCCCAGATTACGAGCGAGACGACCGCTGTCATCACCGTATAGATCATCATAAAATAGATCGGTTTAATGCCCCGGTTTCCAAG
This sequence comes from Paenibacillus forsythiae T98, assembly GCF_000520735.1. Taxonomy (GTDB): domain Bacteria; phylum Bacillota; class Bacilli; order Paenibacillales; family Paenibacillaceae; genus Paenibacillus_AQ; species Paenibacillus_AQ forsythiae. Next base: position 204 of record NZ_ASSC01000718.1, read on the forward strand.
CAGAAAGGTGACGAGCACACAGCAGATCGCGCCAAGACTTCCGTAGCTCACCAGCAGCCTCGACGAGCCTTCGCTCATATGCACGACCTCCGAGCCGTACTTGGCAATCCATTGCCCCAGGATATACAGCACGGTCTGCGCGACGTATCCGAAGAGAATCAGGCAAATTTCATTCAGGCTGAAATGAAGGGTTCTTGCCTTCTGCGGTTCTGCCGCTTGACTCTCGGGAGAATCGGCAGCCATAGGCGGAAAGGTGCGGGTAAGGACAAATACCAGATTGACGCAGAGCACCGCGATCAGAACAATAAAGCTCCAGCCAAACCATAACTGCCGCATAATCAGAAAGCTGATGAGATACGGCAGCACAAACTGTCCGCCCTGCATGAAGGCTTTTATAATGATGTTGGCCGGCCCGGATTTCTTGGGAAAGGCCTCCATCAATGCCGGATACGTTCCCGTATCCAGAAAGGAATTGGCGACACCGGCGGAAATGCCGAGCATATAAGCTACGGCCACGTTCGGACTGATCAGGATACCGCCCAGGAATAACACATAAAACAAGATCCCCAGCACTACCGATAGCTTTCGCCCGAACCGATCGGACAGCTTGCCCGAAAAAAATACGGCGACCAGCTTCCCGATTCCCAAAGAAGAAACAACCGCGGCGGCGCCGGCGTTATCCGTATGCCACTGTTTGGATAAAAAATCGATATTTTGGGCAATTATGATCAGCGCCATGCCGTGAACAAAATAGTTAATGTACAATCCCAAAGATGCCGACAAATACTTGTTCTTCATAGTCTCCCCCCGTTGCTCCCGGTAGTTTACCGCCCTGTTAAATCTCATTCGTCCCCTCCAAAAGCTTCTTTGCGCTTCTCCTTCCGGATAATGCCATTTTTATCCTTGCATTTCATCTGAATTGTATGCTAAATTCCGATTGTTCAATTGTAATCGAACTTTAGAATAAAAGTCTTGATTTGTCACTGGGGGATCACTTTATGAAAAAGGGTATCATTTACGCTGTTCTGGCCTATCTGACATGGGGGTTTCTCCCGCTGTATTGGCGGCTGTTTGCAGCGATGCCCGCGTGGGAAATTTTGGCGCAAAGGATTGCCTGGTCCTTTGTATTCGTAGCCGTTCTCGTTACGCTGTCCAGGCAGTGGAAGCAGTTAAAGAGTGTAGGTTCACGCGGAAGAAGCGCGGCCGCCATTGTTCTCTGCTCCATTTTCATCAGCCTGAACTGGTTTCTGTTCATTTGGGCCGTCAACAATCATCATGTGATTGAAACGAGCCTGGGCTATTATATGAATCCCCTGATCAGCGTACTGTTCGCTGTCGTTTTCCTGAAGGAACGGCTGTCGCCGGGACAATGGCTGTCCATTCTTCTGGCTGGCGTCGGCGTCCTGATTATGGCTGTGCAATACGGGCACATTCCGTGGATAGCCATTTCTTTGGCGGTTACTTTTGCCCTGTACGGTCTTGCCAAAAAAATAGCGAAGCTGGATGTTCTGCTGGGTCTGACCGGAGAGACGATTGTCGCGCTTCCCGTCGCGCTCGGCTATCTGATCTACATCCAATCGCAGGGAACCGGAAGCTTCGCTTCCTTGCCGCCGCTCTTGGTCGTCCTTCTCCTTCTCTCAGGCGCGGCGACGGCGATGCCTCTATTCTGGTTCGCCAAGGCCATGCAGCTGCTTCCACTTTCACTCGTCGGGTTCATCCAGTATATCGCACCGACAACGAGCCTGCTGCTTGCCATTTTCTTGTTTAACGAACCGTTCTCGCGGGGGCAACTGATCAGCTTTGCATTCATCTGGCTGGCTCTGATTGTATATTCCTTCGTCACGGTCAAGAGGTCCAAGGTAAAGGTCGTCCCGATTAGCCATAGAAATAGCTGCCGGGATGCCCTTCTTTAAGCGGGAATTTAGGTGGGTGCAGGGGCAGACGCTCTGTATTCCATCCTTTGGGGCAGGAAAAGCAAATTATGCAGAAACCTGAAATTGTGCATCTTTTGCTCGCCTCAGAACATCTGTCGTATAGAACGCCTGATAAAATGCAGGTTTTTCCCCGTTCAGCCTTAAACTCAGTCAGCACAGCGTCAAATACCTGTATGATAGCAGGTCCCTCCCGTGAATGAACGCTTGGCGTTAAAAAAAGGTGCATTTTAGCCGGTTTGCAAGAGACGCGGAACCGAAAGTCCAACCACTCTGAACCCCTTCACTTGATGTTGCCGCGTCAAGGAAGCCACGTTCATGCTCGCCGCATTGCATGCCAACACCGGGCAATCTAGTTCGATGAACGAGTTGGCCCGATAGAACCACAGAAGCCGGCAGGTCTTTCAATAATCGAAAGATCTGCCGGCTTCTTAACTCCTCTTTGCAATACGATGATCCACTTCCGGGACATCCCTAATCGTCAGCCATTCCCTGTCTTACCGTTCGGCTCTCCCTGCGGTTCACACCAGGAGCCACCCTTCCCGGTTCACCCGAACCGCTGCCGGTAGCCGCATCGGCGGGGCAG
>NZ_ASSC01000719.1 GCF_000520735.1 Paenibacillus forsythiae T98
CCGGAAGAGCTGGACGACGGGGAATGGAAGGAATGCCTGCGGGCGCTGAAAGGGCTGCCGCTGCGGCAGGAAGTGTACAGCTTCGATGGATCGGAGCAGGCCCCTCATCCATACAGCGCCGAGGAACATACTTACGAGCTCCGGCTGGTTCAGCGGCAGGGCGAGCAGAGACACGCGGTATGTCTCCCTGTCGGGAGCGAAACGTATACCATGCAATACGAACGCAATCCGGCGGACCCGCGCATCGCCCACGCGCTGAATCTGGAGACGGATGAATACGGGAATCCGCTTAAATCCTGCTCGGTCGTATATGGCCGCCGCACCGCCGATCCGGCGCTGCCCGCCGAAG
>NZ_ASSC01000720.1 GCF_000520735.1 Paenibacillus forsythiae T98
ATGTCGGAAATGGCGCGCACGGCCAGAAACGGCACGCCAAACTGGTATGCGGTCTGGGCGACTGAGGCGCCCTCCATATCCGTCGCAAGCGATTCGGGAAACCGTTCGCGGATCAAGTCGGCGGCCTCGCGGCGGCCGATAAAGGAGTCCGCAGTAGTTATCAGGCCCGTAAAGACGCTCTCTTCCGTCTCTCTATCAGCGGACAACCGCCGGGCGAGCGCCAGAAATCCCTCCTGAACCGGGTAACGGGCCGGCATCCGCGGCACCTGACCGTAGACGTATCGCCGAAAGGCGGTCGCATCGACATCGCTGTAAGCCAGCTCCGCTGCTACGACGACATCGCCAATCCGTACGCCGCTGCCGATCCCCCCGGCTGAACCGGTGTTAATAATCAGCTCCGGGCGGTAGCGCTCGATAAGAAGCGCCGTCGTCAGCGCCGCGTTGACTTTGCCGACCCCGCCTTGCAGCAGCACGATCTCCCGCCCCTCCAAGGTCCCGGTGTCGTAGATTCCTCCCGCCGCTTCCGATCTGCGGACATTCTCCAGCCGGCCCCGAAAGACTTCAACCTCTTCCTCCATTGCGCCAATTATAGCTATGCTCATCGTTTCGCTCCTTCACCTGGCATACAAGGCTATCCCGCTCATTCCTTCTCCAATTTCACGATTATGCTTCGCGGATCTCCGCTCCCTAATCCCGGCGCGCCTTGCGGGCGAACCGGTTCCCTGCGGATTGAATGCCCTGAACGAATACGATCAGAATCGCAACCGTAACCAGAATAACAAAGGTGTCAAAGCGCTGGTAGCCATAGGAAATGGCAAGATCCCCGATGCCTCCTCCGCCAACCGTCCCGGCCATCGCCGTTGCGCCGATGAGTCCGATAGTTGCGGTAGTCATCGTCAGAATCAGCGAACCGAACGCCTCGGGCAGCAGAAAATGCCAGATCACCTGAAAGGTCGTCGCTCCCATCGCCTCAGCCGCCTCCATGATTCCGGGACTCACCTCCAGCAGGGAGTTCTCAACGAGACGACCGATATACGGCGCCACATAGACAACCAGGGGAACGATGGCGGCGCTTGTTCCAATCGAAGTATGGACGAGCATCCGGGTGAACGGAATAATAGCGACCAGCAAAATAATAAACGGCAGCGACCGGATCACATTGATCAGCGGATTAAGCACAGCGTAGACGAACCGGTTCTGCAGGATGCCTCCCGGACGCGTAATCACAAGCACGATGCCGATCGGAATGCCGAGAAGCGCTCCGAAAAATAGCGATACCCCCACCATGACCACCGTTTCACGCAGCGCCTGAAACAGCTGATCCGCTGTAATAATGGTACTCATACGGCTGTAACCTCCTTAATCGCCCGGTCCTCGTGACTTTCGTCAGTGACCCGGTCCTTCCGCTGCTGCTGAAATTCCTGAAGCTCCGCAATCTCCACGCCCCGCGAGCCGAGAAATTCCACAGCCCGGAAAATATCCCTGTCCTCGCCGCCGAGCTGGAGAATCATCGTGCCCAGCGTCGTGCTCTGGATTTCGCTCATGTTGGCAAACAGGATGTTGACGCTGACGCCATACTTTCGAATCAGGCTGTCGATGATCGGCTCCGAGGCGTTGCCGCCCACGAATTTCAGCTTGAACAGCCGTCCGGCCCGTTCCGGGCTCAGGCTCTGGAGCACACTTTCCGGCACGGAGGTCTGGATAACGGTCCGCACGAAGCTCTCCGTCGTGGGATGCTGCGGGTTGCCGAAGACCTCCAGCACCTCGCCCTGCTCGATGATCTCGCCTTGTTCCATGACGGCCACTTTGTTGCAGATTTGCTGAATGACAGCCATTTCATGCGTGATCATGAGAATGGTGATATGATATTCTTCGTTTATTTTTTTCAGCAGGTCCAGAATGGATCTGGTCGTCTGCGGATCAAGCGCCGAGGTGGCCTCGTCGCAGAGCAGAATCGAAGGATTGCTCGCCAGCGCCCGGGCTATGCCCACCCGCTGCTTCTGGCCTCCCGACAGTTCCTTCGGGTAGCTGTCCGCTTTGTCGGCAAGCCCGATGAACTGGAGCAGCTCGGTTACGCGCTCGCGGATGCGCTTCTTGTCCTGCTTCAGCAGCACGAGCGGAATGGCGATGTTGTCGTATACCGTCTTCGATTCCAGCAGGTTGAAATGCTGAAAGATCATGCCGATTTTCTTCTTGGTCTTGCGGAGCTGCGCCGGGGAGAATTGATCGAGCGCTTCGCCTTCCACAAAGACCCGGCCCTTGGTCGGCCGCTCCAGATAGTTCACCATCCGGATCAGTGTGCTTTTGCCGGCGCCGCTGTACCCGATGACACCGAAAATATCGCCTTTATCCACCCGCAGGTTCACGCCTTTGAGCGCTTCGATTGACTGTCCCTTGCGTATAAACGTCTTGTGAATATCCTTTAATTCAATCATCCTCATGGTCTCCCTTCGCTTAACTGAACGGCAGACCCAGAGAAGATTCCCGTCCGGGCAATCCGCTCGGCGGCTTCCAGCAGCTGCTCCT
>NZ_ASSC01000721.1 GCF_000520735.1 Paenibacillus forsythiae T98
ACCGCCGCCTTGTAGCCGCTTCTGTTCTTCTCTGCGACATGCCGCTCGACCGCCTGATGGTAGAAGGGCAGCAGCAGCTCCGGCGCGTTCTTCTCCAGCGGCTGAAGCTCCCGCACCCGGAAATCCGCGGGATCTCTGCCGGAGCTGAGCTGGTAATCCATCCACTGCCGCCAGCGGCCATGCGCCAGCAGCTTCTCCGCGTAGATGCCGCCGCTTAACGGAAGCATGTCTGCCAATACGCGCCACATTAGCGGCTCGGCATCCGGCAGAAGCCGGACAGCCTGCTCCCAGTGCCGGGCGTAGCTGTCCAGGCTGTGGCGGTAATGGCCGCGAAGCAGCCCGCC
>NZ_ASSC01000722.1 GCF_000520735.1 Paenibacillus forsythiae T98
CAGCCGGTTCAGCCAGCGCCGCGCCTGCAGTTCGTCCATCCGGCTCGTCGCAGCATCGACGGACTGCTTCACGAAGTCGAGAAACTCGGCGACTAGCATTCCCCGATCGTTATACACATGCAAATTACCGCGTGTGAACGAGTTGTTGCGTTCGATCATCCGGCTGTGCGCCCATAGACGACCGTCGGGTCTTGCGTAAAAGCATATGCTCCCGATCTGCACGGGTATGCGGAACTCATGCCCGAAATCTCGGGGCTGCTCGCCCTCGGCGGGAAATTCGGCGGCGAGCAGCGCTTGGAAGCACGCGTCTAGCAAACTCGGATGGAAGCCGTACTCCCGCGTGACCGCTTCCTCCAAGGGCAGCTCGACCTCAACCCAAGCTTCGTCGTCCCCCAAATGAACCCGCTGGATGCCTTGGAACGCCGGACCATACTCGAAACCGGCATGTTTCAAAATACGGTAAGCCTTCGCTTGGTCGATAACCAGCGGTGTCGCTTGGCGAGCGGCCGAGATATCGACGACCGCTTCTCCCGGGCGGCGTTGAAGCTGCCTTACCCGGCCGGAGGCGTGCAGGACGAACGCTGAGCGCTGTTCGTCCTGCGCGGAGAAGATGCGGAACGTACCGTTTTCTACGTCCAGCACATGCTGCATGACCGCCGACGGCTGGTTCGCAGACAACATCAGGCCACGGTGCAGCTCCAGCTGCTCCAGCACGAAGCTGCCTTCGCCCGGCGACAACGCCTGACTCAGCATCGCCATCGCGCCCTCGATATACGCTGCCGCCGGGTACAACACTTGTTCCAGCACGCGGTGATCGCGCAAATAAGGGAGGCGGCGCAGCAAGATTTCGCTTTCCCAAGCTTTCATAGCCCCCGGCAGCGGCCGGCCGAGCAGCGGATGATCCTTATGGCCGTGACGGATGTGCCGGATAAATTCCGGCTCGTGCCAATAGCGCTTTTTTTGCCACGGATAGGCCGGAAGCGTCATCCATCGCCCTTGGCGATAGATCGCCTGCCAGTCCGGTTCAAAGCCTGCTGTGTATAGCTCTGCCAGCCCGCGCATCATTGCTTCGGGTTCGTCCTCCTTGCGGCGGATGGAAGCGACCACCAGACCCGGATTGTCGCCCAAACATTCCGCCAGCGCTCCCGACAGCACGGGATGGGCGCCGATTTCCAAGTAATTTGTATATCCTTGCCGGATGAGCTGATCGATGGCGGACGCATAAGCTACCGTTTCCCGCACATTGCGCCACCAGTAAGCGCCGTCGATCTCCTCTCCGCGAATTTCGCTCGCGGTTACGGAAGAATACAGCGGAACGGACGCCGGCCGAGACGGGACATACTTTAAGCAGTCGATCAGCTCTTCCTTGATCGGTTCCAGATACCGACTGTGAAACGGCACTTGCACGCGAAGAATGCGGGTAAACAGTCCCTTCGCCTCCGCCCGTTTCACAGCTTCGGCCAAAGCTTCCGTATCGCCCGACAGCGTGACGGAGGTCGGGCTGTTGACCGCGGCGATGCTGATCTTATCCTCCAGGCCGTCCAGCAACTCCGCAGCTTCCGTCTCGGAGACGGCGACGAACGCCATCCCCCCGGTGCCGCTCGTCCGGTCCAGCAGCCGGCTGCGATGGTAGACGACGCGCAGCGCGTCCTCCAGCGTGTAGACGCCCGCCTCGTAAAATGCGGCCACTTCGCCTGCGCTGTGGCCGACGATCAAGTCCGGCGTCATACCCCAAGAGCGCCATAGCGCGGCCAGTGACACTTGCAGTAAGAAGCTGATCGGCATCGAGATCGCTGCTTCGTTCATCCGGCTGTCCGCTTCGTCCTTGCAAAGCTCCGCCAGCATGGACCACCCGGCAATCGGGGCGAACAACGCGTCGCCGCGCTCCATCGTTTCGCGGAAGACCGGCTCCTGCCTCAGCAGCTGCCTGCCCATCCCGTACCATTGCGGCCCCATACCGGAAAACGTCCATACGAGCCTTGGCTTCTCTCCGGACGGCTTTCTGCCGGAGAAGAGGCACCCGGCCTGTGTCGCATCGCCGGCCGGCCCAGAGCCTTTCAGCAGCGCGTCCAGCTCCTCTCGCGAGCGGAACACAAGTGCCTGCCGGTAGTTGTGGTGCTCACGCCGTACGCCTGCGCTCCAGCACAAATCCTCCAGCGCGAGCGGCTGCAAACCGCCGCTTTCCGTCAAGCGCTGTCGGTACGCGGCACGCGCTTGCTCAAGCGCCTCAGCCTTGCGGGTTGACAGCGGCAGTACGTACACCCGTTCCCTCGAAAGATCCGCGCCCGCAGCTTCAAGCCCGGCTTCCGCAGGCGATACCCCGAGCTGCACTTCCGCCGCCCACGTGCCAGCGCTCCCCGTCGTTGTCCGTTCATGCGGCAAAGGCTCGCGCACAATCGCATGCGCGTTCGCGCCGCCAAAGCCGAACGAATTAACGGCAGCGATGGCCGGACCTTCATGCTCGGGCCACGTCTCCATGGCCGTCGGCAGCTTCAGCCTCAAGCGGTCAAACGCAATCGCCGGATTCGGCTGCTGCAAATGCAAGTGCGGCGGAATTTGCCGATGCCGGAGGCAGAGCACCGCTTTCATGAAGCCGGCGATGCCGGCGGCCGATTCCGTGTGGCCGATGTTCGTTTTGCACGAACCGACAAGCAGCGGCTCGCTTGCCGGCCGCCCTTCGCCGTACACCTCACCGATTGCCCCCGCTTCGATCGGATCGCCGACCGGCGTCCCCGTACCATGCGCTTCGACATAACGGATGTCTGTCGGCTTTACCCCAGCCTTGCGGAGCGTATCGCGGATCAGCTGTGCCTGAGCATCGCCGCTCGGCACCGTAATGCCGACCGTATGCCCGTCCTGGTTGACACTGCTGGCGAGAATGACCGCTTGGATCGGATCGCCCGCCTCCATCGCATCGGTCAGACGTTTGAGTGCAACGACGCCGACGCCTTCCCCGCGGACGTAACCGCTGGCGGACGCATCGAACGTCTTGCAGCGCCCTTCGGGGGACAAAAAGCCGCCTGCGCTTTCGACCACCGTATATTGCGGCGCAAACGTCAGCACAACGCCCCCCGCAAGCGCCATTGAACTCTCCCCGCTGCGCAAACTTTCGCAGGCGAGATGCAGCGAGACGAGCGAGGATGAGCAAGCGGTATCAATCGTCATCGACGGACCGCGAAAATCGTAGATATACGAAATCCGATTCGACAGCATCGTAGCCATGCTGCCGGCCGCCGTGTAGGTGCTCACGCTGCGCTGAAACGGATCGCCGAATTGCAGCGCGTGGTAGTCCAGCGAGAACGCGCCGATAAACACGCCGACATCGGCCCCCCGCAGCTTCGCGGGTACGTGTCCGCCGTCTTCCAACGCCTCCCAGGCGACCTCCAGCAGCTGGCGCTGCTGCGGGGCC
>NZ_ASSC01000723.1 GCF_000520735.1 Paenibacillus forsythiae T98
GTCCAGGTCGCCGGTCAGCGCGAAGGCCGAACGGCCCGGCTTGGAGTTCGCTTCCAGCAGCCAGATTCGTCCGCCGGGATCAATGCCGAAATCGAGCCCGAGCTCGCCGAGCCGTCCGAAGCCGGCTTCCAGCAGCGGCGGAAGGAAGGCGGACGCAAGCGCAAGCTCTGCTAAAATGTTCGCGGCCGCCCCGCCGTATTGCTTCCGCAAAAAGGAAGCCGGATGGACTGCGGTTCCTCCCCCGTGCAGGTTGGAGGTGAGCGACCCGCGCGGGCCAAGGCGAACCGCCATGCCGCCAAGCGTCCAGCGGCCGTTCCCGTCCTTCTGCATAAGCACGCGGACATCGAACGGCTGTCCGCCGCTGCCGCTCAATTGCA
>NZ_ASSC01000724.1 GCF_000520735.1 Paenibacillus forsythiae T98
CCACATTATTCCATTTGTTTTTCACCGAATATATAGTTCAACCTTTGAATTGTTTATTACAATTCCATCACCATCTTTACAAGCATAAACAATGGTATTTCTTTCTCTTGCATATGTTCTTAGCGATTTTATTGTTTCTTCCGATCCATCCCAATGCGGCATAAATTCAAAATCAACTAAACCCAAAGCATTCAAATCATCAAGACACACATGATTCTGATCAGTATCTTCACCATACCCGGCAAGTCCAATCGTCTTTGTCATCAAGATACTTCCAGCACTGACGCCAATTAGAATTCCTCCACTATTCACGTAGGAACGAATTGATTCAATTATTTTTCTTTTCTTTAAAAGGTTTAAAAAATAAAATGTGTTTCCACCCGATAAATGAATCGCATCATAATTGAATATATGAGAGAATGTGTCTCCATCATACTCTAGATCCAAGTCGAAATAATCGACTTTAGCAATCCCCAGCTTTTTGTAATATTTTCTTTTTTTAATTGATCACTGAATAAAACCAATTTAGTCATTGGATGTAGCTCCTTTCCTACAGAAACACAGTGGGTTAAGTATTTTATGGTCCTTTATACTTGCAGGTATTTCACCTGACATCTCCGCGTTCACGACATCCATTTACCCTAAGCTGCACCATCTCCACCGGCCGCAACCGCTGTTGAGTGAATGGATGTCACCTGAATCGCTTCCCTGCTGGATCAACTGGCAACCGAAGCGGCTGTCCGCCGATGCGTGAACACATTTTTATACAATGTCGGCTACTTCTTGAGTTTAAAAAATCAGATCAGACCTTTCTCTTTCTTATTGGTATATATAGATCAATCTTTGCTTTTCCTTCAGGGTCGTCCGAAGGATTATTCATACAAAACTCAAGACAGGGCTTATCATCAGGGTCATATTCGCTATTTGGCAACCATTGTCCATACACGAGTTGATATACGATGGCAAATTGTTCGATTTTATCATAAAACGGATACAATGCATAAAGACCGCCATATAGAGTCTTATACTTGATATCAGGATCAACATCCCTCTTGAAATCACCCTTGATTGTTACGCAGGCATCATAACGGCATGCATACTCATCTGTTGTACTCGGGTCATCAAATGAGATTCCAATAAAAATATGTTCCGGCGGAAACAGATTATTTTTACCTGCCCACACGCCCAATTTCCCCCACGCTTTATAGGTTTCTAAATAACTGCCAACGTGCCTGACATACGCAACCTCGTAATCGGGAAGTTCCTTAATTGCAATGTTCATTTCCCAGATCCTCCTCAGAAGGTGATTTTTAATCTCACTTTCAGAATAACGAGCGGGCTTTTCTGTTTCTTCCTGCTTCTTGCCATAATGTAAAGAAATATTGCTGAATTGTTTCGAATCTCTCCTTACCTCACTGGGAGTATTATTGTAACGCTTTTTGAAGGCTTGGTTAAAATTAGATACAGAATGAAACCCGCACAATATAGATATTTCCAGTACTGTCTTATCCGTATTAACAAGATATTCTACCGATTTGGTCAGTCGTCTATTGTTCAAATAGGCATATGGAGTCATTCCCACAACCGATGAAAAAATCCTGGAGAAATGATACCTAGAGAAGTTGGAAATTTCCGCGAGCTCCTCAAGACTAATCTTCCCGGAAAGATTATCTTCAATATATTTAATTACATTATCAATTCGGTCAAAGTAATGATTCATTTGCTTTATGTCCTCTCACCGATTTCTTATAACGTTCTAGTATTCAAGAACCTTGCGTGATATGTTGTTAAGTGAAGTTAACGCCTTCTCCGAGATACATTTAACTCATGTGTCATTTCATATTTCTATTTGTACTTTACTTCTTTCCATTGTCCTTATCATCATTAGTCTCTCTATATTCCTCTAATTCCTTCTCGATCTCTTTATTTATATCATTCAATTCACTTGATTCAATATAGTCCTTCTCTAGTTCTTCTTCAATTTCTTCATTAGTCATATTAAAGTCATCTCGTTCTTCGATTCCCAATTTCTCCTTAATACTTTGTAGATCATTATAAATTTCCTTGTTTCTCATATACGTACTTAAAACTAACCCAAACATTATAGAAATAAGTATAATTCCCCCAACCGGTCCTAGAACAATTGATAGTGCGATCGCGATTATCGTTCCTAAGATTGTCATTGCCAGTTCCTTTCTTAAGCTGCATTGAATTTACTTTCTAAAATAAAATCATTATTTTGCGATATTTCACTTAACGTTGTTGTATTCACGAATCCGAGAGGCTTAAGGCCCAGCCCGGGTCGAAGACTCAGCCTCGCAAGTTGTCTGCTGATTCCACTTCCTCGATAACCCGCTGCAGACCAAGGGCCGTCAAGCCCGCCGCGTGAATACGGTGTTGGATAAAGTCGGGGACTGTTATCATCCACTACCCTATCTGTTAAGTATTGCTTATAAAGTTAATTATGTAATTATTAGTTATCTCAGGCTGCTCCATTGACATTCCATGTCCTACATTGGGAATCAAATGAGTTTGAATTCTTGGAATCCATTTCTTCGCTCTAGCGATTACCTTTCTAGGGTTGTATATCTCCTCTTTATCTCCTACCAGCAGTAATACACTCATCTTTATTTCTTGTAACTCTACGTTAGTAAAGACAGTAGGCCAGATCGATTTGGAATGACTCTTGGAACGGTCTGCTTTCGATGAACGCCTTAACTTTACCCCTGCTTCAAATTGTTGTAAAAATAAAGGGTTTACTTCGTACCGTCCCCCAAACATCCAGTCCATAAAGCTTTGAAGCACCTTACCTTTAGAAAATAACATTAGTGAGAATATCCTGATAAAAAATTGTAATTTAAAAGGTTTAATGGTTGCCGCGGGGCAAAGTAATATCACTTTATTCACGTATTCAGGATAATGATAAGCAAAATTAAGAGTAATAAATCCACCATAGGATAACCCTGCAATACTCGGCTTTTCTATCTGAAGTGCGTTAATTACTTCGAGTAGCCACCGAGCTAGCTCAGCTCTGTTTGCAGGCTTTCGGTTACAGACACTTCGATTGGTGTCCCCGATAATATCAATGCAATAGATACTAAACTCACTACTTAGCCCTGCAATGTTGGGATACCACATCGTTGAACTAAAACCCATACCATGCAAAAGAATTAGTGGCGGCTTGTCAGTTGAACCACTCCTAATCACATGTGTTTCACCAAATGTTGTTGATACATCAAGCGTTGTATATGAAACAGGCCATAATGAAAGACATTCATTATAGGATTTATAATAGTCTTGATAACATTCTTTGAATGCTTGTTTCAAATTAACCGCTCCCTACTTTTTTTAAGGTTTGAAGTCTTTCCTCGATTTCATTTAACATTGTTATATCTACGAACCCGAGAGGCTCAAGGATTCTGATGGTCGATCTGACAGCAACCCGGTCCGGCTGCGCATAAGCGCAGTTAGCCTCGCAGGTGTGTCCGCCTGATTCCACTTCCTCGAAAACCCTCGAGCGGACCGAGGGCCATATGGCCCGATGCGTGAATGTAATGTTAGAGGAAGTTAATGCCTTCTCTGTAATTCATCCATGATTCCTTATTTAGTACCATTTCAATGTTATTCCATTCTTCGTTCTTTAAAGATCTATGTACGTTTTCTGTTATCTTTCCTTTCCTAAATCCTACACTTTCATAGCACTTAATTGCTCTCTTGTTGATATCATAGACATTCAGTTTTATTCTGTTCAATTGAAATATCTCAAATCCCATTTGAATTAATTGATAAAGTGCCCGCCTTCCTATACCTTGTCCCCTGTAACCTTCATCTTTCATCAAAAATCTCCCAATAATCGCTTCCTTATTGATCATATTGAACCTACCTATTTGAAAAGATCCTATTGGTTCGTTATTTGTTAAATCTTTAATCATATAAAGGTACACATCAGATTCTAACGAGTTGATTCCTTTAGAGTAATGTTCTTCCATCTGTTCAACGGTAAGAGGAAACTGATATGTTGGACCTGCCCATTGCATTAAAAAGTCTTGATCATGTTGATTTACCCACTCTACAACAATAGAAAAATCTGATGTATTTAAAGGCTTTAATTCTATCTTCATTGAATCTCCCCTTAACTTGGCTTTGCATTGATTTCCTCTAACGTTCTTGTATTCACGAACCCGAGTACCTTAAAGGAGCGCAGCGACTGGGTCGAAGACTTAGGCTCGTAGAGATTGATCACCTGATTCCGCTTCCTGGCTTCTTATCTTCTGGCGATCTCAGTGCCAACGGCCCGCAGCGTGAATACGGTTTTATAAGATGTGGCGGTCTTCATTGAACTACTCTCAAATCTTTACTCCAAGTTCCCAATAAATCCCGTTCCAGGAATATAATTATCATCTTCCAGTTTCGGATCTATACACCATTCCCTAGCAATCAGTATTACATCTTCTTCACTCGGCAAATTAGGCTCATCTGCATCCAAATCAGTAAAAATAAGATTATGTTCTATTTCCTCTCGACTTATTTCACCCTCATTTATAATAATTTCTCCTCTCTCACCTAAATATCCAAATGCATGTATTAGTTCTCCATCAACTGCCTTCGCCCAAGCATGATACTCAACGACACGATGTGTTCCAAAATAATATGCTTCTCCGAATTTAGTGCTGAAGTCAGTAATTATTTTAAGTGCAAAAGGACTTTCATTAATACTTAGACCCGGCATGGTAGAATTAATAACAAATGTCCATCCGTTCACTGGTGGCGAAATGAAAAAATATCCTTCACATGCCCCTTCAATTCCCGTCTCCCAATTGGATATTTGAACATTTTTTAGGTTTAACTCCTTTAATACTTCTTTAGTATCTTCCGTCTTAATAGCAAACCATTGGCATTTATAACCAAAGCCTTTAGGCAAATCAGGTTCCGAACTAAATATCATAGGTTTTAAGTTATCAGTGCCTGATTCAGATATTATAAAATTATTATCGTTTTTCTTTTTAATTTTTGAAAAAACCGCAAAAACAATGATGATTAAGATAACAATCCCTACGAAGATTTTCATAGGTTTCTCCTTTACCGCCATTTTTTATAACGTTCTTATGTTCACGAACCCGAGAGCCTTAAGGCGCTTCAGCGCCGGGTCCAAGACTTAGCCTCATGGTTGTCTTATGAGTGCGCTTCTCGAAAAGCATCTGCAGACCAAGGGCCATCAGGCCCGCAGATCTGATGCCAGTGCCTTCTCTGAGTCACTAACAAAATCCCCCTTATAATACACTATATTTTTAAGCTAAGGTTCTCTTCATAAATTCATCAGACAATTCACTGTAATTTCTCCCTTTTCCCGAGGGAGAATACCCCCGTGTATTAATTTCAAATGCACAATATACCTTATTATTATTGAAATTAATTTGCTTGAATTTTTGATTTAATGTAAAGAAGACTGAACACTCTCTACCGTCAACACCATCATGAGAATAAGAATCATCATTAAAAATAACTGAAATATGATGTTCTATATCATTTTCTTCATGGGGCTCCCCATTTTCAAATCTATAAATAAAATCATCCCATATGTCTACCGTAAAGTCTTTATCTTTGTATCCAAATCTTTCCTGAAGTTTTTTTCAAGAAATATACCCTTTACGTTATTTTCCAATTGATTATAAAATTCAGATGCTTCATATATGAGATAAGTACCGACCTCATTAATTGATGTAAAGATTTTGGAATCTATTGAATTTATATTATTTTTGATTGCATCTATTATGACTTTTTTTGCTTTCTTTCTATCTTCGATATCTTTTCCAGTAAGTTCATAACAAAGTGGTCTTCTATATTTAAGATCAAATGGCAGATCATCGAAACTTCCATATGCTTTGTTATATATACATATAATTCTATCCCAACCCAATGTCCTTGCTGCATAACCTAATTCAATTAGAACATTAGGATTAGGGGTTTTTCTTCCTTCTCTACCGGAATTAATAATACTTACAGCGGCAATAAATAGTTTTGATTTATCTATTTTAGAAAAGATTGTTTCTGTAATATGCGGGGTGCCTGCTTCATCTTTAGTATCTTTATCTATACTAAATTCAATATCATATAGGTCAGAGATATTTAGTTCCTTTAGGGCACCTGTAATGCAAGTTTCAATTGTTTGGTAAATCTGACTGCCAAGAATAAAATACATGGTTTTTCATGTCTTTTAATCCTCTCTAAGATTTGATTTCATTTCTTGTGCTCAAATGAGTAGAGATGAACTATTGTTTTTTATTTTTTAGTAAAATGATTCCAGATGCAGTTGGAATATAATGTTTCAGGATGTCAGCGACTACTTTGAACTACAAGCTTTCTCTGTACTAATTTGGGATTTTAAGATTTCTTCTTACCATTTATATATTTGGATTTTTTAATCAATTCTACATATTCTCTATGCTTCTCTTCTAATGCCCTTATTCTCATTTCAAGAATAAAAGGTGCATCCTTGAACAAGACATTAATATTCTCCTCTAAGTACTTATACAGAGCTTCTTTTTCAACTGTCATAGGCAACATTGGAGGAAGCGGCATTATTGTAGGCCCTTCCTTTATTGCTAATTCTTCAGGTGTCATGAATCCAAAGTGAAGGAAGTTATATAGTTCTCTGCTTTTCTCTTCAGTTACTTGGTATTGTCCACTAGAGTCTAAAGTGATTCGATCAAATTTAATCATTAATAGTTCTGAGGGTTTCCTATCTTTGATTTCGTAATACAAAAGTACCTCAAGAACTTCTTGTCGAGCTAAATCTTCAATATATTTCTTAGGTATTCTGTTGTTTTGGGGTATCTTAAAATACTTTGTTTTCTTTTGTTATATATAAGCGTCTTACTCCGTTCATTTTGACCTCCTAGAGTATTAGCTTAAAAATTCATTGCTTGCTGATTTCCTATAACATTTCCGCATTCACGAACCCGAGAGGCTTAAGGCGCTCCAGCGTCGGGTCGAAGACTTAAGTCTCTCTGCAACCATAGCCTCTTTGCCCTCGCCACTGCAAACCTGGGGGCCGTTAGGCGCCGCCGCGTGAATGCTATGTTATAAGATGTCCCCGACTTCTAGCATTACGCTCAAATCTATTATGTATTATTTCTCTTGTTAACATCTCCAAATGGGACATGAACAGAAGGAAATGTTCTGGCCACCCCCTCAATATGACCAACTTGATCATCAAAGAATATATGTGGCATAAAAACACTCAACACTCTTATTTTCTCGATACCTCCAAGAAAAAATGCTTCGTCAACTCTATTTAGCCCCTATTTGAACTTGGACAGTACACC
>NZ_ASSC01000725.1 GCF_000520735.1 Paenibacillus forsythiae T98
AAGCGGGCATCGTGGGTGTCAAGGTGCTGGACCGGAATGGCAGCGGATACGACTCTACAATTATTAAGGGAATCGAGTGGTGCATTGCGAACCGGAAGCGGCTGAGGCTGCGCATTCTCTCCCTGTCGTTGGGCGGTCCGATAGACTCTCCCTATACGGACGACCCTCTCTGCCAGGCCGTGGAGCAGGCGGTCAAGGCCGGACTGACCGTCGTCATTGCGGCCGGAAACGCCGGGCCCGGATACGGTACGATTGAATCGCCCGGCAACAGCCCGTCGGCCATTACGGTCGGAGCCGTGGACGACCGCCGCAGCCTCCCGCAAGCCGACGACCGCATCGCCCCGTTCTCCAGCCGCGGACCGGCGCGCTTCAGAGGGAACAAGCCCGATCTGGCCGCACCGGGCGTGGCGATTATTTCGCTGCGTTCTCCCCGCTCCAGGCTGGACCGCGAGTATCCGGACCAGCGGGTCGGCAACAGATACTTCGTCATGTCCGGCACTAGCATGTCTACGCCCATCGTCTCCGGAGCGGCGGCCCAGTTGCTGCAGAGCAATCCCGCTCTTACCCCCTCACGGGTTAAACGGATATTGAAAAAGCATGCCTTCCGCCTCAAGCTCAACCCCAATACTGCCGGAAGCGGTGAGATTAATGTGAGGTTTCTGGACAATCGGCGGCGTTCCCTCCCATTGATTGTGCGGAGCGCCAAACAATTTCGTTACCGGAACCATTAAAATTTAAAGCGATATTGACATCCACCTGAAGCGAGTTTATGATAAATCCAATAATTGCGTCACATAACCTGACACTATTATATTCTTGCTTCTTGTATAAGCTCATAATGTGGGTGAGCGTCTCTACAGGCAACCGTGAATTGCCCCAGGCTACAAGAGGTGTATCAGTTATTTCCCTTTCCATTCCGCACTTTCAGGCTGCGGGGCGAAAGGCCAATTTAACTATGCGCCTGTTGGCGTCCGGGGTTTTCTGCGCTAACGGAGTATCCCAATAATTCGTGAGGTGAAATAATGATGAATGTTAACGCTAATTCCTCTGCCGAATCGGCTCAAACGCAGCTTCCTTCGGGCTGTACATTTACGGAGAACGACTGGCATGTTCTCTCCAAATACTGGTACCCGGTAGCCATCGCCAGCGAAATTGCAGACAAGCCTGTGGCTGTCAAGCTGCTGGACGTGAAGCTCGTCTGCTACCGCAGCAAGGGCAAGGTTGTTATTGCCCGCGACCTCTGCTTCCACCGGGGCGCCCCTCTCAGCAAGGGATGGATTGAAAACGACGAGATCGTATGTCCTTATCATGGCTTCCGTTATAACTGCGAAGGAAAATGCACAGCCGTTCCCGCACATCCAAGCAGCAAAATTTCGCCCAAGCTGAAGCTGATTATGTATCCCGCCGTTGAGCGGTATGGTCTGATCTGGACTTGTCTCTCGGGCGCCGAGGAACAAATCCCCGAATTCCCGGGCTGGGATGATCCGGATTTCATCAATATTCTGCCTCCGAGCTTTGACATCGCGGGTTCCTCCGGGCGTCAGATGGAAGGCTTCCTGGACGTATCCCATTTCGCTTACGTGCATACGGACAGCTTCGGCGACCGCAATAATCCGGAGGTCCCGCAATACAAGGTGAGACGCGAAGGCAATGAATTATTCGCCGACTATTGGAGCACGGTCAGCAATTACGCCAAAGGCCAGAACGTTCCCATTCCTGAAGGCTTCATGTGGCTGCGCGCGTTCCGTGTGTTCCCGCCGTTTGCGGCATCCCTTACCGTGCATTTTCCAGAAGACGGGAAGCTGATGATTCTGAACTGCGCTTCACCGGTCTCGGCCCGCTACACCCGTCTGTTCTGCCCGATTTCACGCAATTTCGATAAAGACGCTCCGCTTCAGCCGACCATTGATTTCAACCTTCAGGTGTTCGCGGAAGACAGTGAAATGGTCGAGGCCCAGACTCCGGAGGATCTCCCGCTGGATCTGACGGCGGAGGCGCACATTCCGGCCGACCGCACCTCCATCGCCTACCGGCAGCTGCTTACCGAGCTGGGCCTGGGAAGACACTATACGTCTTAAGCAACCGAATCGTAAGACAAAAGAACCGCCCTTCCTTCTCACAAAGGACAGGGCGATTCTTTTGTTAATCCGCTTTGCCTTCCGCTTTGCAGATTACCGCCTCATACGGCTTCATCATGCCCGCATCATGTCCGTTCAGATTGGACAGCATGATAAGACCCGCCAGCGGCTCAGGGATCGGAACCTTCCGGTCCGTAAAGTTGCATAATACCGTCCATTGCTCGCCGCCCAAGGTGCGGATATACCCGCCAAGCTCCCCGGAATCCTTATAAATCTCCCGATAGCCGCCGTATATCAGCGCTTTATTCTCGCGGCGCAGCCTGATCAGCTTCCGGTAGAAATGCAGGATCGAATTCCCGTCACGTTGCGACTGCTCCACATTGATCGACGTATAATTCGGATTCACCCGCAGCCACGGCTCTCCGGCCGTGAATCCGGCCATCGGCTCCGCGCTCCACTGCATCGGCATCCGCCCCTGGTCCCGGCTTCTTTTCGCCAGATGTTCGAGGATATCAGCCTCCGGTCTCTCCAGAGACGTTTCGTAAGCGTGAAAGTTAAGGCTTTCAATATCCCTGTACTCCTCTATCGAAGGAAAGTGATGATTAGTCATGCCGATCTCCTGCCCCTGATAGATAAAAGGCGTGCCCCGCATCAGAAAATAGTAGGCGGCCAGCATTTTGGCCGATTCCTCGCGGTAAAGACCGTCGCTGCCGAATTTCGAAACCGAACGGACATGGTCATGATTCTCCATGAACAGCGCCATCCAGCCCCTATCCGCCGTCTCCGTTTGCCATTTGGACAGCGCATGCTTGAAATCGGTCAGCTCCCACCTGTGATAGACTCCTTTGGCCTGCGGCTTGATGTCCAGATCCACATGATCAAATTGAAAAATCATATTAAAAACGCCGCTATTCTCATCCACATATTCATGAATCTGCTCAATCGGCACACCGGGCGCCTCCGCGACGGTCATCACATTGCGCGGCGTCAGCACCTCCCGTTTCATTTCATGCAGAAAGTCCAGAATGCCGGGCTGGTTCAGACAAGCCCCCGCAAGCGGGGCGTAGCGGCGACTTCCTTCCGCCTCCAGATTCGGGAACCGCTGATCCTTCTTGATAAAGGTAATCGCGTCGATGCGAAATCCGGCGATCCCCTTGTCGATCCACCACTCCATCATGGAGAAAATGTTCCGGCGAACCTCGGGATTCTCCCAATTCAAATCCGGCTGCTTTCTGGAAAAACAGTGCAAATAATATTCCTGCGTGTTCTCGTCATACTCCCAGGCGGAGCCTCCGAAATTGGATTCCCAGTTGGTCGGCTCTTCCCCGCCAGGTCCCGGCTTCCAGATATACCAGTCCCGTTTCGGGTTGTCTTTGGAGCTGCGGGATTCGACGAACCAGGCATGCTCATCCGAGGTATGGTTCGCCACCAAGTCCATAATAATGCGGATACCGCAGGCTCCCGCCTTGGCGATCAGCTCCAGCATATCCTCCATCGTTCCATATTCCGCCTGTATTTTGTAAAAATCCCGGATATCGTATCCATTATCATCATTCGGCGAATCGTACACCGGACACACCCAAATGACGTCAATGCCCAGATCGCTCAAATAATCGAGCCGGTTGATAATCCCTCGCAGATCCCCGACCCCGTCTCCATCCGAATCCTGAAAGCTCCGGGGATAAATCTGATACACGACGCTTTCCTTCCACCAATTGCGGTCTCTACTCTCCATATCTCCACACTTCCTCCAGCTCCCGAAGAATTTTCTAATGTCTCTTATTTAATGGCTCCCTGGCTGACACCCCGGATAATATAGCGCTGCCCGAACAGGTAGGCGATGAGGATGGGCAGTATGGTCAACAGCAGCGCGGGGATCAGCAGCTCCCAGTTGTTCATGTACGTTCCGTTAAAGACCTTCATTTTGATCGGCATGGTGAAGTCCTGGTCTTTCGTAAGCACAAGCGACGGCAGCAGGTAGTCGTTCCAGATCCAGAGCACGTTCAGAATGGCGATCGTCACCGAGGTTGGAGCGAGCATGGGCAGCACAATTTTGAAAAAGGTCTGCGTCCGGGTGCACCCGTCCAGCAGCGATGCCTCTTCAAGCTCATAAGGGATGGATTTCACGAACCCGTGGTACATGAAGATCGACAGCGCGCTCCCAAAGCCGATATACAAAATAATGAGCAGCGGAATCGGCGCGGCATCAATCCAGTGAAGCTTCGCTCCGTAAATGTAAATCAGCGGGATCATGATGGATTGAAACGGAATAATCATGGAAGCGACCATCAACGCAAACAGCCCGTTGTTGAACCTTGTCGGACGTCTTACCATGTAATAAGCGGTCATTGCCGCGAATACACCGATGAACAGCACGCTTAGAGAGGTAATCACAACCGTGTTTCTGAAGGATACAAAGAAATTCATCTTATCAATGACTTCGGCAAAATGCCCGAAATTCAGACTGGTCGGCAGGGAAAAGGGACTTTCGAGTATTTCGCCATTGTTCTTGAAAGAGTTGACCACCATCAGGAAGAACGGAAAGACAAAGACAGCAAAGGATACAATCAGCAAAAGATAAGTCAGGACCGTGGCGGCTCTTCTTCTGGCTTCCATCAGGCGGCAACCTCCATTCTCTTACTGAAATAAACCTGAAGCCCCGTAACGACCGCGACAATGACGAACAGCACAATAGCCTCGGCTTGACCCACCCCATAGATATTTTCCGTAAAAGCTTTTTGGACGACATGCATGGATACCATGGTTGTGCTGCCATAGGGTCCGCCCGCAGTCAGGGAGTAGTTCACATCATACACCATAAAGGCATTTTTCAAGGTTAAAAAGATCGTAACGACAAAAGATGGAACCATCAGCGGGAGGATGACATTTCTCAAGCGCTGCCATGCGTTCGCCCCGTCGATTGTGGCCGCCTCCATCACATCTTTCGGAACATTGACCAGTCCGGCGACAAAGATAATCATCATATATCCCGCCGATTGCCAGATCGTGACAATCACGATGGCCCAGAAAGCCATATGCTCATCGCCCAGCCAGCCCAGCCGCAGCCATTCGATGCCGAGCTTGTCTCCGATGGAGGGAAGCGTCTGCACGAAGATGAACTGCCAGATGTAGCCGAGAATCAATCCGCCAATCAGATTGGGCGTGAACAGCGCGGTCCGAAAGAAATTCTGCATCTTCACCCCGGAAGTAACCAGAAACGCCAGAACAAAGCCAAGGACATTAATAATGATGACCGTTGCGATAACGAACTCTACGGTCAGCCACATGGACTGCCAGAACGCGGTGTCGGTAAATGCGGTTTTATAGTTGCCAAAGCCCGAGAACTTGATCGGATTCACCGGAGAGGTCATATCGGTCAGCGTAAGATAAAGGCCATAGCCAAATGGAATCAGCACCGCCAAGGCAAAGAAAATAATCGTGGGACCGGTAAAAAACAACTGGTTGCCGAGCGACTTCAGCCGGCTTTTTTCCGTTATCATAGGTTTGACTCACCCCTACTTCTGGTTTTTGTAATAGGTCTCGATGGCTTTGGCCAGATCGGCGCGGGATTCTTTCTGCGCAATATATTTTTGAATATCCGGCGCAAGGATGTTGCCCCAATCCTCTACCTTTACATAGTTGGAGCTGAACGGCAGCGTTTTGCCTGCTTGCACGGCGTCTGCGATGGCCACGCCGAGCGGATTCGTTACCTTATTCGGATTATTCTTGAAGGCGGAAATGACCTGGGCCTGATTGACGAGGAAATCCTGTCCTTTCTGATCGTAGACGAGCCAGTCCAGAAATTTCTTGGCCGCTTCCTGCTGAGCCGCCGTAGCCGACTTGTTGATGACGAGAATATTGGTCGGGCCTGCGGCAATTTTGTTGTTCAGCGGATTGTCCGGATTGTTATCCACCGGAACCGGAATAAAGCCGAAGGATGCGCCGGAGACCGCTTTCAGTGAATCAAATGCCCAGTTTCCGTTGAACAAAATGGCGGATTCACCCTTGCCCACGCTCAGGTGCGCGTCGTCATAATATTTGCCCAGCGGGCGTTCGCCGTATTTGTTGTATGCCTTGGAGACAAGCAAATCCAGCGTATCGTAGTAGCCGTTCCATACAGCGTTGCTTGCCAGATCGAATGTGCCGGCTTTGAGCTGCTCCACAATCGTATTCGGGTCTTCCGCCTGGTTCAAAAACTGCGTGCTGTAATGGTTGGCAACCGACCAGTTCTCCGTTTGATAAGCGACCGGATATTTCACGCCGGAGGCCTGGATTTTGTCCAGAAGCGCTTTCAATTTGTCCCGGGTGTTGATCGAGTAGGGATCGAACGTTCCGCCTGTCGCTTTTTCCACGACACTCTTGTTGTAGACCAGCCCGAAGCCTTCAATGGAGAACGGGAAACCGGCAATTTTGCCATTTATGTCTTTAACGCCGTACACCGTGTCGGCATTCCACTTTTCATTCGAAAGATCGACGCCGAAGTCTTTGTATTTATTCACGATGGAATCGGGAGACATCATCGCAATGGTTACGGTCTTGCCGGAAGCCGTCAGTTTGTCCAGCAGATTGACCGTTTCTCCAACCGCTCCGGAAACCGCTTCAACCGTAATGTCCGGGTTAGCCGCCATGAAGTCTTTTGCCGCCTGCTCCCACTGGGAAGCGATTTCACCTTTGCCGTTCACAATGACAATGTTGACTTTGCCGCCACCGGAGTCCGCTGCCGAATTCGAATTCCCCGATCCGCCGCAGGCGGTCAAAGAAGCAACAAGCAACAGAACGAGAAATAAAGCCAATGTCTTTTTCAAAAGAACCCCTCCATAAATGTTAATGGACATCTCCACAATCTCCGCAGATAATTTGGGAACGATACCAAAATTTCGGATGAATACTCGCTCCCTGATTCCCCGAGGTGACTATGGATATAATGTATCACTCTTTGGTAACGGTTTCAACATCTTTTTTCTAAGCTTCACTTAAAATCACATTCGATTATGACGTATATATGGCTCTTTCAGCCTATCCGATCAATCCTAACAAGCGTATTTATTGGTAACGTTCCCAATTTTGTTAGGGAGCTGCCGGAATTTTCGTTCCCGCATGCTACGTGGATTCCCTGATAATCAGCTCAACCGGAAGCTCATACACCGCCGGGCCCTGTGAAGGCTCATTCAGCATTGCCAACAGAATCTCCCCGGCCTTCTTCCCCATCCGGGCGATGGGCTGCCGAATAGTGGTAAGTCCCGGGTCCAGCACCTCCGCGATCGGCTGATCGTCAAATCCGATAATGGCCAAATCATCCGGAATGCGCAGGCCGGCTCTTTTGGCGGCCATCATCAGCCCTCCGGCAATCTCGTCGCTCCCGGCGAAGACGGCGGTCGGACGGTCCTTCATTTCCATCAGAAGCTGCATGACTTGTTTCCCGTCTCCGATCGTATGCTTATCGACCAGAATCCAGGCCGGATTCACCGGGATACCGGCTTCCTCCAGCGCCTTCTGATACCCTCTGTTCCGGTCCTTGTCCTTGCCGAATTCCGTGAATAATCCGCCCGTGCAATAAGCGATCTTGCGATGCCCTCTTTCGATCAGATGCTTGACGCCGATGTAGGTGCCCTGATATTGATCCACCCGGATCATCGGAACGTCCGGCTTGTTGATGTATTCGTTGCACAGCACAATGGGACCGAACTCGGTATACGGTTCAATCTGCGCCCAGTCATTCTCGATGGATGTCATAATGATTCCGTCCGCCTGCTTGGTCCTCAAGAGATTCAAATAGGACAGCTCTTTCTCTTTATCCTCATTCGTCTGGCAGATGAGCGTCTGATAGCCGCTGCGGTAACCGACCTGTTCGATAGCGTCCACCAGATAGGAAAAGAACGGATTGACAATTTTCGGAACGACCACCGCAATGGTTGTAGCGAGTTGGCCTCTTAATCGTCTCGCGGAAGGATTTGGCGTGAAACCAAGCTGCTCCATTGCCTGGAGCACCTGATTTTTCTTATCCGGTGAGATATGGGGATAGTTATTGATCACCCGGGACACGGTCGTCTTCGACACTCCCGCCAGGCGAGCCACATCAATGATAGTTGTCATCCGTTTGTTCACCTCTCGCCGCAATGAATTGAAACCAGTTTCAATCATTTTACCTTATATCCGGGGAATACGAAAGAAGGCGCCCCCCGCTATCAGAAATAGCAAGGGAGACACCCTCCCGAATAGCTTACAGAAGCGCCGCCGGAAGCATCCGCTCCGGATTAGACGGCTTCCGCAACCAGCTTGCTTTGTTTTTCCGCGATAATATCTTCAATAAGCTCCTTGGTTTCCATCAGCTCTTCCAGCGTCAGAGCGTGGTAGTCCTTTGAAGATTTGGCCGATACATTAATGCCTTGACTGCGCAAGAAGGAATCGACCTGATTCCTGATTCTTCTTGTAAATATAGTAGCCTACAGCGCATACTCCTACTCCAACCAGAGCGCCTTTGATGTGATCATTGTTAATTGCTGCAAACATGATAATTCCTCCTTCGATATTGTAGGTATTGCAGAGGCTCCCCGGAGAGACGCAATAGAATCGGACCGTTCCCCGGGAGCCGTTATGGGAAGCTACACATATAGCCGCTCACACTTTTTGTTAACCAGAATCTTGCTGCATCCGCCGGGGGAGTCATAGCAGTTGACGGAACAGCCCCCGCTTGGGCCGCTTCGTCCCGGAACGGGAATCGTCCGGCTGCCGGGATGCTGGCTTTCTATGAATTTGGACAGGAATTCTTAAGGAACTTCATACCCTTGTGGTCCGTATTTTCAAACACCGTGACGTCATAGTAGCATTGGTCGCTGGTGACATCGCAGATCTTCTTGACACGGATAATGGCGCCATCGTAAGAGGTATGAATCAAATGCCGGCCAAAGGTCGCGATCCAGGTAATGCCCGCAGCGCTGAGCAGATTGCCTTTGTTCAAGGAATTGAACAGGTACATCACCGAGACCACCTCGGGATCAAACGCGCCCCGTTCGCTGATTTCGTCGTACGCGTGCTCCATGACGGCCCCGATGGTCGTTCCGACCATTGTCCACTTCAGCACCTCCCGCAGCGTCGTATTCAGCAGAATGCCCGTAGTGGACACCACCGCCATAAGCCCGATAGCCGCCAGGGAGTAATACGAAAGAGTGGGCAGTTCCTTAGCCGGCCTGTCGCTGTACAGCCGAACCGGCGCCATGTCATACTGCTGGGAATAAGCGATGGCGGAGCGGATCAGCACTTCCTCCGTATCAATGTGCACATGATTGAACGAGATCAGGACGGACTTGATGACAGGATTGTACTCAAAGCTCTGAATGCCTCCCTGTTCGTTCAGCATCGTGTAGAAATCCTTCTCGCTGCGAATCGGCAAGGACAGCCTCATCCGAATCCAGTTCGGCAGGCGATGGACGATCACAATGGCCGGTTGCATAATCTACATCCCCTTTTCCATATCGTGAAATAACAGTCTTAACGAATTGGAAACGACCAGAATGGTACTGGAGTTGTGAAGGACCGCTCCCCAGAATACGGACAACAGGCCGGCTCCGCTGAGCAGCAGGCCGAGCGAGTTGATGCCGAAGACAAAGCCAAAGTTCTGTTTGACTATCCTCATGGTCTTATGCGACAGATCCATGATAACCGGAAGCATCATCGGATTGTCGGACTGGATCGTGATATCCGACGATTCGATCGCGATATCCGTGCTCTTGCCGCCAAGCGTCAGTCCCACATCGGCAAAAGCCAGCGCGGGCGCATCGTTGATGCCGTCCCCGATCATCACGACTTTGGAGCCTTTCGATTACAGACGCAATACGGTCTTCACTTTATCCTCCGGAAGCAGCTCGGCCTCATAGCCGTCAACGCCGATCTGCTCCCCAACCGCCTTGGCTTGCTCCCGGCGGTCTCCGGTCAGCAGCAGGATTTCGTCAATCCCCTTGCTCCGGAGGTTGTTAACCGATTTGCGCATGTTCTCCCGCATCTTATCCTGGATGCCCAGCACGCCGATCAAACGGGTATCCTCGGCCACATAGACCAGGGTAGCGCCTGTTCTTGGCAGAAGATCCTGCTTGTCGGCCAGGCTGTCCAGGCTTATCCCGTTCTCCTCCATAAACGCCCCGCTGCCGACGCGAATCGTCTTGCCTGCCACTTCCGTCTTGGTGCCTTTGCCTACCACCGTGATCACCTCCCCATGCTTCGGTATGAGGATCTGCTCCTTGCGGCAGTAAGACAGAACCGCATCGGCCAGCGGATGGCTTGAGGTCTGCTCCGCCGCTCCGGCAAGCTCCATTACCCGGGTCTCGCTGATCTCGCCGGAAGCCGGAACAATATGCGTGACGTTAGGCTTGCCTTCGGTCAGCGTACCGGTCTTGTCGAAGATAAGCGTGTCCGCATCGGCCAACGCTTCAATAAAGTTGCCGCCCTTGATCGCACACCTTCTCGCCGGTATGCACAAGCACTTTATCTCCGGGAAACACCTGATCGATCGGGAAACCGCGAATCTCCCCATCCTCCAGCTCCTTCCACACGAATTCCTCATTCAGCGACAGCATGCCCCGGATGGAATCCCGCGTCCTCTCCATCGTGTAGATGGTCATCAGCTCCGCTATGTCGGACAGAAGCGTAATCATCAGCGCCGACTTCCCTTGGCCCAGCAGCAGCGAGGCCACGATGGAGGTCAGGGTAAGCGCGTCCGCATTGACCTTCTTCTCTCTTACCAGCGCGCCGACGCCGCTTCTCATAAGCGGCAGACTCAAGTAGATGCTTGTCAGCCCGGACAGGCTGACAAACCGGGAATACCAGCCGCCCGCCCCTCCGGCCCACTTGAAGCCGGACAAAAGCCGCCGGATACCCGAAAGGGTTCGGCGGCTTTGGAGGTTCAGGCGGCTTCTCCCAAGCGGATTCAGCTATAGAAATTGCGAACCCAGCGGTGCGCCTTCAGCTTGGCCAGTTGCTCCCCGGGAAGTCCGAGTCCGTCCCCCACCTTCATATTGCGTTCCACATTGGCAATGGAGCGCATCCCCGGAATGACCGTCGAAACTGCGGGATGGCTCAGCACATAGCGCAGCGCCGTTTCCGCCATGCCATCCAGCGGGATATTCAAATCGGCGGCAATTCGCTGCACCCGCTCGAAGACCTCCCGCTTGCGGTCATCCCTGAAATAATGATTGCGGAAATCGCCTTGCTCAAAGGTCGTTTCCGGCGTGATTTTTCCTGTTAATCCGCCTTCGTCCAGCGCAACCCGGACAATCACCCCGATATCATGCTTCTCGCATGCGGGCAGCAGCTCGTCCTCGGGACTCTGTTCAAAAATATTGTAGATAACCTGTACGGTGTCAACGAGACCGCTTTCAATGAGCTTAAGCGCATTGCTTGGCTGATAGTCATTGATGGAGACGCCAAAAAACCGGATTTTTCCCTGTTCCTTCAGCTTCTGCACGCCTTCCAGCCAGTCTCCTTGACCAACCCATTCATCCGACCAGACATGAAACTGCTGGACATCAATCGTCTCAAGACCCAAATTCCTTAAGCTCTGCTCCGTGCAGGCAATCACATGCTCCGCAGTGAACGTCTCATCCACCGGCACACCGCTGCGGGCGGGCCACTGTCTGTTCTTCGGCGGGATCTTGGTCGCCACATATATGCTTCCGCCATGCTCCCGGACCACTTGTCCAACCAGCTTCTCGCTGTGCCCGTCTCCATATCCAAGCGCCGTATCAATAAAATTCAAGCCCAGCTCAACCGACCGGTTCAGCGCTTTGAGCGATTCCTGATCATCCGCGCCGATCCATAGCGTCTTGCCGATGCCCCAGGCTCCAAAACCGATCTCCGATACCTTGAGTCCCGTTCTTCCAAGCGTTCTGTAGTTCATGGATTCCCTCGCTTTCTTGATCTTAAATTTACTATTGCGAACTCCAGTATACCACAGGGAACGGTTATAACTTAAAAGCCGCCGGACACCCGGAAATCCTTGTGTCTGGCGGCTGGCCTTTTCCCT
>NZ_ASSC01000726.1 GCF_000520735.1 Paenibacillus forsythiae T98
GGGCGCGGCGGCTTGGCCTTGGTCTTGACGGGCAGCGAGGTCTCGCGGCCCGCGAGCCGCCCGGCGCAGCGCTCCATCACCGGGCAGACCAGACAGCGCGGGGACTTCGGGGTGCAGACCAGCGCCCCGTGCTCCATCAGCGCCTGATTGAAATGGGACGCTTCGCCCGCAGGGATAAGCGCCTTCGCCAAGGCCTCCATCCGGACCCGCGTCCTGGCCTTCGCGATATCGTCCTCGATCAGAAAGAACCGGGAGAGCACCCGCATCACATTCCCGTCCACCGCCGGCTCCGGCCGGTTAAAGGCGATGCTGAGAATCGCCCCCGCCG
>NZ_ASSC01000727.1 GCF_000520735.1 Paenibacillus forsythiae T98
CGAAAACGCCGTGTACGGCCAACTTTTTGGAGCTTTGATCGCTTACGTCTTGCTGAAATGGCTATTTGATACGGCTTCTGCCTCCCTGCCTCAGCACGCTCTCCTAACGTTTGCACGATTTGCTCGGTTATTTGTTCTGTCCATGTTGCCTGTCGAGTGGCTGATCTGGCTCTCTCAACGGTTTCGAAGGTTAGACAAAGAGTCCCCTATTAATTTACATATTTAGGTTAATCAACAGGCCTGAAGGGAAGTACAAGTAGCTGCTAAGTTGATGCTCCTTTTCTACATTTGGTGGTTATCAACACACATGATACATTAACGTTATTTGTCCTCCGCTAGTTGCTTTTATTGCTTTAGGGGCGTGAAGAAGGCAGGTCTAGCCCTGGAGAGATCGGCCCTGCGGTATCCCGGAGTCAGGCATCGGACCGTCCCGGCTTACAACGCGAACAACCGCTCCATATCCGGCCCGTCTCCGTTCTCTGAGCGGTGCCGCCAGCAGTTGGTCGCGGGGTTGTAGCGGTAGG
>NZ_ASSC01000728.1 GCF_000520735.1 Paenibacillus forsythiae T98
CGGCGGCCCGCCGTATTGCGGCTGCTTCTGGATTCCCTGAGCCGATGGCGGAATGTTCCCGCAGACGCAGCCCGGGGGAGGCCCTATAATGACCGATTCTTGCAGCGGAGCGACCGCTTGCCTGTAATCCTTCTCGTTTACACAGTAGGCCCGGTTCAGCACTTCCGGAGGGACGGCTTTCAGGAAATCGGAGCCATAGACGACATCGGGGGTAGGGACATCGAAAATGGTCAGGAAGTGAGCCTGCTCCGATAAGACGACAATCCAGTGGAACCATCCTTTGGGGAATAAGGAAACCTGGCCGGGAGTCAGCTTGTAGGTTATGAGCTGCTGCGTACAAGGATTAAATACGGAAGTGGTGATTTCGCCGCTGATGACAAAGACCAGCTCCGTCGCGTTCGTATGCCAATGCGGCTGAACGACAAATCCTTTGGTCATATGCGCGTTGAAAAATCCCGTCGGGATAGCCGGAAGCTGTGCCTCGAACACCTGGGTAAGATAATTGTGCGCGTCCCGCCGATAGTTGATATGCTTGTTGGAATCCGCCGCAAGCGCCGGCTCCGGAGAACTGAGCGGAGAGTTCATTATGGGTTCCTCCATCCTGGGCATTTGTCTATCCAGCATATGCATGACGGAGGAAGGGCGTTACCTTCAGGAATAGTTCTCTATATACCAGTCGATGATTTTGCGGGCGATGCTGACGTTCGGCGGGATAACGGGCATATTGCCGGGCTCGAACCAATCGGCATGGACAATTTCCTCTCCGTCCACTGTGATTTCACCGCTCTCATAGTCGGCCAGGAAGCCGACCATCAAGGAGTGGGGGAAGGGCCATTGCTGGCTGGAGAAATAGCGGATATTGTTAACCTTGATTCCGACTTCCTCCATGATTTCCCGCTTCACACAGTCCTCCAGCGTCTCGCCCGGCTCGACGAAGCCGGCGATCAGCCCGTACATATTGTTCTGAAAATTCCGGGCGTGGGCGAGCAGGATCTGCTTGTCCTTCAGAATGGCCGTAATGACAGCTGGTGCGAGGCGCGGATAGCTGACCAGCCCGCAGCTTGGGCATTCGCGGGACCGCTCGATTTGCGACAGGACCGTCTGCGTTCCGCAGCGCCCGCAATACTGATGTGTGGCATCCCAGGATAGCATCTGAATGGCCTTGCCAGCCAGATGGAAGAGATCCTCTTCCATGACATCGTACAGAGGACGGAGCGGGCGGAATGCCAGTCCCTCCGGTTCGGCCGCATCGGCCGGGGCTTCCGCGGCGAAGCACGGGATTTCTTCGAGCGTTCCGAGGTACAAGGTGCGAACGGGAGCAATCCCGAGCTGCTCGGCCGTCGGCGCGAGCGGAATGCCCGTCTTGCCGGACTCTTTAACAAGCAGCTTGCCCGAATTGAAAATGAACCAATATACAGGCCCTCCGAAATCGGGATCGGCAGCGACGGCGGGATGATATCGTTTATAAATGCTTTCTCTTGGTTTGGGCATGGGTTTATACCTTTCCGGGCCGGAGCCTTGACGCCATGATCGTGGGTCACGGGCATGTCTTCCGGCCAAATTTTTCTATTAAGAATAGCAAAAAATGAATAGAGTGACAAACTGTCTCATAGTAAAAAACACCGCAGACGGCCTTCGAATAACAAGATTATATTGTCCAAACAAGTTTCTATACTTTTTGATACCTAATATTGCAGGAGGTTCCCATTGATGAGAGCGGTGCGTTTTACCCATGCCGATGAAGCGGAACGATATTTGGCGGCGAATGCGGGAGAGGAAAGGTCGTTTGTGCTGTTTGCCTCCGTCCCGCAAGTTCAGGCTTTATCCGCCAAAGCGCCTGTTCGGGCGATTCTGTGCTCGACCGCCGGCGAATACACTTCGCAAGGATATGAGGAAGGAGTCATTAGCGGATTTGAATACCGGACCGACGAGGCGGAAGTCGTTGAAATCAGTTCTCCTCCCATCCGGAGTCTGGAACGGCTGGAGCAAGCTTACAAGAAGGTGGCGGTAAACCCGGAAGCGTTCATGCTGCTGCTCTGTGACGGAATGAGCGGGTCCGAGGAGAGCATTCTCAGCACGTTTTTCCCCATGGCTCCCGATTTCAAAATTATCGGCGGCAGCGCCGGTGACAATCTGGAATTCAAGGAAACCTTCATTTTCATAGGCGGACGGAGAGTGCCGAATGTCGCTGTGCTGTTCTCCCCCTCGGCCAGAACTCACATATTGAAGGAAAATATTTATGCAAGAACGGGCACAACTCTGCTTGTTACGCAGGCGGATGTGCTAAGACGGACCGTGTACACGTTCAATAACGAGCCTGCGAGCGCGGAGTACGCGCGTCTGCTTGGTGTGGATGAGGCGGAGCTTGCGAAGCATTTTATTAACCACCCGCTGGGAAAAGAATATCAGAACGATATCTTTATCGCCTCGCCAATGAAAGTGAATGAAGACCGCTCCATTACCTTTTACTGCGAGCTGATGGCTAACACCTTCGTGCATCTGCTAAAGCCGGAAGACCCGCTGGAGGTACTTCGCCAGACGTTAACACGCGCACCGGACAATCCCTCCTTTGTCTTCTCCATCCACTGTATATTGCGCAGCCTCAAACTTAAGCAAGAAGATCTGTGGAGCGGTCTCGATGCCCAGATGCTTCGATACTGCCGGAATACATCCGGATTTGTCAGCTACGGGGAGCAATATTACAGACGTCATTCCAATCAGACGATGGTTTTGCTGGTACTGGAAGAGGGGGGATCAACATGCTGAGTGTGCTGTTCAAGGCGATGAAGCGCCGGTCATTGCAAGAGGAGCCTGGCGAAGAGAGGGAAGAGATCCGGGATTTTGCTCATGGGGAATCACAGACGGACATCAAGCCGGTCTTTGTGCTGACGGATCAGATTCAGGCGGAGACGGACAGCCTGCTGGCCGAAGAGGGAATCATGACGGGGCGCTTCAACGACTTGCTGAAAGGGACAGGCTATACGGCGGAACAAATCCGGGAGGTGCGGCGGCATTTGGAGAGCTTGTCCCGCAGCAGCGAGCAGACGACCGGACTGATTGAACGGGTGTTCGAAAGCTTTGAGGTCTCTACGCGCAAGGTCGATCTGGCGAAAACGGAGAGTGGATACATTACGGACAGAATCGGCCAGGTCTCCGGCATGTTTCATGATTTTGTAGGGCTGTTCGGAGAGCTTGCCGCGCAGTACCAACAGATTGAGAGCTTCGCCTCGGTCATTTCGGAGATCGCGACCCAGACCAACCTGCTCTCCCTCAATGCTTCGATAGAAGCGGCACGCGCAGGAGAACACGGCCGGGGCTTCGCCGTTGTGGCGGAGGAAATCAAGAAGCTGTCGGAAAGCACGCGGCGGAACGCCACGGACATTATCGGTTCACTGGGCGAAATGACGGAAGTAATGTCCAAGCTTGAGCGGAGGTCGGCGGAAGCGATGGAATTGGTCGGCGGAACGAATCGGCTTGTAAGCGAATCTGCCCGGTGGATGGACGGCATTACCCAGGCGCAGAACGAGGCGAATCAATTGCTGGGCAGTGCAAAGGATTCCCAGAACCGCAACCTGAACGAAATTGCCGGTATTCATGAGAAGATGCAGGATCTGACCGATAAATCGGTTCAAGACAGCGGTCAATTCGAGGCGCTCATGCTGAGTGTCCAGAAGAAAGCCGACGGCTACCTGAATCTCCTTCATCATCTCGAGCAAATCCGCGCACTTAAAGAGATATCGGAGGAGCATTAATGCGGCCGTGATCCTGGAATAGCAGTGGATGGAACAAAGAAGCCCTTAAATATCCCTGGATTCAGCAAGAGTGTATCCGGGCTATTTAAGGGCTTCCTGCTACTCTGCCGTCCCATTCCCCAGCAGCTTCTCCGACAGCAGGTCCAGGGCCTGCATCACTTCGCTTATTTCCGCCGGATTCAAATGGGAATACCTTCCTGATATCAGCCGCTCCAGCTTGGCCGATGACGCCGCCATCAATTCCTGGCCGGGTGGAGTCAGCTCGACAAAATAAACTCGTTTATCCTTCAGATTGGCCCGTTTCGCAACCAGCTTCTTCCCGATCAGCTTCTTCACTTCGCGGCTTGTATTGGGCAGGGACATGCCGGCGCAGGCGCCGATCTGGCCGAAGGTGGCCGAGTCCTCCGTGTACAGAAAATGCAAAATCTCGAATTGAGTCAGCGTTATTTCTTCCGGCTTGATCTCGGTCAGCAGCCAGCGCGTCATTTTCGAGAATTCGGTTCCGAAAGTCCTCAATTGGAAGGCGAATTCGGGTAATGGCATGTGATCACCTCGCTATTGTGGAACTATTATGACAAATATTTTTTTTGCGCGCAATCTATTTATCATTTGACAACTAACTGACGATCACATAATATAGTTGTAAATTGAAAATTATCATTTGATAACTAATTAAGAGGTGATGAATGGTGAACACACTGATCGTCTATGCCCATCCGAACCGGGAAAGCTTGAATGGCGCCTTTCTGAACGCCGTGAAGCAGGGGATTGCTCAGACTTCTTCAGGAGAGTTTCAGGTGCTGGATTTGTATGAAGAGAATTTCGATCCGTCGCTCGTGTACAATAAAGAACGCAGAAGAAGGGATATGCACAAGGACCCGGAGCTGGAAAAATACAGAGAGCAAATCCGCTGGGCGGACCGGCTCGTGTTCATCTATCCGATCTATTGGGGCCGCCCGCCCGCCATATTGCTGGGTTATATCGACCGGATGTTCGCCTCAAACTTTGCCTATAGGGACCGGCCGAACCGGATTTATCCCGAAGGGCTGCTGAAAGGAAAAAGCGCGGTGTGCATCTCCACGATGAAAGGACCGGCGCACTATCCTCTGCTGACGCTGAACAATGCTCATAAAGTGCTGATGAAGCGGGCGGTGTTCCATTTCGTCGGCATCCGCAAGGTTAAGTTCTTCGAGTTCGGGTCTATGGAAAGCAAGAAGGGAAACCAGGCGAAGAAGCTGAACAAGGTAGAGCGGTATTTTGCAGGAAAATGACCCAAAGGAAAGTAAAAAGATGGGCGGAGCGCCTTGGGTGACTTCGGCCGCTTCGGGCAAGACCGGTTGGGCCGTCTGCCGGATGCGTCCCGCGTATCGTTAAAGCCGAAGGGACTTTGGGCGTATCCCCGCCAGCAAGATCGATTTGCAGGGACTCCGAAAGTCCACCCGGCTGGGTCAGGCGGTCACCCGCGTAAGCGGCTTTATGTCGTCCGCAGCGGCCGGACGTATGCGAATGGCCTGCCCGCCTCCCGGGGCAAGCTTCAACTGCAAGGTCATGCTGTTGTCCACCATCGCCCTGGAAATGGTCAGGGGATAGGGATTGATCCTCCAGTCGGAAGACGGGCCATCGGCATATATTTCGGCCACGTAGGATTGTCCGGGATCAAGAAAAGCAAGCGGCGCTTCAAGCGTACGCCCGTGCTCATCGGTGATGCTGCCGAGATACCATTCTTCGCTGTTTCTGTCTTTGCGGGCAATCGTTACATAATCTCCGATTTCTCCGTTCAGCACTTTCGTATCCTGCCAATCAGTAGGGACATCCAGAATAAATTGAAAGGCCGCGCGCTGCTGTTCGTAATTTTCCGGCAGGTCGGCGGCCATTTGCAGAGGACTGTACAGAATGACATACAGCGCAAGCTGTTTGGCTAACGTCCCCCGCACCCGGTTGCCCGGTCTGTATTCCTCATAGATCAGCCTTACAATCCCTGGCGTATAGTCGATGGGCCCGGCAAGCATCCGGGTGAAAGGCAGGATGGTGGTATGATCCGGCGGGTTGCCGACGTATTCGGCGGAGGCATCGAATTCCTGTCCCCGCGCGCCTTCACGGGTCATCATATTCGGATAGGTCCGCCGTTCTCCCGTATCTTTCACCGGCTCATGGGCGATCAGGCTGATCTGATACCTGGCCGCGGTTTCGATGACTTTTAGATGATGATCGACCATATATTGCCCGCCAAGCCATTCCATGCTGAGCAGATTCCCTTGATCGTCAAAGCGCTTGAGCGCAGGGTCGGGGGAGACATACCCGGTTTTGACAACGTCTATCCCGAGCTTTTTAAATAAAGTGAAAGCCGCTTCCATTTGCCGCTCCAGATTCTGAATCGCTCCGGCCGTCTCCATATGCCCGATGATTTTCACGCCTTTGCTTGCGGCGTACGAGGTGACTTCCACAATGTCATAATCCGGATAAGGGGTTGTAAAACTGAAGTTTTCGCCATGCTTGGTCCAATCGTTCTCCCACCCGGTATTCCACCCCTCGATCACCACCATCGGAATGCCGTATTTGGCGGCGAAATCAATGTACCGCTTGGCATTTTCGGTCGTCGCGCCATGCTTCGGGCCAAAGCTCCATGTGTAAATCCCCAGATGCATGCCCCACCAAATGCCGATGTATTTGCCCGGCCGCACCCACGAAACATCTCCAAGCCTGTTCGGTTCGTTCAGATTAAGAATCAAATAGGACGTAATCAAATCGCCCGGCGTCTCCGCGATCTGGAGCGTTCGCCAGGGCGTCTTTAGCGGAGTGGAGCCTTTGACTTTAACGCCGTCGGACCAGGGAATGAGGTCGGCTGCGAGCGTATTATTTTCCAGGGGCATCAGGGTCATTGTGGAATAGCGGGATAGTTCGGCTTCGTGAATGCTGAGGTATAATCCATCCGTCATTTTCATTGTTAGAGGGGTATGGACGGCGCGGTACGGAATGGAATGGATCGGGGTTACATTGTACAGACCTTCGGTATACAGCTTCTGATAAGCTGGAATCCACCAGGCCTCGTCCACGTTGGTCAGGGCAAATTCGGTTTCTTCGCTTCGGATTTCCACACGGGTGAGATGCTCCTGTTCGGGCAGCTCGTAGCGGAAGCCCAGACCGTCATTGTATACGCGAAAAATAATCGACATTCGGCGCGCAGACGGGGTTGTCTGTTCAAGCTCCACGCGGAGTTCGTTGTAATGATTGCGTATTTCCTTAACTTCACCCCAGGGCTGTGTCCAGGTCTCATCAAAGCTGTCATATCTGGCGGCGGTGACCCTGAAGTTCCCGTTAAGCGGCTCGGCATGTTCCAGGGTGAAGCCCAGCTTCGAAGGCCGGATCAAGGGCCGGTTACAATAGCGCACACAATAATAAGGAATACCGCTGCTAAGCATAAATTCCGTCTGAATATCCCCATCGGGTGAAAAAACAATCCACCTGCTTGTCATTTTGGGCTCCGCCTCCTCACGCCAATCTCATTACACCATCTTATGAGGGCTCCAGCTTGGCATATCCCTTGAAAAGCGTTTACAATAGGGGTAAATCTTGAGCCGAGGTGAAGATATGGCAGCCTTTCGTTGCATGAACCACCCCGAACGCGAAGCGGTCCACCAATGCGCCAGATGCGGCAAGCCGCTCTGTGAGGAATGCTATAATCCCGATTTCGGAAGATGCCGGGAGAACTGCGCGGACTCGCTTGTTAAACCGGAGCCGAAAGGGCGAAGCGCGGTCTTCCGTGTCATTGTAGCCATTTTGGCGGTTATCGGAGCGCTTGTCGTGCTGCTGGCCACCATCTGTGGAGCCTATATCTTCACGCTGTCCAATTAGGCAAAGGAGCGAAGCCGATGGAATTTCCCGTATATATCGCTCTTGGCCCCTGGCCGATTCATCCGCATGTGCTGTTCGAGTCGCTGTCCTATTTTATCGGCTTTCGGGTGTACCTGTGGACCCGTCGTCCGAGCGAAATGTCGCGCCTGATGAGCCTGCAGATTCTGGCCGGCATCATTCTCGGAGCGGCGCTCGGCGCCAAGCTGCTGTTCTGGCTGGAGGACCCTGCGGCGACATGGGCGCAGCTCCGGCAGCTTCACTTCCTCTGGGGCGGCAAAACGATCGTCGGCGGTCTGCTTGGCGGATTGATCGGCGTGGAGCTGACCAAGAAATGGGTGGGCTGGACCCGGTCCACCGGGGACGATTTTGTGTATCCGCTCATGCTAGGTCTCTTCATCGGGCGGATTGGCTGCTTTCTGACCGGTCTCGACGACCATACGTATGGCACGCCGACGACCTGGTTCACCGGCATCGACTTTGGCGACGGGGTCCGCCGGCATCCCGCCCAGCTGTATGAAATGGCTTTTCTGCTGGCGCTGGCGCTGCTGCTCATCCCTCTGTACCGGCGAAGCCGCGCGCCTCTTGGCGGAGAGAACGGCTCGTTCTACCTTCCGGGGCGGATGTTCCAATGGTTCATGCTCGGCTATCTGGCATTCCGGTTTGTCATTGATTTCATTAAGCCGACGCCCCATCCTTACTTCGGACTTAACAATATTCAGCTTGCCTGTCTGGCCGGCCTCGCCTACTATGCCTGGCTGCTGTGGTTCAGAGGACGTGTCCGCCGCTCTTCCGCGCTCCGTGGAGATTCCCGGCTATAAGAGAAGAATTAAGCCGATGCTGTTCAGAGAAAATAAAGTAAGAACTACATGCCACACGCGTATGAGTTATAATTTAAAATTGGTAATAGAATGTGGAGGACGTAGCCCAAGTGAAAGCGCGGGAGCGTTCTCTTTTTTTTGAACTAACGTGCAGGGTAGCATAGTATAACACATTTATCAGAGGGAAAGCCTGTTAGATTTTAGTAGAAAGTTTTGTATTGATAAACTCTGGACTATCAGTTAAGATTCAATTAGTTGAGACGAGAACAGGTTAGCTGAGCCGAGAAGAGATGAGACTAGTTGAGAGTTACAAGTTTATTTATGATTAAAATATCAATATGAGATATCCTCTCCGTAGTTGCTCCTGTTCTCCTCTATATTTAGAGGAGGTATTTCGCATGAGTATTTTGTCATCGTTCATTTCTACTCCCAACAAAAAAGTCTACCTTACCCAAGGAAACATCAAAGTTATCCGCAATTTGAAGCACCTTGATGCCACAACGGCTAATCAAGTAATCTTAAAAGAAATCGATTATAAAAAAGGCGCGTTATTTTCCAGCGGGTATGAATATCCTGGGCGGTATTCGCGTTGGGATATTGGCTTTAAAACCCCTCCATTAGAACTGAAAGCCAATGGAAGCAGATTTCGGATCGCGGCTGAGAATATCAGAGGAAACGTATTATTAAATGCCATTTTTCTCAAATTAAAACAAACTGTCGATATCGAAAATCTCATATATGCTGAAAACGAGATTTTAGGAAACATAGCAATCAACAAAGGCCCTCTCAATGAAGACGAAAGAACGAAACAGCCCTCCATTTTTTCTGTAATCCGTGCAATAAAGGATCTTTTTTATTCTCCTGACGATGTTTTTCTAGGTTTGTACGGCGCGTTCGGATATGATCTGGTGTTCCAATTTGAACCTATGGAGCTAAAACACAACAGAGACAGCAATGAATCTGATGTGATACTTTATCTTCCTGACGAAATTATTATCGTTGATCATCATATGAATTCCGCTTATCAGCTATCTTATGATTTCAGTTTCGATGGTGAGAAAACGAATGGACTTGAAAGAAGCGGAGAGTTTCGTCAGCCGAAGTTAAACGGGCAGGTGCCATTAGAAGGTTATACCCAGGGCAGTTACGCTAATTTGGTACGAGAGGCGGTTAAATCATTCAAAGCAGGTGATTTATTTGAAGTCGTCCCCTCTCATACGCTCTTTGAGGCGTGTTCCAGCCTTCCGTCCAATGTATTTTCCCGATTGCAGGGCATCAATCCCAGCCCTTACGGGTTCATTATTAATTTGGGCGATGAATTTCTAGTTGGCTCTTCCCCAGAGATGTACGTCAGAGTGGAAGGCAGTAGGGTAGAAACATGTCCGATATCGGGCACGGTAAAACGCGGGAAAAACGCGATTGAAGATTCAGACCGGATAAGGGAACTGTTAAATTCAGCTAAAGATGAATCCGAGCTGACGATGTGTACCGATGTCGATCGAAACGACAAATCTCGTATTTGCGAGCCTGGTTCAGTTAACGTGATCGGAAGAAGGCAAATTGAAATGTACTCCCATCTCATTCATACCGTTGATCACGTTGATGGGATCTTGCGCCCTGAATTTGACGCGTTGGATGCATTTATGACCCATATGTGGGCGGTTACCATCACAGGCGCCCCCAAGCGTGCCGCTATTCGGTGGATTGAAGACCATGAAACCTCACCGAGGTGTTGGTATGGTGGAGCCGTTGGCTATTTCGCTTTTAACGGGGATTTGAATACAGGTCTGACGTTACGAACCATCAAAATTAAAGATGGGGTTGCGCAAATTCGCGTCGGCGCAACACTGCTTTATGATTCTGTGCTAGAGGATGAAGAACAGGAGACTCTCACAAAAGCAGCCGCCCTTGTTCAAGCTGTGCGCGAATCCAATACAACGGAAAAGGGAAAATCCAAACCGATTCCATCCAATGTAGGACTGGGCAAGAATATATTGCTTGTGGATCATGAAGATTCATTTGTCCATACGCTATCCAATTATATTAAACAAACAGGGGCGAACGTAATGACCTTGCGTGCTCCCTATGCCCGAAATACTTTAAACGAAAAGACATTTGACATGGTTGTTCTTTCACCTGGACCCGGTCGACCGTCACAATTTGCATTAAATGAGACCATTGCGCTTTGTCTTGAGAAGCAAATACCTATTTTCGGTGTGTGCTTGGGACTGCAAGGAATTGTTGAATATTTTGGAGGAAGCCTGGATATTTTAGATTATCCTCAGCACGGTAAATCTTCTCTAGTAAAGACCACTGGGATGAGCCCAATTTGGGATGGATTGCCTCAAGAATTTCATGTTGGTCGGTACCACTCTTTATATGCTAAGGAACTGCCGAGTTGTTTGAATGTCAATGCAATTTCAGAAGATGGGGTTGTTATGGGAATCGAGCATACAAATTTGCCGATAGCAGCGGTTCAATTTCATCCCGAATCGATCGCCACATTGCGCGGAGAAGTAGGTTTGAAATTAATTGAAAATGTTATAACACGGCTAAAAGACTAACGGCCACGGTAAACAATGAATTGGTATGTGAAGCTGAAATAATGTTTGCATTCAGCTCGATTTAGGTTCTAAGCTAATGGAAAATGTTAGTTTAAAAAGCAGGGAGCAGATTGCTGCGGTAGCTGCTCCCTGGTTTCATTGAAGTAACGGGCAGGATAATGGAGTTTATTGAAACTATTTTATTACGTTGAGGGGCTTTCATATTGATAAAATTTATCCGATTTTTTTTCATTATCACTCTTCTTTTCATTGTCGGATGCAATGGGATTGATACATCCAAGTCATCAACAACCACCGCAACAGCAACTATTTCCTCGATAACAACTTCACCTTCAGAGCCTTCCATGAATTCTAGTTCCACCCGACTGCCCCAAGAAATACCAATTACAGTTACTTCTCCATCCTTATCCCCTAAATATGTGGAAAATTATTCTGATGATGAGATACTTTCATTTGTTCTTAAATACAGCAATTTAAACGAAACTACAGTGAAACTAAAGGATTGGCCTGAAACAGATGAAAACCAAGATCAATTAAAAGATCCTATTTTTTTCGTTCTAGTTGAAGAAAGACCGGATAACAAAAGTAATGCAGTAGATGAAAGAGATTATTACAGTGTTTATTTTGGTCAAAATTATGGCGATCATATTGCTAGGTATTTGCGGATATTTGTTAAAAATGATTTGAGTGAGATAGTACTATCGGAAGCAGGATACTTCGATGAAAAAACTCAAGTTATCCATCCATAAATAATAAAGAGATAACCCCAAAATCTGTAGCAGTCACTACTACATAAAAATATGTCCGAGAAAACCTCTCGAACAAAATTGTTGAGGAGGCTTATTGAGCTCCCTCAGTACGATAACGCGTTGCTAATGTATTACACCATTGACCGGCCCGCAGGCTCCGTAATTACTGACAATAGTTTATTTCGTTACGGCGTGGGTAAAATGACCTGCGACAAGACAGTATCTATTCCTGTAGATATCAATAAATAAAATCATACGCTTGTTACAACCGCTCAATATATTCAAACCAGATTTTTGTGTGAATCGAGCAAGCGACTACAATATAGACAATATGAAGATATGAGAAATGGTTGTATTATCATAGTGTAACAAGAACACAAAAAAGAACAGTTCTCAAGTTCAGGATGAACTGTAACCCGGAAGATAGACACCTTTTGTAAAAGGGTGGCTTCTAGGTTGGGGGACTGAACTAACGGAGAACGATAGTTGAATAATGGCATCGGCAGTCTAGACTTTATTTTCAACGAACAGCTGCATATATTTCCCCATTCCACCAGCAAAGGAGATTGTACATGCCGAATCGACCGTATCTCTATCATGAGCTGACCACAAGCATCTGCTCCGTATGCTACCGCAAGATTGAGGCCAAGATTATCCAGGAGGACGGGCGCATGTACATGGTCAAGAGATGTCTGATCCACGGCCCGGAGAAGGTGCTGATCTCCACGGACGTGCCTTATTACAAAAGAACCCGAGAGTTCATCAAGCCCTCGGAAATGCCTCTGCGGTGGAATACGCCGATTAAATACGGCTGCCCGTATGACTGCGGCCTCTGCCCGGATCATGAGCAGCACAGCTGTCTGACGCTGCTGGAGATTACGGATCACTGCAACCTGAGCTGTCCGATCTGCTTCGCCGAATCGTCGCCGCACCGCACATCCTACCGGTCGCTGGAGCAGATCGAGTTTATGCTAGACCGGATCGTCGAGAACGAGGGAGAGCCGGACATCGTGCAGATCAGCGGCGGCGAGCCG
>NZ_ASSC01000729.1 GCF_000520735.1 Paenibacillus forsythiae T98
GCTTGCCAGCATTTCCGGATGAAGCTCCGGCTCGTAATGGGTTGGAATGCGGACGGGCTGACTGTCGCTTACCGGGAACTCCGCCGCCTTCCACGCCGAGTAGCCTTCATCCATGACATAAACTTTATCGTGGCCCAGGTAGCGCAGCAGCCACCACAGTCTGGAAGCGAACGCGCCTCCCTGGTCATCGTAGGCGATGACAATGCTGTCCCGGCTAATACCCGCTTGGCCGAGCACGGCTGCGAGCAGGTCAGGCTCCGGAAGAGGATGGCGGCCGCCGTGTGCGCCAATAGGGGCGGATAATTGCTCCTCCAGATGCAAATAAACGGCTCCCGGAATGTGGTCTTTCAGGTAGGCTGCGCGACCAGCCTCGGGATCGGACAACAGAAAGCGGCAATCTGCAATCACCAGCTCGGGTTCATACAGCCGGGCCAGCAGCCAGCGTGTGGAAACGACAGAATCCATAATTTCAACCTTCCTCCCTATTTTACAAATAGATTAGAGCTACTTAGATGCAAAAAAAGACGGGCTATCCCGTCTTCCTCTAGCTGTCTTTCTCGGCCGAAGACACTGTCCAGAGATCAAGCTCGCTCGCCAGAATTTCTTCCTCTTCCGCAGTCAAGTCCAGTCTGACTCCGTACTGGTACTGTCCAAGGCCATACATCCATCCCCAGCGGACGCTTCCTGTGAACCGAAGCATGTTCTCGTTCAGCTTAAAATGAATGATGAGTCTGGTGTCTTTGGAGGTAAACCGGAGGTTTAATGAACTGCGAACCTTGCAGCCCGAACGGCTGAGATCGATCAGTACACCTTCGGTCTGCTTTCCCGCTCCGGGACCCGTGCTGCCCGCCGGCAGCTCCAGCAAGCAAGCAATCGGTTGATTCATGACATAACGGAATGGTTCTTTTCTACTGGAAGCGTCCATATTTTACCTCCGCCCATTTCTTATTAATTATAGCGAAAGGAGGGGTATAGGACAATCTACCTTAAATCCTAATTTGCATGAATTATTGCGCTTCACAATAGTCCGTTGTTTTCCGATATATGAATTAAAACGAAGGATGCGTCAAAATACAGTTGTCATTTTTCATAGTAGTCTTTTGGAACAGCACATATGACAAAGGGAGGAGTACACAGGGTGTCTATAAATTTGCGGACCATGCTCGCAGGCACGTTTGCAGCCGTGATTATTTTACTGACCGTGCTGCTCAGCTATTTGATTGGCCATGAATCCTCCAGGAACGCTGAAGCTGCCAACGGGAGATTGCTGGCGGAAGCGGCACACCAGATATCGTACAGCCTGGACCATTTCATGTGGGCGCGGGCCGGGGAAGTGGAGGTACTGAGCAAGCTTGAGGCTTTTCAGGAGCCTGCGGATCGGGAGGAGATTGCGGGACTTCTGAATCAACTGAAGGAAAGTCTGCCGGTATTCACCTGGGTGGGCTACACGGATGCAGAGGGCAAAGTTCTGTCGGCAACCGGAGGTGTTCTCGAAGGCAAGGGCATCGGGGAACAGCCAGTTTTTCTAAATGGAATCAAGGCCCCTTACATCGGAGACGTCCACGATGACGCGCTTTTGGGAGAGCTTCTGCCTAGTCCGGGGGGTGAACAGCCTCAATTTGTGGATATCGGAGTGCCTGTAAAGGACAAAAACGGACGGATATTAGGCATGCTGGCGGCTCAGCTCAGCTGGGAGTGGGCCCGTCAGGTCGAATCGGCTATGGCGGAGCCTCTCAAAGAACGGATGAAAGGCGCGGAGGTCTATGTCGTCAGCAAAGATGACAACCGGATTCTGCTTGGACCTGGCGGCCAGATTGGCCGGCGGATGCAGAATTCAGCGCTGCAGCTGGCGGGGCAGGGCCAAAGCTCCTGGCTCCTGGACGAGCAGAAGGGCAGCCAATCTTATTTAACCGGGTACGCCTATGGGGACGGCGATATGAACTATCCCGGTCTGGGTTGGTCCGTGATTATCCGGCAGCCGGCGGAAATCGCTTTAGCCTCTGTGCGGAAGCTGCAAAACAATATTGTTCTGTCGGGGATGGCCGTTGCCGTGCTGCTTGGCATTGCAGGTTGGCTCCTGGCCGGCTGGATTGTTCGTCCGCTTCAGCGTATCATCGAGAGCGCAGACCTGCTCAGCTCGGGGGCCAAGACGGAGATTCCGCTGTATAACCGGAT
Source organism: Paenibacillus forsythiae T98 (assembly GCF_000520735.1). GTDB lineage: Bacteria > Bacillota > Bacilli > Paenibacillales > Paenibacillaceae > Paenibacillus_AQ > Paenibacillus_AQ forsythiae. The sequence continues at coordinate 2,176 of NZ_ASSC01000729.1, forward strand.
TAAGGATTGGTCCATACTCTCCAGATCGCTGCACAATCTTGTCCATAA
>NZ_ASSC01000730.1 GCF_000520735.1 Paenibacillus forsythiae T98
TAAGGTGCTGCGCAGTGTGAAACAAGTGGGTGCTGCTGTGGAGGGGAGGCCGGGCAGTGTTGCCTAATCCAATGGATCGAACATTGCCTACCCCTTCCTCGTATTAATGGGAAATCCCCCCGCTAATTAGCATCATAGAGTTGTCAGAAACATACTTAGGCGGAAATTCTTCCGCTAATTTGCTCGGTTTCCTCCCTTTTTCGCCTGAAACGAAAAATTAGGAGGGGAATTTCCGCTAAGCTTAAAACCGGCCCCTTGTTTCGAAGTATTTAGTAGGAGAAGTTCCAGCTAACAAGCCGGTCAAGGGCGTTTTTGTGCGCTTAAATAGTTCAATTTTTGATATTGAAAATTAAACGCATATATAGCTCAGACAACCCCACCCGCCAATAAGAGCCTCGCCTCCTGCCAGGCTCTTAGGCTCTGAATCATTCATACCCTATACCTATTCATCCCATAAATCATTTACACCATGAAAGGAAGCGATCGTAATGCCCCAACTCGTAGTGAAGCCCGACAACCGCCAGCTTGCTTTTGATGAAATTCGCCTCTCCGTATATGCCGACCGTATTCTGAGCGGACTGGATAGCCTGAATAAAGAGAGGCTGCTGCGCGGCGTGAATGCCAAGCTGCGGCGCGAAGAGGTCAGCGGCGAGGAGATCAGTAATGCTTTTACCATGAGCGCGCTGGAGCTGGTGACCAAGGATGAGCCGGACTGGAAGTTCGCCGCCGCCCGCTCCCTGCTGACCTCCCTCTATAAAAAAGCGGCGGTCAACCGCCGCTACAAGGCTTACCCGGACGAGCCTTACGGCGCGCTGTATCCGCTGATTGAAGGCCTCGTCAAAAAAGGCGTGTACCGCGAGGAGCTGCTGACCGCCTACACGAAAGAGCAGATTGAGGAACTAGGGGCCTGCATCGACCCGTCGCGCGACCTGCTGTTCGATTACATCGGGCTGCTTACGCTATCCGACCGCTACCTGGCCCGCGACTTCGACGGGCGCGTTATGGAGCTGCCGCAGGAGCGCTACATGGTCATCGCCATGTACCTGATGCATCAGGAGCCTGCGGAGAAGCGTCTGGAGCTGGCGAAGGAAGCCTACTGGGCGATGAGCAACATCTATATGACGGCCGCCACTCCGACGATGTCCAACGCGGGCAAAAAAGTCGCGGGCCAGTTGTCCAGCTGCTTCATCGACACCGTCGACGACTCGCTGGAAGGCATCTTCGATTCCAATACGGACGTGGCCCGTCTCAGCAAAATGGGCGGCGGTATCGGCGTCTACCTTGGCAAGGTGCGCGCCCGCGGCTCCGACATTCGCGGCCACAAGAACACAAGCTCCGGCGTCATCCCCTGGATTCGCCAGCTGAACAATACCGCCGTCAGCGTCGACCAGCTTGGCACCCGCAAGGGCGCGATCGCCGTCTATCTCGACGTGTTCCACAAGGACATTCTCGCCTTCCTGGATCTCAAGCTGAACAATGGCGACGAGCGCATGCGCGCCCACGACGTCTTCCACGGCGTCTGCCTGCCTGACCTGTTCATGGAAGCCGTGGAAGCGCGGGGACAGTGGAATCTGTTCTGCCCGCATGAAGTGAAGAAGGTCATGGGCTGGAAGGATGCGAGCGGCCGCGCCCTTGGCCTGGAAGACTTCTATGACGAAGAGTTCGGGCAAGGATCATTCCGCGAGAAATACGCCGAAGCGTCCGCCCATCCGGAGCTGACCCGCATCACTGTTCCGGCCATCGACATTATGAAGCGGATCATGAAATCACAGCTGGAGACCGGGACGCCGTACATGTTCTACCGTGACACGGTCAACCGGGCCAATCCGAACCGCCACAAGGGCATGGTGTTCTCCTCCAATCTCTGTACGGAAATTATGCAGAATCAATCCGCTACCGTGGTCGAGCAGGAGGAGCTTCTTACCAAGGATGGCCAGACCCGGATCGTTATCTCCAAAATTCCCGGCGACTTCGTCGTCTGCAACCTGAACTCGATCCATCTCGCCCGCGCCGTTCCGGCCGGAGTGCTGGAGCGCCTGATTCCGATTCAGGTGCGGATGCTGGACAACGTCATCGATATCAACAACATTGAAGTGCTCCAGGCGCAGTATACGAACAGCCAGTACCGCGCCGTCGGCCTCGGCACCTTCGGCCTGCATCACCTGCTTGCGCTGGAAGGCATCCGCTGGGAGTCCGAGGAAGCGGTGGAGTACAACGACCATCTGTACGAGCATATCAACTACCTGCTCATCCGCTCCAGCATGGAACTGGCCCGCGAGAAGGGCCGCTATCCGAAGTTCGCTGGCTCCGACTGGGAGACGGGCGCGTACTTTGAACTGCGCGGCTACACCAGCGGCGAGCGCGAAGGCAAATTCGTCAAGGCTGAGCAGTGGCGCGCTCTGAAGGAAGAGGTCGCAAGAGACGGCGTCCGCAACGCCTGGATGTTCGCGATTGCGCCGAACGGCTCGACGTCGATCATCGCCGGCTCGACAGCCAGCATCGACCCGCTCTACGAGCTGCTCTCCTACGAGGAGAAGACGACGTACAAAATCGCCAACCCGGCCCCCGACCTGTCCGAGAAGACGATCTGGTACTACAAGACGGCGTTCCTGATCGACCAGAACTGGTCCATCCGCATGGCTTCGGCCCGCCAGCGCCATGTCGACCAGGGCCAAAGCTTCAACCTGTACGTGCGCCCGGATATCAAGGCGACCGAGTTCCTGGACCTGCACCTGAACGCCTGGAAGGGCGGACTGAAATCGACCTATTACGTGCGCAGCCGCGCGCTGACGATCGAGGAGTGCGAGTCCTGCGCAAGCTGAAAATTCAGCACACCGTTTAGCTAAAGCTTGGCAACGAGCACCGGAGGGGAAGCTTGAAGCTGGAGAAGCGTCAGCGGTCGCCTTTATCCCCGGATTTCACCCGCCAGGGTGTTCCAGTCAAGAAATCAGAGGATAACAGCGATCGGAAGCTCAAGCATTCCCTGTAGGTGCGGTTCTGTGCCGGGCATTCAGCCGACTCTGCGAGCGATCATTTTCAGCTTCGCAGAAGACAAACGCATTAAGGAGTGACCAGCCATGCAGCTGCAAAAAATATTCAACACCGAAGCCCCCAACCAATCCACCCGCATTATCGAAGGCGAATGCTCCGGCATTCTGAACTGGAACGACATCCGCATGCCGCATATGTACAAGCTGTACAAGGTGCTGCTGCTGAACCACTGGATTGCCGACGAAATTCCGATGTCCAAGGACGCCCAGCAGTTCCCGCTGCTGGATGCGGAAGAGCAGCGCGTGTTCAAGATCAACATTTCCCTGCTCGCCGTGCTCGATTCGATGCAGACCATGTTCGTCAGCGACGTGAAGCGTTATTTTACCGACTCTTCGCTTGAGGCGATTTCGGCGATTATCGGACAGCAGGAGGTCGTGCATAACCAGTCGTATTCCTACGTCCTCTCCTCGATCGTTTCCGAGCGGGAGCAGAAGGAGATATTTGAATACTGGAAGCATGATCCCGTTCTGCTGGAGCGCAACCAGTTTATTTCAGAGATTTACCAGGAGTTTCGCGATAACCCGTCGCGGCAGAGCTTTTTCCAGGCGCTGGTGGCCGACCTGATTCTGGAGGGAATTTTCTTCTACAGCACGTTCGCCTTCTTCTACAACCTGGCCCGCGACCAGAAAATGATGGCAACGAGCCAGATGATCTCCTACATCCAGCGCGACGAGAACCAGCACTGCTACTTCTTCGCCGAAGTGTTCAAGCAGCTGCTTGAGGACTTCCCGGAGCTGAACACCAAGGAAAATATCGACTATGTATACCGGACCATCGACCGGGCCGTTGCGCTTGAGACGAACTGGGCGCATTACACACTGCAAGAGGTGCGCGGCATCGACCTTGCCGAACTGAGCGACTATATCAAATATATTGCGAACAAGCGCCTCACCCTGATGGGGCTGGACAAAGCGTACCCGGGCGTTGATGTGAACTGCATGCCGTGGATCAAGCCTTTCTCCGACGAGGCGCTGAACGCGACCAAGACCGATTTCTTCGAAGCGAAGTCCCGCAACTACGGCAAGGTGGGCGACGACAACGGATTTGACGATTTGTAAGAAAAAATGGACTCTGACCACCACCGTCAGGGTCCTGAATTTTTTTGAACGCCGCTCCTCTCATTCTCTTCCAATATCAGGCTCCTCCCCAAGCCTATGCCCGTTTAAGCTTCCCGTGATACTCCCGCCCGTGAACTAAAAAGTGCCCACTTACATGAACTCAGTCCTTGTATTATCGTAACGTTATAGCCGCATTTTATCCTGACATACATTCCATAAACAAGGAGTTGGGTGTGATGAAAAAAAACAAACGAAGAGTCGGCATCATCGGAGCGAATATGAAGGGCTCCTGGGGAGGGATTGCCCACCTTCCGGCATTGCTCACGCTTCTTGAATTTCAGGCTGCCGCCGTCTGCACAACCCGTCAAGACAGCGCCAAGGAAACGGCGAAGCGCTTTGGCATCCCCTATGCTTTTACCGATCCGTATCAGCTTGCCCTCCATCCGGACGTCGATCTGGTTACAATCGCGGTTAAAGTCCCCGAGCATGAGAAGCTGGTACAAGCCGCTCTGAGCGCCGGAAAATCGGTCTTTTGCGAGTTTCCGCTCGGGCGAACATCCGCTGAAGCCGCTCGCTTGCTCCAAGCCTCCGAAGCAAAGGGCGTCCGCCATTTTACCGGACTGCAATCCCGGGCCAACCCGGCTGTCCGCTACCTGAAAGACTTGATCGCAGACGGATACATCGGAGAAGTCCGGGCTGTACACTGCAATTACGCGCTGCCTCTGTTCCCTTCGCGGTCGAAGCAGATCAATCAATCCCGGATCTATATGCTGGACAAGACAAACGGAGCGAATCATTTAACCATTACCGCCGGACATTTGCTAGACGGGCTGACGTTTCTGTTCGGACCTTTCTCAGAAGTGTCGGCCGTTCTGGAAACGCAGGCAGACCGGATACCCGTGATGGAAACAGGCGAGATCGTTCAATCCACGTCGCCCGACCATGTCGTCATCACCGGTAAATGGGCGGGCGGAGCGGTCATGAATACCCACATCCGCAATACCCATATAGGTAGTCTTTCCATTGAAATAAACGGGACAGAAGGAGACTTGCTCCTGCAATCGAACGAGAACTTCATGTTCCAGATTGACTCTTTCACGCTGAAGGGAGCGCAGCCGGGCAAAGCCTTGGGCGAGCTGCCCATTCCGCCGCAGTATATTTTGCAGCCTGCGGGTCTGGCGGCCGGTCCGGCGTTCAATCTGGCGGGGCTGTACAGGCAGATTTACAGCGATCTTGAGGAGAATACCCGTCTGGCTCCCGATTTCCATACGGCACTGGCCGTCCATACATTGATCGATGCGGTGCAACGAGCTTCGGATACCGGGACGAGACAAAGCACGGAACCCTTGGACTAGAACATGCATCACTATACGTCCAACTAAAAACGAACCCATTCCCGCTTAAGCGGAGAATGGATTCGTTTGCTGCCACTGCAAGCCGGCACTGCGAGTACCTTCTGTTTACAACTGGAAGGAGATAACAATCCCTACAGCCGGAAGCGGTTGACCAGCTCCTGCATCCCTTCCGCCATATGGGTTACGGCAACGAAGGAGGAAGACATCTCTTCCATCGATGCCAGCTGCTCCTGAGCCGCGGCGGAGACATCCTGCGTTCCGGACGCCGTGGTATGCGCCACGGCGGAAATGCCTTTGAACGCCTGCACAACATGGCCTGTACCGGCTGAGATATGCCGAGTGGCCGCCGATACTTCCTGAGCCTGACTCTTCACCTCATCGACATAATGTTCAATCTCGGTGAATAAGCTGCCCGCCGTATGCACAAGCTCCATCCCAAGCTCCACTTCCTTCGTGGCCTCCTGCATGGAGTTCGCCGCATGACCGATATCCGAGCGAATGGTGTCAATGAGGCCGGCGATCTGCTCGGCCGACCCGGACGACTGCTCGGCCAGATTCTTCACCTCTTCGGCAACGACCGAGAAGCCGCGTCCGTGCTCGCCCGCCCTGGCCGCTTCAATGGCGGCGTTAAGCGACAATAAATGGGTCTGCTGCGACAATTGCGTAATGACTTCGTTCATTTGTCCGACTTCCCGGGAGATGGACGACAGCCGGACAATGACCTTCCCCACCCTGTCCACAGAGCCGCTGATGGATTTCATCTGTTCCGTAACGATCCGGACCGCTTCTCCGCCTTTGGACGATTTGTCGGAGGCGGTGGTTGTCGTTTCCGCAACCGATAACGCCCGTTCAGAGATTTGCTGAATTTGCGCGGCGACCTCATGAACGGTATGTACGCTTTCTTCCACCTTAAGCACTTGAAGACCTGCACCGTCTGCGATTTTTTCGGTAATCCCCGCAATATGCCCGGAAGCTTTGGACGTCTGCTCGGCGCTTAAGGACAACTGCTCGGCGGAGGTCGCCAATTGGCTGGAAGACTGGCCGATCTCCGTCAGAACGGATTTGAACGACTCGGCAATATGATTGAAGCTGTCCGCTATAACCTTTAGCTCGTCTCTCGTGTCAACGTGAAACCGGGCCGACAGATCCCCCTCGGCCATCCGGGAGGCGGCCTGCTTGATCTCGGTCACTACACGGGTAATCGACCGGTAAAGCGCCGTGAACAAATACAGAGAGAGCAGAATCGCCCCTCCTCCGATCAGCTGAGTCCAGAAGACCTGCCGGTTGCCATCCTGGACCTCCCGCTCCAATCTGTCGTTGACCCAGCGGATTCGTTCATTCCACTGCGCAAAGGAACGGTCCAGCGCGTTCTCCGACAGCTTCAGCCATTCCTCCTGATTCATCGCGATCTTTAGCGGCAGCAGCACCCCGGACTCCACTTTGTCCAGCGCAAGCCCGACGCTCTCCTGCGTGCCCGCATCCGCAGCTCTCACCGCCTTAAGCTCGGGGTCCTGCTCGGCAGCGCCCGCAGACGGCGCATAAATGCTCTCCCACCTGCTCTGCACGGCGTCCCAATCCGCGGCTATCGTGTTCTTGACAGCATCGTCGATGGTGGTCTGCGTTACCGCAGTCAGCGTATCGGTCTGGAATTGTCCTAGCTGAAGCAGGAACGAGGGGAATTTACGTAATGTCTCCTCTTTCATCAGGAACAGCCCCGGATCATTCTCCAGCAGAAGCTCCGACTTCAATCCCAGAAGGTCGATCAGCTCCACCGTCCGGCTCAACAGCTGCTTATGTGCTTCGAGGCTTTCCAGGCGTCTTAAGTTAAGCCCTTCCGTCTTCACCGCATTCCACTGGTCTATGTATTCGTTCCATTTCTTCTGCAGCGATGCATCGCCTGGGAATGCCGTCAGGTCGGACTTGAGGGACGCCAGAGTCTTGTCGACCTCGGCTTCGACTGTCTTTAGCTCCCCGGTATCCGGTATCCCCGCATAGGTCCCTGCCTGTACAATAGAATGCCGCTCAAGCAGCCGCAACAGTCCGCCCGATGTCTGAACAGCCTTCAGCCCGTCAATCTGGCCCTTAACGACCGCGACCGAGCTGCGGGACTCGACTGCGGATTGACCTGCCAGTACAAGCACGGGAATCAGCACAGCCGCCCCGATTAGAGTAAACTTTCCGAGAAAAGATAGCCTGTTCAATAACGCGATTCCCGGCTGCAGTCCAAGAAATCTCCACTTGCTCTTCGCTTTAAGCGCACCAACCAATGAACTCATGACCCTTCCCCCATTTTTTTCTAATGTAAACTATTCCTACTTATTTACTATGAAATCTAGCATGATTATTTTTCTGTGTCAATTAAATAAATAGTCATATTATACTAAGCGGAACGGAGCAGCAGGCCGATTACGGAAGACAAGAGAGCGAGATATACGCTGAAAAAGCGAAAACAGCCTGTCCCGGGTTGAGGACAGACTGCTTTTTTTGGTGCTGCACGATCCTTTGTTCAGTTGTGGGGCCTTCATCCCGGAATTCGCCCGTTCAAGCCGGTTAGTCCCGCGTCTTGCGGGCGGCCTTCTGCTCTGTCTCCTCCGCGAACTCATCCAGCGCGTTGTCCAGCCGCAGCTTCAGCTCCTCGGCAATCTCCACCGCTCCGAGATCATTCCGCACCACCTGGGAGTCCACCGCGTACACACCGCCAAGGATATGGCGTGCGCCCAGCACGGACAGCACCGGCTTCAGCGCGTAATCAATCGTGAGCAGATGCGCAAGGCTGCCGCCCATAAAGAGCGGGAGTACGATTTTTCCGGCAAGCCCTTTTTGAGGAACGAGATCCAGAAACGTCTTGAGCACCCCTGTGTAGGAAGCCTTGTATACCGGACTTACAACGATCACCGCATCCGCTTCGGCTACAAGGCCGTTCGCTTTGACAATGTGCTCGCTCTCGAACTTCGTATGAATCAGATCCTCCGGCGGCAGCTCCGCCACATTGATCCGCTCAACCTCAAATCCTTTGCCGCCAAGCGCATTCTCTGCATACTCGATCACCGCGTTGATGCGCGATACGAGGGACGGCGTTCCATTAATTACAACAATCTTGGCCACTTTCCACCTCTTCTGTCAGTCAGGGAGCACGCCCCCGCCAAACTGACAATAACTTAAATTTAAATTATCGTAACAAAGGGACAATAGCGTTGTCAACGTAGGCGGATCGGACGGATTTCTCCGCTTTCCCCTCCTTGCCATTGGCGTCTTCCTGCGCTATACTAAACGGCAACATCACATCCCGATCAGGCCCATGACCGGCATCCAACCGTGAGGCGTTTGCGACCGGGGCGGCATCAGGACCGCTCTCTAAGTTTACCGGGTTTCGCCCGTTACCGCGAAGACCAAAGAGGATCGAATACCGCCGCGTGAGGCCGGGTTCGGTCAACCTGGGTGGCACCGCGAGCTGACGCTCCTCGTCCCATGGATGAGGGCGTTTTTTGTATTTTTTTACAAAAAGGAGCGAACGGTTATGCTGGACATGATGTGGATGAGGGAGAATGCGGAGGTTGTCAGACAGACCGCCAGGTGGAAAAAGGTCGTCGATTTCCCGCTGGATGAGCTGCTGGAATGGGACGACCGGCGGCGCGGGCTGCGCCAGGAGACCGAGGAGCTGCGAGCGCGGCGCAATGCGCTTACCAAAGAAATCGAGGCGCTGCTGCGCCAGGAGAAGCTCGCGGAGGGTGAGGCGGCCAAGGAGCAGGTCAGGGAGATCGGCCCAAGGCTGACCGATGTGGAAGCGCGGCTCGCCGCAGCGGAGACAACATGCCGGGAGCTGATGCTGCGGGCGCCCAATCCCGTGTCGAAGGACACACCCATAGGTGAGAGCGATAAGGACAACGTGGAAATCCGCCGCTGCGGGGAGCCGGCCGCATTCGGCTTCGTTCCCCGGGATCATGTGGAGCTTGGCGAGTGGCATGACATTATCGACATTCCGCGCGGCGTGAAGGCGGGCGGACCGCGCAGCTATACGCTGAAGGGAGACGGGCTGTATCTGCATCTCGCGGTGCAGCGGCTCGCGCTTGACGTACTGACCGCCAGAGGCTTCACGGTCATGGACGTTCCGGCTATCGTCCGCCCGGAAACGCTGGTGCGCACCGGCTTCTTCCCCGGCGGAGAGGAGCAGACCTATGAGCTGAGCGGGGAGAACCGCTGGCTTGCGGGCACCTCGGAGGTGCCGCTCGTCTCGCTGTACAGCGACGAGATCATCGACCTGAAGGAGCCGATGAGGCTGGGCGGGATGTC
>NZ_ASSC01000731.1 GCF_000520735.1 Paenibacillus forsythiae T98
ACCCGAAGACCGTAGGAGGGGGCTGCCCGGCAGAGCAGGCTGCAGAAGACGGGTTCGGACACCGGGGAATCCTTGCCGCCCCGTCCGCTCAGGATGCCGAGACAGCCCAGTTCGCTCTCAGGCATAGCGTCCTCCTTATAGGCCGGCCAGATAGCGGCAGTATTGGATCATCTGTTTGACGGACGGCCTGACTTTGGTATCGTTCAGCGGGGTGTTGTCGTTTTTGGATGGCTTGGAATTGACCTCCAGGAGCCAGATCCGTCCCGATTGATCCATTCCGAGATCGATGCCTAGCTCCCCGAAATGGGCGGGAATATGGGCCTCGACTCCTTTGGCTATGGCAAGCGCGGCCCGGGGGAGCTGAAGATTCGCGTTTTCCTTGGCGCCGGGTGGAATCGAGCTTTTGCCAACCGCCTCGCGGACGGTGCTAAGGCTGCCGCCCCGGGCGAGATTCGAGACGAAGTGGTTGTTTCCGGCGGTTCGGGCGACGATTGAGGTGACATTCCATTTCCCGGTGCCGTTCTTTTGCACGAGCGCGCGGAAATCGACCGGCCTGCGTCCGATCTCCATCAAGGGCAGGCCCTGCTGGATCTGAAAGCGGGTGGTCTTCATCTTCGGAGCGATTGTCTGATACAATTTGGCAAGACTGGGATAGCTCTGCTTGCGGGTTCCTAGCGGGGTCGTGGATTGCAGCCTGTAGCCGCCGCCTTCCTCGCGGGATATGCGCAGAATGCCTTTGCCGAGACTGCCGCGTACGGGCTTGAGGAAGACGACGGGGTAGTGCCCGCACATTTTCTTGAGGACCGCAAACCCGCTGAGCGAGTGGGACTCCGGCAAGTACCGCTGAAGAGCGGGATCATGCCGCAGAGCTTCGAACACCTCTGTCTTGTCGAGGAATTTTTCATTGAAGTAATGGGTGCCGTAACGCGATTTTACTTCCGCCAAAAAATGCTGTACGCTAGGTTTATTCTCCGCTTTACGCGTCGTAAGCCTGTTATTGATGACGTCGGCGACGGGCAGCTTCGATCTTTTCCAGCCCTCGTCATACGTCCACCCCGAAACCGTGGAGCCGGCGCTCTCCAGCGCTTCAGGCGTAAAAAAATAAACAAAAGCTCCCTGCGTACGGCAGGCGTTCGTCAATTCCCGGCAGAACAGCGTGATCGGACCGAACAGCCTCTCGGGATGCTCGGGATGCTCCCGGCTGACGAGCACGCCAATCAGCGGACCGAGGCGAAGGGTCCGGCTTCGGGAGCTGTAGGAGGCGTTCAGCACATTCCGCGCCCTCCATCCGGTCTTTCGCGCCAAGCCTTCGCTGACGCGCAGGCTGTCGGATCGGGGGGCCGGAATGACAGTGACCTCCTGACGGAAAGAACCGAAGGCGAGCAGGAGCGGTCCGTGCGCCGGGATTTTAAGTTTTTTGATGAGCCGGTCGCCGAGCATGACGGCGTTCTCCTGCAGGATGCCGGAGTGCACCGTATGGACCGGGATCTTTAGCTTTGACATCGTGGATCTCCTTCCGGTAGGCAGCGTGATGCCGGCTGTTTGACAGCTGAGGTCTACATATCATCCATCATATGGAGTCATACGCCCCTTGGTGATTGACCCATCGTCCGAAGGCGGTTTTGCCGAAGTATATTTATACAGTTATGCTGACACAACCTTTAGGAGGGAAAGCCATGAACATCTATGATAAGGCGCATGAATTGGCCCGGGCCATCAAGGAGAGCGGAGAGGTGACGGACATTGCCGCCGCGCTTAAGCTGGTGGAGGCCGATCCAGAGAGCAGCCGGATGCTGAACAATTTCCGCAGCGGCCAGCAGGAGCTTCAGGAACGGATGATGGCCGGGGAAATGCCGGCTCAGGAGGAGATCGAGAAGATGGAGAAGCTGTTCGAGGTGCTGAACCTGAACCTTGGCATCCGCCGCCTGTTCGAAGCGGAACGTCGCCTGAGCGTCATCATCGAAGATGTGAACAAGATTATTTCCGGCAGCCTGGAGCATTTGTACGGAGCGGACGTCTAGAGCGGCTTGCAAAGATGGCGCCCACCGGCCCATAACCCCGATCTTGTCCTCATCCGCGGTCTCTCGGCATTTTGTATAACTTGTCTCATAATCCGGACGCCATGCTCATAGAGTAGAGTATAGATTCATTACGAAGGAGCTGTCTGAGAAAATGAGAAAAAGAAACAAGTTCAAGCATGCGCTCTACCTTGTCCTGGCGCTGGCCATGCTGCTGTATGCGCTGCCGAGATTGTCGCCGGAGGGGCCGGCGCCGGTGTTCGTGTTCGGGCTGGTTTGGGTAGTGTTTGCCCTGCTCGTGATCGCCGCCCATCTGCATTTTATTATCGGGGTGGACGAGGAGAAGACGAAGCGGATGGAAGCGGTGCGCAAGGCGAAGCTCGAAATGTGGCAGGAGAAATGGAGCAAAGAAGGCAGAGCGGCCCAAAGACTATAGCCCTTTTGGCATACGGCCTGTCCGGCAATCGTCCGGCAGGCCGTTTGATGTTGAACCGGAGCCAAGGCGGCAAGAGACTCACGAATCATTTGACGTTCGCCCCCGATTGCGACTACAATACAGATACAGTGTGATACAGTTTTCAGTTCGGGGGTGTAACAGTTGGAAAATCAAGGCGATGCAGTCACAAAGCACGAACAACTGCTGCAGCATATTGAAAACTTGAAGGTGGGCGCCAAAATATCGGTCCGCAAGCTGGCGAGGGAAATGGCCGTCAGTGAGGGAACGGCTTACCGGGCGGTCAAGGAAGCGGAGAACCTCGGTATTGTCATTACCAAGGAGCGCATCGGAACCGTCCGGGTAGAGAAGAAGCCCCGGGGCATCTCAGAGCAGCTTACGTTTGGCGATGTGGTTGACATTGTCGAGGGACATGTGCTCGGAGGCGCGAACGGACTGGACAAGCCTCTGCATAAATATGTAATCGGCGCGATGAAGATCGACGCGATGATCCGCTATATTGACGCGGACAGCCTGCTGATCGTCGGCAACCGCGACGATGTGCATTCGCTGGCGCTGGAGCAGGGCGCCGGCGTGCTGGTGACCGGCGGCTTCGGAACAAGCCGCGAGGTCAAGAATTTGGCGGACAAGCTTGATCTTCCGGTCATCTCTTCGCGCCATGATACCTTTACCGTGGCCTATATGATCAACCGCGCGATTTTTGACAGATTGATCAAGAAGAAGATTATGCTTGTCGAGGATATTGTGGACCGCAAGCCGCGGATCAACACGCTGAAGATATCCAGCACGGCCGGGGAGCTTCTCCGTCTCTCCAAGGAGAGCGGAGAGCAGCGGTTTCCCGTCACGGATGAATGGAACCGGGTCATCGGCATTGTCGGCCGCCGCGATGTGGAGGATTTGCCCGAGGACCAAACCATCGAGAAGATGATGGTCCGCGGCCCGGTTACAGCGGGCCTGCAGACCTCGCTTGCCTCGGCGGCCCAGATCATGATGTGGGAAGGCATTGATTTCCTGCCCATTATCGACCGCAACCGCAAGCTGGTAGGCTCGCTTACCCGCAAGGAGGTGCTGCAAAGTCTGAGGGATGTGCGCAACCAGCCGCAGCTCGGGGAGACCTTCGACCATCTCATCTGGAACGGGTTCGCAGAGGAGCGGAATGAGGAGGGCAGGCTGTTCTTCCACGGCTTCATTACCCCGCAGATGGCGACGGACCTCGGAACGATCTCCGAAGGGGTCATTTCGACGCTGATGATGCATTCCGCTTTCAAGGCCGCGAAGGATATTACCGGGAGCGATCATGTGCTCGACAATATGTCCACCTACTTTGTGCGGCCGGTCCAGATCGAGGACTCCGTGATCGTGACGCCAAGGCTGCTTGAGAGCAGCCGCCGGACCTGCAAGCTGGAGATCGAGATCACCCATCACGACAGCCTGGTTGCCAAGTCCGTTATGATGCTCCAGTCGATCGACCATGGATAGCCTGCCGCGGAATCCTCCGCCGGGCCGTTACATAACAGCACTTCGAGGGCCTCGTCTTCCAAAGACGGGGTCCTTTTTCATGTGCGCCCGGCATGGGCGATAACTTGGCGGTGAAAGTCCGCTACAGGCTTGGCAGTAGGAACTGTTAGCCAAAGGCAAGGGTGTCTGCCGTGAGGCAGAATCTGAAGGAAGCCGGAGGCAAACCCTCGGTCTGACGAACAGAAACCACATAGAAGGCATGATGGGACGGACGAGCTTGCATGACAAAGCAAAGTCCAATACTGCCCGAATCTCATCATGTAAATGTGGCAGATAGATGAGGGGAAGGTTATCGCTCTTACCCGGGGAGATCTCACAGACGTTAAGTAGGGGAAAAAAAACTACCGTTGATTAAAAAGCTAACACTCCAGAAAATGGGTAATAGAGGGTAAGACAAGTTCTGGAGGGATCATCATGAAACCTAACAGGGACTTACCTAAAAATCGACTGACACCCGAGAAACGAGTTTATTTTCGACCGGAACTTACACATTGTCCTGACTGTGGGACGAAACTGAAAAGGCACCATACCGCTTCGCATAAAATTGTAGCGACTCTGAACGGAATTCTGGAGGCCTGGAATAGGCATACCACTGTCCGAATGCAGCTTGCGGGAAAGCGGAACGATGTTTCACCTCGGTAGAGGCCGATGCGCTCTGTTTAAAATATACTTCGTACGCCTACGACGTGTTGGCCCTTGTAGGCGTCATGCGTTTCAAGCAGCATTAGACGGTTACCGAAATCTCTGAAGCCTTGAAAGAGCGAGGAATCCCGACCTCGGAACGTCATGCCATGCATCTGTACGAATGGTATCTCACCTTACTTCGTGCTTCTCTGACCCCTGACGTAAAAAAGGATTTAACGTCTGTTGTAGAGACATACAAAGGTCTTCTTCTCTCCATGGACGGTGTCCAGCCGGAGAAAGGGAATGAAACCCTTTATGTGGTCCGTGAAGGGTTTAGCGGTCGGATTTTGGCCGCAAAGAATCTGAAAAGCGGATCGAAAACGGAACTTATGGCGCTCCTGAAACCCTTGAAAGACCTCGGGCTTCCGGTCATTGGTCTGGTTAGCGACGGTCAGAAATCTATTCGTTTGGCCATGGAGGAAACGTGGCCGGATACGCCATACCAATACTGCCCATACCACTATCTTAAAGATATTGCTAAACCCGTCGTCAATCTGGACCGCAAACTCAAAACCGGACTCAAGAAGAGCTTGTGGGGGCTGCGGGAGATTGAAAAGCAAGTCCAGGACGATGACTCCGTAGAGGATGCTTTTCCGGAACAGACATTTTTCATAGAAGCTTCGAAAGATCAAGCCACGCCAACTAAAGCGATACCGCTTTCCCTCTCTACCTTCGGTGCTGATAGAGGCGAGGTAAGTGCGCAGTTGTTTATGGAACATGAACGGGTAGGGGAGTTTGCCAGACAGTTTATTAACAATACTATGGACGCTAACATTTCGTTGAAACAAGTCGAGAAAATTATTGGAAAGATTGGCCCCGGTTATGAACGATTTCGATTAGAGGAGTAATGGCACTATCGTAATTATCGGAGGAAGGAGTAACTAGACAAGGGGGGACGTATCGATGCTCGTAAATTTGGATAAGCCGGAATCTATTCATGAAGAAATGAGAACGGCTGCTGAGTTCGTTATTGATTTAATGGAATATTGCCATGTACAGAGTGTTTCCGATGGTCAGTTTGATGAGAAAAGCTTTATTCGTCGTAAACGGTATAAAAAGTATAAGGATTGTTGCTTGCTTAAACATCCAAAAGCGATGCGTAATCGAATGAAAAGGTTGTTCTCTGTAATTTCCGGCGACGAAATGGCTAGTTTGATCGATTTTCTTAGGTGCGACCTAGACTTTGTTAAACATCACGAGAGTGACATCTTCCAATTTTCCGGATATCTGGGATTGTTATAAGAAGTCTATTCGATCAAATGATCGATCCCCCTAAGTAAAGGACTGCCATTGGCAGCCCTGGTTTGTCATGTCCAGAATTTTCGTTCCCGCAAGCTTTGATTTTCGTAAAAAATATTACCAAATGTTCCGGTATTTTGCTATAATCAAAAATATGGAAATTATCCAGGCCTTATCGATGTCCCTTGTGGCTCAGGAGTAAATGTGAAAAGGAGAATGTACATGCCAAAAACATTTCATTTCCAACTGGTGGAGGGCTACACGGATCAAGAACTCACCACTTGGGTGGGTACGGAAAAGGTTGTTGTGAAAGCGCATACTGGACATGCACTCCGCAGTGCCGCCACGGGCAACCGGCCTTATACGGCCGCCATTGTGACAGGCGATCATATTTACCCGTCGGAAATCATCAATCCGGCGCAATACAACCGGGTTCGCGAGCTGGCAACCATCATCAGCAGACAAGGCCAAGCCAGCTCGACGGGCGGATGGGCGACCATTACCGATTCCGTCGATAAGGACGGCAACCCGCTTTATTTTGAGTTCGATTTGGCTGAACGCAAAGTAGGCGACCGTGTTTTGGAGTACAAATGGTCGGAAATGACGACAGATGCGGCCACAGTGCCGCACGTCGGAGCGATGCGGACGGCGAGCAACGATACCGAGCTGCAAAACCAGACGTGGAGCGTAAACCAGGGTAAGACGGCGAGCGAGCACCAGGACAATAGCGGCTCCAGCATAGTCACCGTTCGCCGAGCATACTAGTGGGGTGAAGGGCCTGGGGCTTGCCACACTGCAGTTCAAGTGGACGGTGAAGGAGCTGGCGCCAAATCATGGTCTGGGCGTGGATGCAGGCTCGCTGAAGTTCCATGCAGACGGAACGTTTTCCATCGAAGTGAAAAATGCGTATTTGCGGTCGCTCGGCGCGTTTGCGCAGTTTTTTAACGAGAAAGGCGAGCAGATTAAAAATCCGGCTGGCTGGGAAGAGAAGCTTCCGGAATTTATGCGAAGCTGGTTCGAGACGGATTCCAAAAAATTTATTACGCCGGTCTCGGCGGTCAACTCGGAGATGGGCATGCCGATGCCGACTGTATCCTAAAACACTGTTATTTAAGTTTCCAAGCGATGCGACGAGCCTTAAGCTGCTGTTCGGCGGTCTAGGCACGTCTCAGTGGGATAAGGACATTGCGCTGGTCGGGTCGCTGATGACGGGCATTATGCAGTATGGCATTCCGACCATCTTCCTCGTAGCGGGAGCGGCGATTACAAGCTCCAAATGGTTTAACGATTTCGTCGAGGATTGGGATAACATTATCGCCGTATTGAGCGTAGCTTTTCCAATCGTCGGCAGGGGGTGGCGACGGCATCTGCACTCGGCCATACGAAGTGGGCGCTGTCCACCGTAGCCAATGCGGTTGCCGGTATGCTGGTGAAGAAGGGGAGAAGCTCGCGCTGAAAATTACGGGCCAAATTACAGCGGCTGCGCCTGCGACCAATCCTCCGTTCGTCGGCTGGGCGCTACGGGCGGCGAACATGGCCATTAATGTCGCCGCCATGGCGGTTACGACGGGTGAAATTATGTCCTCTGCATCGACGCTGTCGGCCACCGTGGCCCGTTCCATGGATCTGGAGTTTACCTTGAAGCCGGACCCGGAACACGGCGAAGCCGGAAATCCGGACACAGCCGTCTCCCATCACTATCAGGTGACCGTGCAATATCAGGGCGGAACGAACTTCGTGCTGAAGGGCAAAATGCCGGAGACGACGTCCAGCACGCTGCTTAAGCTGACGTTCGCGGACATTCCGGTCGGAGGCAAGCTGCAAATTATGGCGGGCATTTACTCCGAAAGCAGCTGGTTGTGTGGCAAATACCAGGGCGAATGGCTGCCCGCATTCCCGGACGACGGCTTAACTTCGCTGCGGCCTTCAGGCAATATTACGGAAATCTCGTCCCGCTCACACAGGATACGCAGTACAAATATAAGCAAAAAATCGTTTACGACGCTTCGAGTCAAAAGCACGTCTGGCGTGCGGGCGATTTGCCGACGGCGACAGTGGCGAGTCTCGATTGTAGCAGCGGGGGCAACCGGTTGTGCAAGCCGGTCGGCATGACGCTAAACGGACAGGCGTATCAGGTCGCTATGTATGGAGCGCCAGCAGCCAAAATTATTTGGCGCAAAACTTGTCCGTGCTGGCCGATCCGCAGTCGCGCTTCAAGCTGTCCGAGACGGGATTTGTCGTCCAACTGGCAATCGCTTACGACCAGTTCGGCGTCGAGCCGAAGGAAGGGCAAGATCGCGAGGTCAGCCTGAACAACTTTATCGTTGATACGCGCAATAACCAGTTTCATTTGCGCCGTGTCGATTCGATGGACGGCAAGCCGGGCTTCGTCATGACATCAGCGCTTTTGTGACGATTGTCGTGCAAGGCCAGCAGTGGAAAATTACCGACCCGACTCGGAGCGCCGTCTTCGACATCAAGAAAGCGGGCAACGTGCTTAACGTCAACAATGCGCTGACAGACGTTGAGGTCGATGTGCGCGCCGGGGGCAGCATTTGAGTCGTGGAAGACCGGACCGGCGCGAAGTCTTACTATATAGCCAAGGATGAGACGAACAGCCGGCAGTTGAATGTGAACCGCTATTTGTCGCACATGAAGCTCTACAATCCGGACGGGCGCACGGATATTACGTACTTCGACGTCGCCGTAGAGGCGAAAGGGTACATCTACGTGCTCTCGTATGTGTCCGGCGGCAGCGTGACGAGCAATTACAGGCATGGATATTTACAACCCTGACGGCTCGTTCCTCGTGCGGACGCTGAACTCCCGTTTGCAGCCGACGGGTCCTCAATATATAAGCGCGGCCAAGTTCGTCATCAATGTTTGGCGCAGCGTGTACACGCTCAATTACGAGGCGATCGTTGGACCGAACAACCGGACGGAGCCGAGCATCAACCACTGGACGCCAACGCCGCCGTTGTTCGATCTTCCGCTGGAGAAGCAGCCGAACTTCGACAATCACGACGTGACTGCCGTACGGGCGGACTTTGCGGCGAACGGGGTTACGCTTACCGCCTCCACGCGGATCGAGACGGTGAGCGAAAGCGGCTTCTGGTACGTCATCGACGGTTCCAAAACGTACGATGTCATCCGCAGCGGCAGCAGCCTGCAAGTATACAGCATTCCGGCATCGTAGGAACCGGTCCCAAATTACTGGATGAAGCGTCTCTGCCCGCCTGCTTCATCATGTACTGCGGTTAGAGACGGGCAGGGGCTTTTTCATAAATATGGTTCTACTTTATAAGGAGGGGAACACGTGGTCGATTTGTTCAAAGAAACGTCCAGCAGGTTGGGTTTAACTGAAGCGGACATCTATCAAGGCACGCTGACCACCGGGGGCCAGCCGGGGCCGACGTATTTATCTACCAAGCCGCAGGTACCGTCGGCGGTGGAGGCCAAGATTGTGTCGATCCATACGATTGAGGAATTGAAGGTTCTTGTCAGCGGCTCCTCGGGAGCGGCCGCTCCCCGAAATATTCCGGAGCCTTGGCCGCAAAGCAGGCAAGAAGCAGATGCCAAACATCTGAACGAATCGGAGGAGCGCCAAGTATATGCCGCTCTGCGCGCCATTCTAGCCGGGCAGGAGGAGACGGTGTCAAGCTACTTGAGCATCGTGGAACGGAGATATTTTCCGATTCAGGCCGGCGTGTTTTCCGTGGAAGATATCGTCGTCAAACCAGACCATCCGCTTGTGATCGAGCCTGAGGAAGGCCACGATCCGCTCATCCTCAATGTCAATTCGATTACGCTGGAGCCGGGCGGGCAAATTTTTTGCCATACTCCCGTCATTATTATTGCTAACAAATTCGTCAAGCAGTAAGCCAACCAGCTTCAAGCAGGAACTTTGTAAAACTTGAGGAGGCGCCAAGCGATGAGCCTAGTCAATCAATTGCGGAATACGTTTATGTCCCGTTACGGTCTAACGGAAGACATTATCCATAAGGAGACGATTGATGTGACCGGCCCGGATCCGGTACACTTTTCCGCAATGTTCCGTCCGTCGTGGAGCCGGTTTTTGTAAAGGAAGTTATTCAGAAGCATTTTTCCCCGACGGAGCTGGCCATTTTGGCGGCGAACGACTTAATCGTGCGGAGCGGTCATACGGCAAACTTGCAAGGAGGCTCCAGCCAACCGGTGACGTTCAGCTTCAATACGATAACGGTAGAGCCGGGCGGGCGTATTACCACGACCGGGATAGTCAAAATATTGTCCAATACCTTTACCCAGCAGCCAGGCAACGACGGCTCAAACCCGACGATTACGAACGAAGGCCAAGACGGCAAGTCAGGCGCAACAGGCGGCAACGGCGCAGCCGGGTCGAAAGGCTCTTCCGGCTCCAGCGGGAAAAATTCGTGCAGCACCCAGCCTGGGAAGGGAGGCACCGGCCAGTCTGGAAAACCCGGTGGCAATGGCGGTAACGGAGGAACGGTTAATATTATTTACTCGTCGTCTGCTCCCGGCACGTCGTTTCAGTTCTCGCCCAATCCGAACAAGGGCAAAGCCGGACAGGGTGGCCGGGGCGGCAACGCGGGCTCCGGCGGCCAGGGGAGTCCTACCGGTGGCGGCGGCAATGCGGGCAAGGTCGGTTCCAATGGCACCACCGGCACGCCGGGTAGAATTTACGTCAATAACGTGCCGATCAATTAAACAGTTTTGTGGCTAACGGCCGTATCCAAGCCAGATCTTGCATTCCAATCTTTACATGGAACGCATCATGGAGCCGGGCATCACTATTAGGAGAGGAACGATCATATGAGCGATATTGTCATTCAAGGCGCGAACGGGGTCGCGGGAGCGGCAGGTGTGGACGGGCAAACCGCAACGCAAAACGGAGCGAACGGGCAAAACGGATCGTACGACAAACATGACAATCCTCACTGTACCCCAGCAACGAATGGACAGCCGGGCTTTAACGCGCCGACGAGCGGAGAGAGCGGCGGCAATGGCGGCGCGGGAGAAAACGCGTTTGATTTCGTGCTGCGCTGCGGGGAAATCGTCACGCAGTCAGTTATTACGATTCTTAGTCAAGGGGGTAATGGCGGCAACGGCGGTAACGGCGGCAATGGCGGCAATGGGAGCGCCGGCGGCAATGCCGGGCAACAAGCGTCCAAATGCGAGGATTCACTGCCGCCTGCGCTGGGCGGTGTCGGCGGCAGCGGCAGCAATGCCGGACACGGAGGCAATGGAGGCAACGGCGGCAACGGCGGCGATATTATCGTCCGGTATGTGACGGCTTCTCTGATACAACCTGTATCCGGGAATTCAACCGGCGGTGTAGGCGGAGCAGGCGGCCCGGGGGGGAGTGGCGGTGTAGGCGGCCCCGGAGGAGTGAACGGCTCGAAGCCGGGCGTGCCGCCATCGACCGCGAGCGACGGGGCGAACGGGGGGTCCGGATCGGCGGGTACTCCCGGCGCGGAAGGCACGAACGGGAGTGTTTCCATCGAGCAAGTCGATCAGTTGTAGCTGCGTGCCGGGGGTGCTTCCGTGCGACGGCGGGGCCCGCGGG
>NZ_ASSC01000732.1 GCF_000520735.1 Paenibacillus forsythiae T98
CCTGTCGCCATTATGGCCGAGCGATCTCTGGAGATGATCGTGGGGATATTCGGCATCTTGAAAGCCGGAGGTGCGTATGTCCCTATTGATTCGGAATTTCCAGAGGATCGCATTCGTTATGTGCTGGAGAATGCGGGCGTAAGGCTGCTGCTCACGCAGCGTCATTTGGAGGAGCGTATAGCTTTCGGGGGGAAACTCGTTTTCGTGAACGAGCCGGAGGCTTATGGGACACAGCATACAAACCTGGAACCGATCGCCGGCCCTCATCATTTGGCCTACACTATTTACACCTCCGGCACAACAGGCAGCCCGAAAGGGACGTTGATTGAGCATCGACAAGTGGTTCATTTGCTGGAAAGTCTTCGCAAGCAAGTATATGCCGCTTACGATACCGGCTTGAGGGTAGCCCTCTTAGCTTCGTATCATTTCGATGCGTCGGTGCAGCAAATATTTGCAGCGCTGTTATTCGGCCATACGTTGTATGTCGTTCCCAAAACGACGGTATCCGACGGACAAGCTTTATCCGATTATTACTGCCTGCATCAGATTGATGTGACAGACGGAACTCCGGCCCATTTGCAGTTACTTGTTGCGGCCGATAGTCTTCAAGGCGTAGCCCTCCGGCATATGCTTATCGGAGGAGAAGCTCTTTCATGGGTAACGGTCTCACGGCTATTGGACCGGTTTTATGCCGATGGGCCGAATGGAACGGCTCCACGGATTACCAATGTGTACGGGCCAACGGAACTTTGCGTCGATGCCTCGGCATTCGATATTTTACCGGGGGCATCGCTTCCGACAAACGGTTATGTGCCTATCGGCAAGCCGTTGGGCAATCATCGTTTTTATATTCTTGACGCTTGTGGAGGACTCCAGCCTTTTAACGTGCAGGGGGAGTTGTGCATTGCTGGCGACGGTGTGGGGCGCGGTTATTTGAACAGACCGGAACTGACGGCTGAAAGATTTGTGGCAGATCCGTTTGTGCCGGGAGAGCGGATGTACCGGACAGGCGACTTGGCGCGCTGGCTG
>NZ_ASSC01000733.1 GCF_000520735.1 Paenibacillus forsythiae T98
TTATGGAATGGGGCTGTACAATGACGCTTTCGGCAAGCATGATTCGACCATTGACGAATTCCTGAACTGGTACACTAACGGCTATACCTCCTGGCTGACGAAGGACAAGGAGCCGGCGATGCGGGATTTCTGGATGAAGTCGCCCAGCGGAGGCGAATTCTCGGGAGACCCGCGTGTCTTCCTGGAGGCCGGGAACCTGGAAGAGTCGCTCCGTCAGGTCCGGTTAACCCACGTATCCTGGCTTGGCCCCTCCGCGCCTTGGGACGAGGAGCCTGGAGGCCCGCTGCAGGCGAATATCGACCGCTTTCTCCGCACCATCGGCTACCGGTTCGTTATCCGGAAGGCAGTCTACGAAGAAACAAGAAAGCCGGGCGAGACGCTGCACGTCAAGCTGAACATCGTCAACCGCGGAACGGCGCCTTTTTACTTCAAATGGCCGCTGGAGATTTCACTGGCGGACGGAGCGGGAAACATCAGGGCTTCCGTCCGCAGCTCCACCGATATCCGAAGCTGGCTTCCGGGCGCAAGTACGGCAGCCATCCACCTGAATGTGCCGGGCGGGCTTCCGGGCGGGCGCTATACGGTGCTGGCCGCTATTCTCGACCCGGACAG
>NZ_ASSC01000734.1 GCF_000520735.1 Paenibacillus forsythiae T98
GCAAGGCTGCGCAGCCATGCGGTGGAGGCCGCCTTCAGCTCTGCCCTTTCCCCGAGAGCGGACAAGCCTTGAGCCTCCATCCAGCCGATCGTATCCTCAAGCGAATACCAGCGGCCAGGCGCATATTCCGGGCGGGCGAGCAGGGAGCGCAAATGCCGGTCGGCGGCCGTCCTGCGCCCATATCGCCTGGAAACCGCGCCTAGAAGAAGCGCAAACATTTCGCTGTCATCAAGGCGCAGCCAAGCCTTCACGGCAGGGACCGCGAGCGAGAAGGTCTGATCTCTTCGCTCCAGCAAGCCCAAATGAAGCAGCAGATCGATAGCCACAGTAGCAGG
>NZ_ASSC01000735.1 GCF_000520735.1 Paenibacillus forsythiae T98
AAACCGTACTCCCGCGCCATTTCCAGATAGCGCCTCTCCTCGGCCGAGCCATGGTCGGAATAATACGCCTCGACACCGGCAAAGCCGCCGCCCTCAAGAATGCCGCGCACCAGTTCGTCATCGCCGTAAAGTCCGGGATGCGCGAGCACTGCCTTGCCCTTCGCTTCGGCGATCCACTGGCACGCTTCCCCGGGGGAAATACGTGGCGGCGACACGAAGGCAGGCTTGCCCTCGGCCAGATATTTGTCGAAGGCATCGCGCATGTCGGACGCTGCTCCGAGCCGCACCAGTTCGTCCGCGATATGCGGCCTGCCGACGCTCTCATCCGGCTTCAGCTCCCGGCCAATACCGCGAATGACCGCCTCCAGCGTGATGCCGATGCCCAGTACCCGCAGCCGTTCGATAATAGCTTCATTCCGCGCTGCCCGGGTCTCTTGCAGCACCGCCAGCCGCTTCAGGAACTGTTCATCCCGGAAATCGACACCATAACCAAGGATATGGATGTCCTTGCCGCCGGCCCGGGTGCTGATTTCTACGCCGGGTACGACCGTAATGCCGTACTGTTCCCCGGCCTCCAGCGCTTCGGCTATGCCGGCTACCGTATCGTGATCCGTAATGGCGACCGCGGCCAGCCCCTTCTCCTTGGCCAGACGCACATTTTCAGCCGGAGGCTGCATCCCGTCGGACGCAAGCGTATGTGTGTGCAAGTCGCAGCGTCCGGAAGAACCGGCTCCTGCATTCCGCAGCTCCTGTTCCATGCCGCTCATCCCCTCACGTTCATCCAAAATTCTCCTTCATCCCTTCCCATTCCTCGCGCAAAATCCCCATCTTGATTGCATCATAATATTCTCCCCGGACAATCCGCGCCTTGCGGACACGGGCTTCCTCGACCATTCCGCATCTGGCGGCAAGCCGCATCATCCGTTCATTGCCAGACCATGTGCCGATGCCCAGACGGACGGTATCCAGATGAGCGAATAAATAATCCATCCACATCCGGAAGGCTTCGGTGCCGTAACCGCCGGACCAATAGCTTGAATCGAAAATAACAATCCCGATCTCAAACCAGTTCGTAGCCTCGGATACCCAGTACCTGCCAACCTTCCCCTTCACTTCGCCGTCGATCTCAATGATCAGCTGGGAGCGGGCCTTGTCGGCCTTGGCCGTCTCCAGAGCCGCCTTGTGCTGCTCCAGAAATTGCTCATAGGTAGCCGGCTCCTGCGGCTGATAGGGGCCATTCCAGTTCAAATGCTCCCGGTCGGGCGACTCGTAGCAGTGATAATACAGCCTTGGAATATCACCCTCTGTGATATCGCGTAGTACAACCTTTTGTCCTGCCAAACAAACAGCCATCAACGCTCCCCCCAAATTTCATGATCCCGTACGTACCTTCTAGTCCTCTGCGTGCTCCCGCAGAAAGGTCAGGAAGGTTACCGCATGGATCGGCAGCAGCGTCGATTTCTGGTGAATCGCGTAGAACTGCCGCTTGAATGAAGCATCCGAGATATTCACAATTTTCAGTAGACCCAAAGCGGCTTCATGCCTGACCGTGGACGGAGACAGCATCGTTATGCCCAGCCCCGCCTCCACCGCCGATTTGACAGCCCCCGTACTGCCCAGCTCCATGACAACCTGCAATTCATCCAGATCCAGTCCCTTGGACAGAAGCTGCTCTTCCATCACGCGGCGCGTTCCGGACCCCTGCTCGCGCAGCACGAACGGAAACCGCAGAGCCTCCTCAAGCGGCACTTCGCTTCTCCCGGCAAGCTCATGGCCTTCCGGCACGATCAGCTTCAGCTCGTCCTCCATCACCGGCTCGATTACCATATCCGGGTGGGTCACCTCGGCTTCGATCAGCCCGAAATTAAGCTGGTGCCTGGTGATCTCCTCCATGATCTGCGTTGTGTTCATAATCTTCAGCATGACCGAAATGTTCGGGTAAGCCTTGCCAAAAGGCGCGAGCAGCCGGGGCAGCACGTATTCCCCGATCGTCAGGCTTGACCCGAGCAGCAGCCGCCCTTCGAGCATATGCGTATAAGCCGCCATCGCCTGATCGGTCTGCCGCATCAGCTCCATGCTGCGCAGCGCGAACGGAAGCAGCGTCCTTCCCGCGTCGGAGAGCATGATTTTCTTGGTAGAACGGTTGAACAGCTTCGTTCCGAAATAGTCCTCCAGCGACTGAACCTGCATCGTCACGGCCGGCTGAGTCATATGCAGCGCCTGCGCCGCAGCGGAGAAGCTCCCTTTTTCGGATACGGTGTAAAAAATATGCAGTTGGTGAAAATTCATGCTGTACACTCCCATTATCGCTGAGTCTCAGGTTCACGAGTCCATCAACGTGCTGACAAACCCGCCGCTCAACGTTGTATATTTTCAAAAAGACATGCGGCCGCGCCGCATGTCTCTTCGCCGTATGGTTCCTTCGGTTACCGTCTCTTCCGTCCGGTCTGCATGAGGGTAACCCGCCGTGTATTTTGCTGCCGGGCATAATAGGTCTTCAGGTCCCTGAGATCGATATTCTCCGACATCTTTCCGAGAAAAGAAACGACGATGAGCTTATAGAGCGGGTTCCCGTAAAGATCGAACTCGTCCGGAATTTCCACAATGCGCGCCGCCATTACAAGATCATTATCCACCACATACATTTCCGGCTCCCCCGGTGAGTGCGCCCGCACCCTCTTCTGCTTGAGACATTGCCACAACCAGTAAGCCGCATCCTTGGCCGCCTGTCCCCCGCTCTGGCCCCGTCTTTCGTAACGGCTTCCCGCATGGGCCGTAATTACAAGATCGGCGATTCTGTACTCATTCAGCATAACATAGAACGGCTCGTGAACGCCCCGGCTGCCTGTCTTATTATCGCGCATAGTTATCACACTCCACCGTCTAGGGTCTTGGCGCGCATGTATTGATGCCATCTTACCACCACAGGAGCGGGATATACAAGCCTCGGGGGAGGCTACACATAGGCCCGTGGCTCCAGGTAGCTGTCGTCGACCAGGCAGCTGCCCCTGTGCAGCTTGCATCTTTTTTTCAGGCTTGCCGCCTCAGCGGAAATCTCTTCAACGGAACCGAAGCTGCGGAAGCGGTTGGTCACAATGGCCGCCGACAGGGACACAAGCGGGATTTCCTCCAGTTTCCCGGAGCGGTTCTCGGCCAGGACTGACTGCCTCATGAAGTGCGCCTCGGAGTAAAAACCCCGGATCGTCTCATCGAACGCGCGCAGAACCGACTGGCAGCATTCGGCGTAATGATGGTGATCCAAAGCGACGATGAAATCGTCCCCTCCGATATGTCCTACAAGCCCTCCCGCGGGCGTCATGCCGTTTTTTATCAGATCCGCCGTCCACTGAAGCAGCCTGTCCCCTTCCTTGAACCCGTAGGTATCGTTGTAAGCCTTGAAATTGTCGAGGTCAAAATAAAGCACGCTGTAGCGCTCCTGTGCCAGCGCCCCCTTCAGCCACTCGCTGATGCTTACATTGCCCGGCAGCCCGGTAAGTGGATTCATGAAGCTCGCGGTCTCGGCTTGAATCTCCGCAAAATGCAGCAGCAAATCCCTGACGCTTACCGCGCCGTACAGCCGGTCTCCGCAAGTGACCACCACATCGTCGTACAGCTTCTCCTTATCTCGTCCCATCGCCAGCTTGCTGACCTCGGTAATGGGGCAATCATAATCAACCACCAGCGGAGCGGGGTCCATAATTAGCTGAACGGGTCTTTCCATATACAGCGTGTAGCCGTAAAGCGTCCCGATTCTCTGGTAAAATCTCACTCTCATGATCAGAGCAACCGGGTAATCATTCTCCGTTACAGCCACCCCGTGGAGCGCGGGATTCTCTTTGAAGATCCGGTCTACACGCTCACATCGGGTGCCAGGAGCGATGCTCGGAATCGCCTGGCTTATTTCTCCAACTTTATTCTGCATCCACCAAGGCCCCTTTCCTGGGAACAAGCGGCAGTCCGATCCGGAGCGGAAGGGCATGCTTCCCGTACAATATCGGGCTGTCCAAAATCGGCATGCGAGACGCATCATCCGTCTTCACCACATCACAATAGTATAATAATAGGACTATACTATTAACTGCCATTGAACACTCTCCTCCCTACGCTGACGCTTAAGAGGAAGGAGATTCTTGGGTAGTCCCTTCTACCGAAGAGAAGTTGACCAAGCGAACCCTGCCGTCCCGGCAGTTTATGTAAGATCTACAGCTGTAGCAGTCTTTTACCTTCGGCCAGAATGTTCTGACTGGCGTTCAAGTCCCGGTCATGGACGGTTCCACACGACGGGCATGTCCATTCACGCACATTCAGATTCTTGACTTCCCGGTTCCGGTATCCGCAGCAAGAACATAATTGGGAGGAGGCAAAGGTGCGACTAACTGTAACCAATACTCGGCCATACCATGCACACTTATATTCCAGCATCTTGCGAAACAGGGACAGGAGGCTTCACTAATCGCTTTGGATAGCTTCCGGTTTGTAAGCAGGTTGCGAACGGACAAGTCTTCGACGGCAATGATGGCGTGGTTTTTGACAATATGCGTCGAGACTTTGTCCAGATAGTCCTTTCTCGCATTGCGAATATCTTCATGTATCCGGGCCACTTTGATCCGCTGTTTATTCCAGTTCGATCCGCCTTTCTTCCGGCGGGAGAGCTTGCGCTGGGCCTCAGCGAGTTTGTTCTCCAAGGTACGAAAGAATTGGGGGTTGCCAAACCCTTCCTCATTGGACAACACCGCGAGCTCTTTGAGTCCCAAGTCAATCCCCACCTCCGAACGGGTTTTGGGCAGCGCCTCTGCTTCGGTTTCCGCAAGCACGGATACAAAGTATTTTCCCGAAGGATGGCGCCGAAGAGTGGCATGGATGATGCGTCCGGTGACTTCACGGCTTTGGGCGAACTTCACCCATCCCAGCTTGGGAAGCTTGATGCATCTCTCTACAATACTCACTTCCGGAGACTGACTTTTCCCTTGGATTTGGGTGGTATAGGATTGCGCCGGATTTTTCTTGCTTTTAAAGCAAGGGGCATTGTTACGTTTTGTGAAAAATTGTTTATACGCATCGGCAAGGTGTTTGAGCGCCGACTGCAAAGCGGTACTGTCGACTTCGCTCAGCCAAGACAATTCTCGTTTGAGTCCGGTTAATTCGGTTGAACATGCGCCGTAGGTTAAGCCTTTGCCTGTCTTCTGAAAAGCTTCCCTCCACCACGCCAGAAAACGATTGTACACAAAGCGGCTGCACCCGATCGTCTTGTTAATGAGTGTGGCTTGTTCGGGTGTGGGATAGATGCGGAATTTGTAGGCTTTTTGGATGAACATGGCCAGGCCCCCTCTGTTCATCTCGAATTATAACCGAACACGAGTTCCTATTCAAGGAGTTTCCATAAAAAAAAGTTGCTGGCAGGCGAGGGAGACGAAAGGAAAGCGTGGCCGAACAAGGGCACAAGCCAGAGCTTAGGAAACCCCGAAGATGTCGGATAATTGAGGGCTGAACCCCTCCCTTGTTCGAAGCCGATTCATCCCCTGCCTGCAGAGGAGGGGGTCTTCTCTCCTATTCTGATAAAATCGGGAATATTTTCCCAAGGAATAATTCGATACAAAAAAACGGAAGAGGTCCGAAGGCGGACTTCTTCCGTATTCACCAAAG
>NZ_ASSC01000736.1 GCF_000520735.1 Paenibacillus forsythiae T98
CCCTCCAGTTCTCCTCCGGGGGCGCCCTGAACGGAGGTCTGTCCGTCCTCCGCCTGGGGCTGCTCATTTCGCTCGGCTTTCTCTTCACCGAGACGACATCCGGAGCGCCGCTGCGCGAAGGGCTGGAATGGGCTATCGCTCCGCTCGGCAAACTGGGCGTCAGAACGCGGAATTGGTCGCTCGCCGTCTCTGTCACCTTGCAGTTCATTCCCTGGATTCTGGGAAGAATCTCATCCCTGCAGCTCGCGCTCGCCTCCAGGGGAAACCGGAAGCGGGGGTGGGGACGCTGGACGCCGAAGCACATTTCATTGATGGCCGTTCCTCTGCTCCTCCAGGTGATCAGCATGGGGGACGAGCTGGCCACCGCGATCGAAGCCCGCGGCTATGACCCGTCCAAGCCGCGCACGCCCTGGCTCGTTCTGCGCTGGCGGCGGCGGGATACGGCGGCGCTGCTTCTCTCCGCGCTCGCGGCGGCGCTGCTGTGGCGGGCTTCGTTCTAGCCCGAAGCTCCGCAGCTTGGCTCTGCCGACAACTCGGAGGAAGGCCGCTGGACGCCTTCCGAATCTTAATCTCCCTCCTTCCCTGTATTCATGCCGATATACGCAAAACAAGCCTGCCAGAGCCCATCAGGGCAACGGCAGGCTATTATCGTTTTGCTGCAATAACGCCTTATTCTGCAAGATTGCAGCCAGCCTCGTTCACTTAATCGAACTGTACGCTTGCGATCTTGTGGTAAAAAAGCTGTCCCGCGCCGCGCTCCGCGGCTCCCGGGACAGCCTCTGCCTATGTCCGCTCTTTCGGCGGGC
>NZ_ASSC01000737.1 GCF_000520735.1 Paenibacillus forsythiae T98
TGAGGAAGAGCGCGTACCGTTCAAGGGCATCCGCAAGGCGATTGCGAACGCCATGGTCAAATCGGCTTATACCGCTCCGCACGTAACGATTATGGACGAAGTGGATGTAACCGAGCTGGTCGCTTTCCGCACACGCATGAAGCCTGTCGCCGAGAAGAAGGGTGTGAAGGTTACCTATCTTCCGTTCATCGTCAAGGCGCTCGTCGCGGCTTCGCGTCAGTTCCCGGCGCTTAATGCGACCATCGACGAAGAAGCGAATGAAATTGTGTACAAGAAATATTACAACATCGGCATCGCCACTGATACGGAGAATGGCCTGATCGTTCCGGTGATCAAGGATGCCGACCGCAAGAGCATCTGGATGATCGCATCGGCGATCAGCGACCTGGCCGCCCGCGGCCGCGAAGGCAAGCTGAACCCGAACGAAATGAAGGGCAGCACCATTTCCATCACGAACATCGGCTCCGCCGGGGGCATGTTCTTTACGCCGATCATCAACTTCCCTGAAGTGGCCATTCTCGGAACGGGCCGCATCAGCGAGAAGCCGGTGGTGAAGAACGGCGAGATCGTGGCCGCTCCGGTCATGGCTCTGTCCTTAAGCTTTGACCATCGCATTATCGACGGCGCAACCGCGCAGAACTTTATGAACTACATTAAATCGCTGCTCGCCAATCCGGAGCTGCTGGTTATGGAGGTGTAAGATATGGTAGTGGGAGACGCTTCACTTGATATTGATACATTGGTAATTGGTGCGGGTCCAGGCGGTTATGTGGCGGCCATCCGGGCTGCCCAGCTCGGACAAAAGGTGCTTATCGTGGACAAGTCCGAAGTCGGCGGCGTATGTCTGAACCGCGGATGCATCCCGTCCAAAGCGCTGATCTCGGCGGCTCACCAGTATGAATCCGCCAAGCACGGCGAAGCCTTCGGCGTTAGCGCCGAGAACGTCAAGGTGGACTTCACCAAGACGCAGGAGTTCAAGTCCAGCGTCGTCAAGAAGCTGACCGGCGGCGTCGCCGGCCTGCTGAAGGGCAACAAGGTTGAAATCTTCAACGGCGAATGCATGTTCATCAGCACAACGGAAGCGCGTGTATTCAACGACCATGAATCGCCGCGCTACCGCTTCAAGAACTGCATCATCGCGACCGGCTCCCGTCCGATCGAGCTTAAGCCGTTCCCGTTCGGCGGGCGCATTCTGTCCTCCACCGAGGCGCTTGAGCTGCCGGAAATTCCGAAGAGCCTGATCGTTATCGGCGGCGGCTACATCGGCGCCGAGCTGGGGCAGATGTACTCCAAATTCGGCACCAAAGTAACGATTATCGAAGGCATGGATACTGTTCTGCCGGGCTTCGACAAGGATATGACCCGTCTTGTAGCCAAGAGCATGGCGAAGACTGGCATCGAGATCGTGACGAATGCCAAGGCGGAGAGCGCGGCGCAGACCGACAAGGATGTCACCGTGAAGTATTCCGTGGGCGGCGAGTCCAAGGAAGTTACGGCTGAATACCTGCTTGTCACCGTTGGCCGCCGTCCGAACACGGACGGCGAGCTGGGACTCGACCTGATCGGCGTCGAGCTGGATGAGCGCGGACTGATCAAGGTCGACCATCAGGGCCGCACCAACATTCCGAACATCTTCGCGATCGGCGACGTGGTTCCGGGCCTTGCGCTCGCCCACAAAGCTTCCTATGAAGGTAAAATTGCCGCCGAAGCGATTGCGGGAAAGAAATCCGTTGTCGACTACAAAGTGATTCCGGCCGTCGTGTTCACCGATCCGGAATGCTCCAGCGTCGGCCTGACGGAGAAGGAAGCGAAGGACAAAGGCTATAAAGTCAAATCCGGCAAATTCCCGTTTGCGGGCAACGGCCGCGCCCTGTCCCTGAACAATCCGGACGGCTTCATCAAGATTGTCGCCAATGAAGAGAACAACATCGTGCTCGGCGCGCAAATCGTCGGCATCGAAGCTTCCAATCTGATTGCCGAGCTGGGTCTTGCCATCGAAATGGGCGCTACGCTTGAAGATATTTCGCTGACCATTCACGGCCATCCGACACTGGGCGAGGTCGTGATGGAAGCGGCAGAACTGGTCGAAGGACATCCGATTCATGTGCTGACCCGCTAATTATGCGAGCATGAAGCCTGCGCCAAGCAGGCGAGACAGAATAGGGCGAAGACGCATAAGCGTTTTCGCCCTATTTTGATAAGAAAGAATATGCCGATCCCTGATTCACCGTCTTGATTTCTGCGAGAACCGGCTCTTAGGCTCCTGATGGATGAAGAAGCTGCTGCCTCAGGCGCCGTCTTGGCTATCCTTTTCTATAGTTTGGTATGTTACATGGGGACGTAAGTCATGATAGAATTAGAAGATCATATGAATGGAGGAGCGTTGAAGGCTTGCGTAAATATTTGGAGCTTTTGCAGGATATATTGGATCATGGCTCGCATAAGAGCGACCGTACGGGAACGGGTACTCTATCCGTATTCGGCCGCCAGCTTCGCTTCGATCTGTCGGAAGGGTTCCCGCTGATGACGACGAAGCGGATTCATCTGAAATCGGTGGTGCATGAGCTTCTCTGGTTCCTTAAGGGCGAAACGAATATCGCCTATTTGAAAGAGAATGGCGTTACCATATGGGATGAATGGGCGGATGAGAACGGAGAGCTGGGACCGGTATACGGCTCGCAGTGGCGCGCCTGGGAAAGCGCGGACGGGCGTCATATCGACCAGATTTCGAATGTGATTGATTCGATCAGGAACAACCCGGATTCACGCAGGCATATGGTAAGCGCATGGAACGTGGGCGAGATTGATGAAATGAAGCTGCCGCCCTGTCACTTCGTCTTTCAGTTCTATGTGGCGGACGGCAAGCTGTCCTGCATGCTTACCATGCGGTCGGTGGATACGTTTCTCGGCCTGCCGTTCAATATTGCCAGCTACGCCCTGCTGACGCATATGGTGGCCCAGCAGACGGGGCTTGAGCCGGGTGAATTCATATGGTCCGGCGGGGATGTGCATATTTATACAAATCATCTGGAGCAGGTGGCGACGCAGCTGGCCAGAGAGCCGTATGAGCTGCCGAAGCTTGTCATCCGCCGAAAGCCGGACAGTATCTTCGACTATACCTTCGAAGACTTCGAGTTTGAAGGCTACCGTTATCATCCGGGAATCAAAGCGCCTGTCGCCGTGTAGCAGACATTTTGCAGGCGGATTTCATAACGGCATAAGAGGAGGGAAGCATATCGATGAGCATTAGCTTGATTTGGGCCATGGGCGAGGGCGGGGTCATCGGCAAGGATGGCGGCATGCCTTGGCGGCTGCCGCGGGATTTCGCCTTCTTCAAGGCGCAGACGATGGGCAAGACGATGCTGATGGGCCGCAAAACCTGGGATTCCCTGGGGAGAAGAGCGCTTCCGGGAAGAACAAGCGTGATCCTGACCCGTGACGAAGGCTTCGCTCCCGAAGGGGCGGAAACCGTTCATAGCCTGGAGGAGGCGCTTGAGCTTGGCCGGGGGCAGGACGAACTGATGGTGATCGGCGGGGCGGAGATATACCGGATGACGCTGCCTTTTGCCGACAAGCTGATTGTTACCCGGATTGAGGAGTCTTTTGCAGGCGATACATTTTTTCCCGAAACGGACTGGAGCAAGTGGCATGAAGTGTCCAGCACGCAGGGAATCCGCGACGAGAAGAATCCGTATGATTACCGGTTTGTCGTGTATGAGCGTTCGGAATAATCAGCGCCCCGGATCGGTTCAAGCCGAGACATGAAGACCTGGTTATCTAACATAACATGTGAAAAAAGTACAAACAATCGGCAGATTAGTCCATTAACGTGTGAAAGTTAAGGATGCTAATATAATTAAAATTAGAAATGTTAGGCCCTTTAATCATGTACATGAATTTTATTGCGCCGAATGCAGCAACAGGTTCAAATTGTACAGCAACAACATGACGAGAACGGATGGGGGAATCGATAATATGTCTACACCAACTGGATTTATGGAATATAAAAGACAGCTTCCGGGCGACCGCGATCCCGAGCAGCGGGTTAAGGACTGGCATGAGTTCCACGAGCATCTGTCCGAAGATGAGCTGCGGACGCAGGGCGCGCGCTGTATGGACTGCGGAACGCCGTATTGTCATACGGGCATCGACATGGCCGGCGGCACTTCGGGCTGTCCGGTGCATAATCTTATTCCCGAATGGAACAATCTCGTATATCAGGGATTGTGGAAGGAAGCGCTGGAGCGTCTGCACAAGACCAATAATTTCCCGGAGTTTACCGGCAGCATCTGTCCGGCTCCCTGCGAGGGCTCCTGCACGGTCGGCCTGATTGGGCAGCCGGTGACAATCAAGACGATCGAGCTGGCGATTATCGACAAAGGCTTCGAGGAAGGCTGGGTTGTGCCGGAGCCTCCGGAGAAGCGCACAGGCAAAAAAGTCGCGATTGTCGGCTCCGGACCTGCCGGACTCGCAGCAGCGGCGCAGCTTAACAGAGCGGGCCATTTGGTTACCGTCTACGAGCGCAGCGACCGGGTCGGTGGACTCTTGACCTACGGCATCCCGACGATGAAGCTCGACAAGCGCGTTGTGCAGCGCCGGGTCGACCTGCTGGCGGCTGAAGGCGTCGCCTTCGTCGTTAACACGGAGATCGGCAAGGACATTCCGGCACAGCAGCTGGTGGATGAGTACGATGCCGTCGTCCTGTGCGGCGGGGCGACCAAGGCTCGCAAGTTCACTGCCGAAGGCAACGATCTGAACGGTGTCATGTACGCCATGGATTATCTGAACGGCACGATCAAGAGCTACCTGAATTCGGAGCTTGCGGACGGCAACTTCGTGTCTGCGGAAGGCAAGGACGTGATCGTGCTGGGCGGCGGCGACACCGGCTCCGACTGCGTGGCTACGGCGCTCCGTCACGGCTGCAAGAGCATTACCCAGTTCGGCACACATGACAAGGCGCCTCTGGAGCGCGACCCGATCGCGAACCCGTGGCCGCAGTTCCCGAATGTGTATACGCTGGATTATGCGCAGGAGGAAGCGAAGGCGGTATTCGGCAATGACCCGCGCGAATTCTCGATTATGACGACAAAGTTCGTCGGCGACGAGAACGGCAACCTCAAGGAGCTGCATACGGTGAACATTCACCGGATAGTCGATGAGACCGGCCGGAAAATTTATCAGCCGATCCCCGGCACAGAAAAGGTCTATCCGGCGCAGCTCGCGCTTATCGCCATCGGCTTTGACGGACCGGAGCAGGGGCTGGGCCC
>NZ_ASSC01000738.1 GCF_000520735.1 Paenibacillus forsythiae T98
TGGAATATTTACAGCGCCGGTATTGAAGCCCATGGTCTAAATCCGAAAGCTGTGCAGGCCATGAGTGAAGCGGGGATGGATATTTCGGGGCAGACCTCCGATATCATTGATCCGGAACTGCTTGGTAGCGCCGACCTGGTTGTCACATTATGCGGAGACGCCGCGGATAAATGCCCGGTTACCCCGCCGAAGGTGAAGCGCGAGCATTGGGGATTTGATGATCCGGCCAAGGCGCAGGGGACGGAAGAAGAGAAATGGGCAGTGTTCCAGCGGGTCCGCGACCAGGTTGGAGAACGGATCAGACGATTTGCGGAAACCGGCGAATAGTACAAGAGCCCGGCGCTTCGATCAGGTCGGCGGATGAACTCCGTTAAGCTTGACTTAGAGCTTGCTCCAGGGGCTATAATTGAGATAACGTGCCGGAATTAAAGGTCCATCCTGGAATAGCGGAGGTCAAGCCTGTGAGTCTCAGAATGCAGTACACCATTGGCCAGGTGGCCGAGAAATCCAATTTGTCGATCCACACCTTGAGATATTATGAAAAAGAGGGCCTGCTGCCGTTCATCAAACGAAACGGGAGCGGTATACGCATATATGAAGATGAGCATATCGAGTGGCTTAAATTCATATGCTGCCTCCGCGATACAGGCATGTCCATTTCGCAGTTGAAGGATTTTGTCGAGCTGACCGTGCAAGGCGACGCAACCGTTGAACAGCGTATCCAAATGCTGGAGCTGCAGAAGCAGACCGTTCAAGAGCAGGTCAACACCTTGATGTCCTATATCGGAATGATTGACTTCAAGATCGGCATGTATGCCGGGCAAGCCAAAGACGGACGCGAGAGCGCCGGACAACCGGAGTAGCTCTATGCAAAAAGGGATGACCCCCATGCCATATCAGGTTCATCCCTTTTTCTGCTGCTTATTTCTGAATGGGGTAACGATCCTCAATATAGACCGCAGGGTTCCATAATGGATACTCCGGTTTCAGACGGCTAACCTCATCCAGACGGCTCAGCTCCTCCTCGTTCAAAACAATACCGGAAGCTCCAAGATTGTCCCGAAGCTGATCGGGCCGCTTGGCGCCGACAATCACGCTCGTGACGGCCGGTTGATTGAGCAGCCAGGCCAGGGCGATTCTGGCCACCGAAGTTTCCCGCGATTTGGCGATATTCTGCAGCACATCAACCAGAACATAGCCTTTCTCCCGGTCGATTGGAGGAAAATCGAATTTCGTGCGCCGGTCATCCGCTCCGCCTTGATTGTCCCGTGTATACTTGCCTGACAGAAACCCGCCGGCCAAAGGACTCCAGACGAGCAAGCCCATCTTCTGATCCTGAAGCACGGGAATGATATCCCGCTCAATGTCGCGCCCGGCGAGCGAATAATACGATTGGGCCGTCTGGAAGGCGTGCAGGCCGAGCTGCCGGGAAATGCCGCCGGCCTTCATCATCTGCCAGCCTTGCAGGTTGGAGCAGCCGATATATCGGACCTTGCCGCTGCGAACGAGATCGTCCAGCGCACGCAGCGTCTCCTCCCAGTCCGTATAAGGGTCGGGACCATGAATTTGATAGAGGTCGATATAATCCGTACCCAGACGTTTGAGGCTTTCTTCCGCTTGCTGAATAATATGGCCCCTCGATAACCCTGCCTCGTTCGGACCCGGCCCCATCCGGAATCTTACCTTGGTCGCGATCACCGCTTCATGCCGCTTGCCCTTAAGCGAGCGTCCCAAAATCTCTTCCGATTCTCCCACGCCGTATACATTGGCGGTATCAAAAAAATTAATGCCCGCACCAAGCGCTTCATCCACAAGCCGCTTCGCCGCCTGATCATCCAGGGCGCCCATGGCGGAGCTCATCGGATCTGTTTTGCCGCCGAACGTCATGGTGCCGAGACAAAATTCCGACACCATCAGGCCTGTACCGCCCAACCGTTTGTAGTTCATGCTCAATCTCTCCCTTACTATTCATGATTGCCTTACAACATCATCATAGTATCTAGAGCTTACTCTAGGTCAAGGGGCGAAAGTGAAAGAAACTCGCTATAATTGGGGATAAGCACGATCCGTGTGACGGAAGGGTACTATCCTGCATGCGCAATGTCACATCATCATTTTCAGAAATACGATAAAATTTTCATAAAAATTGATGGTTTTAGTGAACCACAATAGTAATATTAGAGGAGGCATCCAGATGATTAACAAGGAGACACTCGCAAGCTATTATGAGAAGAAAGGCAGATTGCAGCAGAATTTTCTGTCCAAGCAATTTCAGGCCGATCTTCCTGAATTCTCGTCGCATGAAGAAGCGGCCAACTGGTTCAAGGAGCTGTTCGGTGACGACTTTATCTTTGTAGAGAAGGAGAAGGCGGCCAACGAAACCGAATTCTACTACCTGTACGACATTATTCATGACCGCGAGAGATGGGAACGCAGAGAAAGAGACATTAAGGAGAAAGGTTTTGCGAACGGTTTGGGTATGCTCCTGTGCGCCCAGCGAGTCGATATTTACGAGGACGGCTCGGTAGAGATGGCTTTTTAAACAGCAGGACAAGCAACCGGTCAATGCACAATAGTGTGCATGGCTGGTTTTTGTTTTCCTGTCAGGACTAAGGATTAGTATAAGCTAGGGGTCATTGGCATGAAACTACTGAAATGCGTTCCGCTTCTCCTGCTCCTTCTTGCCTTGTCCGGCTGCGGCGGCGCTGCGGCTTTAGCGCCGAAGCCGGGTCCGGGCGGGACAGGCGCTCCGCCTGCCGCGTTCGAATCTCCCGCCCCGACCGCAGCTCCATCTGCGGCTCCGTCGACAGCTCCTTCTCCCGTACCGACAGCGGCTCCGACAACAGCCCTGCCGGCGGTAGTCGAGAACGAAGCGTTGTGGGCCAAATTGGACAAGGAGCTGGAGAGCGAGGATTACAGCTCCATTGCGGCGCAATTTGCGCGGGTCCAAAGCCCGAGCGAAGACCTTACAGCCATGTATCGCTTCGCCATGTACAATATTTGCGGGCAGGACGGGGACGATGAGAAGTCACTGCAATACCTGTATCAAATTCCGGCGGGCTACCGAGGCAGACACGCGGATCTCATAGCCTATTGGAAGTTCGTTCATGAATCTTACACCGAGGGCCAGTCGCAGAATATTACGTTTGACGAATACAAGCGGAAATACTATAAATCCGGCAAAGGCGCTTACTGACGCAGTACAGCTCTTGCCGGATGTTTTTTTAATCGGGGCTCAGGCTCCCGGAGGTTCGCGTCTGCTTGAAATAGTAGAGAATATAGACGATCAGCGGGATGACGAAGAAATTAATCAGCTGAATATACAGCAGGTAATCCAGAATGCTGAACATATCGAACAGTACTATCTCGATGGTCTGGGGCTGGTCAAGGATTACAAGCTTGAACGAAAATATCCTGCCGACGGACGAAAGAATATAATTGAAGATACGGAGTTGGAAATCGATTTCAAGGTGAAGATTTCAGGGACATCCGCGATCAGGAATGCAACCTAGCAGCTTGGCTTGACGGAATCCACTTTGAGGAACCAAGCAGCGAGCCGTTTTCGCAAGTTGACTTCCGCCAACCACTGGGATACTATATGCATGAGCATGCATTTTAGAGGGGCGGCACGGGGAAACATGGTTCTGGACGCTAGTGTCTCCCCTGCATTTCGTCCTGTGCGCCCGAGCCGTGACGCGCTGAATTTTTCTTTGAAACTTATGCGATAATGGCGTTATTCCGGGTATTAAATGGTAGGCTTGAATCAAGCGGCAACCGTTTGATAATGACTGAAAAGGAGAGATTCCATTGACCGATTTATTTACTCCGTACAAGCTTAAGGGGCTGGAACTCAAGAACCGGATTGTTCTTCCTCCGATGTGCCAGTATTCGGTAACCAGCAAAGACGGCATTGCCAATGAATGGCATCATACCCACTATGTAAGCCGGGCGGTTGGCGGGACGGGACTCATTATTATCGAAATGACCGATGTCGAGCCTGACGGGCGGATTACGGATTATGATCTGGGGCTGTGGTCGGACGAACAAATCCCGGCTCTTGCCCGTATTGTAGAGGACTGCCACCGGTATGGCGCGAAGGTCGGCGTCCAAATCGCGCATGCCGGCCGCAAGGCCGAGGACGCGGAGGTTCCCGTCTCGTCTTCGCCGGTGCCATTCAACGAGGAGTCGAAGACGCCGCGCGAATTGTCCACCGATGAAGTGAAAGAGGTGGTCGAGAAGTTCCGGCGGGCGGCGCGGCGGGCGGTACAGGCAGGATTTGACACCATCGAGCTGCACGGCGCCCACGGATATTTGATTCATCAATTCACCTCGCCGCTTACCAACCGGAGAACGGATGAGTACGGCAAGGATCTGACGAAGTTCGGCCGTGAGGTTATCGGCGCGGTCAAGGGCGAACTGCCGGAGGACATGCCGCTCATTCTGCGTATTTCCGCTCAGGAGTACGTTGAAGGGGGTTACGGCATCGAGGATAGCCTGGAATTCAGCAAGGTGTTTAAGGAAGCCGGCGTAGACATGTTCCATATCAGCGCCGGAGGCGAAGGCCCGATCGCTGCGGCCGGCCGTCCGGGTACGCATGCCGCCTACCAGGTGCCGCTCGCGAGAGCCATCAAAGAGGCGCTGGACGTACCGGTCATCGCGGTTGGCCGTCTGGACGATTCCGCGCTTGCCAATGCCGTCATCGGCAACGAGGAGGCCGACCTGGTTGCCGTGGGACGCGGCATGCTGATGAACCCTTACTGGGCGCTGACGGCGGCCGTCGAGCTGCATAAGGAGACGGTTATTCCAAGACAATATGAGCGCGGCTTTGCCTTGTTCAGATAAGAGCGGATTCCCCGTTCCAATAAGCCGGTAACAGACCGCAAACCCCGTTACAAGACGAGAGTCCTGAAACGGGGTTATTTTGTACATTGGTATAGATGGAATATAGGGTCTAGTTGAGCGGCTAACCAAGCCTATTGCGAAAAATAATCGGCGATGCCATTCGCGATGGCCTGGGCCGCTTTTCTCTGGTACGAAGCTTTGCGGATGATGGACTCGTCGCCCGGGTTCGTCAAGAACCCCAGTTCAACCAGGGTCGCCGGTGTTTCGTTTTCCCTAAGAATTTGATAATTCCCGAAGGATACCCCGTTGCTTTTCAGGCCGATGCCGTCGCCGAGCCGGTTCTCTATCGCCCGGGCCAGCTTCATATCATCGGATTGCGAATAAAAAAATGTCAGCGTTCCCGATACCTTTTTCGGTGAGGAATTGAAATGAATGCTGATAAAAGCGTCCGCTGAGACCGACTCGGCAAGTCCTGCCCGGCTGAACAGCGCAGGCCGCTCATCGTCCCGGGTCCGGGTCATGGTCACGCTTGCGCCTGCCGCCTTCAAATCATCGCGCAGGTAGAGCGCCGTTTGCAGGTTCAGGTCTTTTTCGAGTGTGCCGTAGGTCGTGCCGATCATGCCCGGATCATCTCCGCCATGGCCGGGATCGACGACAATCCGCTTTCCGCGAAGACCGTCTGACGCAGGTCTGCCGGCGGCAGCGCCGCCGCTT
>NZ_ASSC01000739.1 GCF_000520735.1 Paenibacillus forsythiae T98
CTTCTGCCCGCCGCTCAAGGAGCGGTAAGGCAGATCCCAGACTTCCTGCGGCAAATTCAGCTGCCGCAGCGCTTTTTCCGCCTTCGCCTCCCAGCCGTAGCCGTCCAGCCGAAGATAGTCTTCATAGGCTTCGCCGTATTCGTCCAGAACAGGCTTCTCCGCTTGGCCGCCGCTTTGAAGCCTGCCACCCAGACGTTCCAGCCTGATCTTAAGCTGGGCCGCCTCGGCGTTCCCTTCCAGCACCAGCCGGCGGGCAGTCATTCCTTCCTCCGGATCAAGCTGCTGGTCCAGCAGCCCCCATTCCTTGAAGGGCAGGGCGCGGAATACCGACCCCGACTCAAAAGGAATAGCGCCCAGCAACCCTTTCAGCAGCGTCGTCTTGCCCGCTCCGTTGCGTCCGAAGAGCGCCATCCGCTCCCCCTCGGCCAGCTCAAACGATATATTATTGAACAGGGTATTCCCGTCCCACTCCT
Organism: Paenibacillus forsythiae T98; assembly: GCF_000520735.1. Classification (GTDB taxonomy): domain Bacteria; phylum Bacillota; class Bacilli; order Paenibacillales; family Paenibacillaceae; genus Paenibacillus_AQ; species Paenibacillus_AQ forsythiae. The sequence continues at coordinate 474 of NZ_ASSC01000739.1, forward strand.
TGGATAACTCTTTCACCTTCAACACCGGCATGGTCAATCCCTCCGAATTCATACAAGAATAAAAAAACCGCAGCAGCCGCTGCGGTCACAAATATCGTATGAAGGGAAGACGGAGAATACGGTTCGTTCAGCCGTTGACAGGCCTGCTGCGAAAGCGGCGGCAACCATGACCGACCATTGCCGGGCGGAATGCAGCCATGAACAGGTTCGAAATCACGGCGGATTCCGGTTAATCCCGGGCCGGGTATACCCGGGCAATCCATATCGCCCGGCTATTCATGGCAAGCTGTTCTTTAGCCTTCCTGAACGAAACGTTTACCGATCCTGGATCTTCCCGATGACATACGTATCCCTGACGTCGCCCTATATGGGCGCACCGCAGCTTGTGCTTATCGCTAGTCACAAGTTGGCTGGTCTTGTAAGGAAACGCAATTAGTTCTTCATCGTAGGGAAGATCCTCCGTCAGTTGTCCGAATTTGAAATATATTTTTATTATAGAGCAGGGAAGTCCCAGGTGGCAAGACCCCGAGTTTCCGGCAGGAGAGCTTACAGCTCCAGATCTTTAAGGACGGCCCGTTTCTCCGCCGCTTCAAAGATCGTCTCAATCAGCCGCAGCACACGGAGAACCTCCTCGTTCTTGACCAGTGGCTCGCTCTTGCCTTCGATCACGGAGACAAAGTTGTCGTAGAAGCTCTGCTTCGTGCTCGGAGCCTTCTCAATCGGCAAGCGCAGCGTTGATTCCTCCGAGGGCGGCGCCATCGTCTTCGTAAGCCCTTGTCCCGCCTGGATCGGCTTCGGCTCGACCTTGGCCACCTCCGGATTGTTCACCACAATCTCCCCGCTGAGATCCCAGTCGCGGATAATGGCGGTTCCCTCCGTACCCTTGACATACCAGCGGGGCAGCTTGATGAAATTGGTCGTTCCGACCTCGATCACGGCGGTCAGGCCGTCCTTGAACCGGATGAAGCTGGTGAATCCGTCATCCACCTCGGTGCCGAGAATCGTGCTCAATTCGGCAGTTACGCTGTCGATTTTGCTTCCGGTAAGCAGCAGGAGCTGATCGAGCAGATGAACGCCCCAATCCAGCAGCATGCCGCCGCCGTACGCCTTGAGCTGACGCCAGTCGCCCGGGATACCGTTGGCCCCCTGCACGCGGGACTCCAGATGGAACACCTCACCGATCTTTTTCTTCTCGATCAGGTTCTGGATAATCAGGAAATCCTCGTCCCAGCGCCGGTTCTGATGCACCATGAAGACGCGGTCCGTTTTATTGGCCACTTCCAGAATATCAAGCAGGTCCGCGCTGTTCACGGTAACCGGCTTCTCGCAGATCACATGCTTGCCGGCCTTAAGCCCCCGGATCGCGATATCCTTATGTACATCGTTGGGCGTCGCAATCAGCAGAACATCAACCGTTTCATCAGATAAAACCGCTTCCAGACTGTCATAAGTCTTAAAACCCTTGGCCGCCGCAAGCTCCATCCGGTAATCGACCACATCATAGGCACCGGTTACCGCCAGCCGCTCGCTCGGCTCAATCAATTGCACATGGTAGCTGCCCATTCCCCCGAAACCGATGATGACCAGACTGTACTTGTTCTGTTCCATATTTTATCCTTTCCTTTCGCGTGTGCTTCTGCAAGTAGACACAGGTTCAATTTTGCATTCCCCTACATTCTACACCGTTTTCAATCACACAGGAAAGCGCCTGTCCGCAAAAAATTACGGTCCCCTCCTAGTCCGTCTTCCTTTTGCGCTATAATGAGCGGGTACGGGATATTTTTGTGGAAGGTGTAGATGGATGAACACGATATTATTTGTCACCGATCTGTATTACCCGGCCAAAGGGCGGAAGTATTATAAAGAGGATTTGTTTCTGACTTCGCAGCTTAGAGAATCATTCGCGCTTACGATTTGCCATCCGAAGGATATTCATGCTTTTGAGCACCATGCTGATCTTATCGTGATCCGGAACGCCGGACCCGTCGCCAATTTCAAGGACGAGTACCTGTCATTCCGTGAAAGAGCGGCTGCGAACCGCTACAACATCTATAATTCATTGGACGGTAAAGGCGATATGAACGGGAAGGATTATCTGCCGGAGCTTGCAAAGGCCGGGTATCCTGTCATACCGACCATTGATGATGTGCAGTGGTTGGAGATATTGCCGGAGGCCGAAGCTTACATTTCCAAACCAAAGGACGGAGCGGACTCCATCGGTCTGGAGCGGATATCCCGGAAGGATCTGGCCTCCAAACTCAGCGCCTCCGTGGACCGGAGCATCCTGATTCAGCCGTTCATTGATTTTGAATACGAGGTATCGTTTTACTTCATCGACCATGAGTTTCAATACGCGCTATACGCGCCGGACAAAGAGAAGAGATGGAGGTTAGCGGAGTATGTCCCGACTGCAGAGGATTTGAAATTTGCGAATCGGTTCATCGAGTGGAACAATCTGGCTTGGGGAATCCAGCGCGTCGATGCCTGCCGGACGAAACAAGGAGAGCTTCTGCTGGTTGAGCTTGAAGATTTGAATCCCTATCTCTCCCTGCTGGAGCTGCGGCCGGACGTTCGCCAAAGGTTCGTTGAACAGTTCAGGCGCTCGCTGCAAACAGCCCTTCAGGCCTAATTCTTTGTTATTCAAGGATAATCATGCACGACTTCCGTTCCGGAGGCAAAATCGTGAATCGCCCTCCGGTCCTTCCGGACAATCACCATCACGATGCTGATCAGAAAGGCAATTCCGAAAGTGTAGCTGTACAGCAGCAAGCACAGCCCGTTCCGTATTAGCAGCGATCCAATTCCGGGAGAAGTCCCGTCCAGCTTCCGGATACGGATTTTGCATATTCTTTTACCGATGGTCTGGCCGTTCCAGAACACCGGCAGCAGCACGGTATAGCCCATGGTCAGGATATTTCTTACAACATCCCGCTCCGAGTCGCTCGCTTTCTCTCCTCCCGTTATGAGAAAGTAGAGAATCCCTGCCGGAATCATCAAGACGAGACCGTCCAACAATTGGGCGGCAAAGCGAATCCAAAAGCCTGCGTTTCTTTTATTCAATCTAAAACTCCTTCCTAAAAGTTCCTGAATAGAATCAATTTTCCGCATACTACCACAGAACGATCTGTTACGGCAATTAAACAAGTTACGGATCTCATGCAAAAAGCCGGTCCGTCATTTCGGATCGGCTTCTTCGGTCCTGTCTTATGGAATTGTGCGCTATAGAATCGTAACGGTGCTGCTCGAACCGGTCCACTTGATCTGGACGCCGAACAACAGCGGCACGCTGCTCAGCGGAATCATCAGCCGGCCATTCTCATTGCGCGACGCC
>NZ_ASSC01000740.1 GCF_000520735.1 Paenibacillus forsythiae T98
TATGGAGCATTTATCGATCCCGGACTTGAGGTATCGCCGCTGGCGCGCGGACCTCTGGATGGAATGACCTTTGCGGTCAAGGATGTCTTTGCGGTCAAGGGTCATGTCTCGTCGGCGGGGAATCCGGACTGGCTGCGCAGCCATCCGGCGGCGGCGGCGCACTCTGCTGCGGTTCGCAGCATGCTGCTTGCCGGGGCTGCTCTTAAGGGGGCGGCCCATACGGATGAACTGATGTACAGCCTTGGCGGAGAAAATATTCATTACGGCACGCCGGTAAACCCGAGGGGAACGGGGAGAATTCCCGGCGGTTCTTCCAGCGGCTCGGCGGTGGCGGTTGCCACGGAAAGTGTTGACTTCGCGCTGGGGACGGATACTGGCGGCTCTGTCCGCGTTCCTTCCGCATATTGCGGTATTTATGGATTTCGGCCAAGTCATGGCGCGGTCGATATGGAAGGGGTCATCCCGCTTGCGCCGCAGTTCGATACCGTCGGCTGGATGGCGCGCAGCTCCGGCCTTCTGCATACG
>NZ_ASSC01000741.1 GCF_000520735.1 Paenibacillus forsythiae T98
GAGGTGCAGTGTCCACAATAAGGGTGTTCAGCCGAAGCGACTTTCCTATAAGTTATAACTATTACGATGAGTATGGTCATATCGATTATACTTTGCCGAGTTGGAGAATGTTTTCTGAAATTCGCGGCGTGTTGCCAGAAGAAATTCGAAATAATGTTAGAGCAAGAAAGATTAACTTTCCGATAAGAGGCATCTATTATGATGAAGAATGTGAACGAGAGAATATTGAAAATGGTTATTTCTATATCACTGCAAACACCACTGAAATTCACATTAATACATTTATCTTCTGCATGAAGCACAGTGATATAGGAGTCGTTGGATTCTATTTGTATTCTTTCTTCAAGAGCATGAATGGTTACTTCGGAGGTGAATACAATAGCCCCATTGAACAATTAGTTGTAAACACTGGTATTAAGAGTACTAAGCTTTCCGAAGTTATCAAAACTTTAGAAGCACATAATATGATTACAAATTCACACAACACATTTGTGCCTGGATTATCAAAAGGTAAGACTATTCCAGCTAATGGCTATAGAACTCTGGACAGCAGTCAATTTACTGATTCAAGAAGGGAAGTAGATGTGCGGAAAGTTATGAGTCAAGCGACATATGAAAAGACAGGTGGAAAATATCTATATGATGATTCTTCAATTGAAGATGACGATGATGACGAAATGAATGATTTGCCTTTTTGAACTGCACTTTATTTGGAACAAATTTACAGATTGTATTTGGTGTGGTATGCTCTTGTAATAATACCTTTTTGAAAGAGTTGAGTGACTATGAACTTCCTTATAGATAGGATTTCCGAGACAAAATCATACGGTTTTAATAAGCAGATTGGCTAAGCTACTCTGCTTTTTTATTACGAAAAATTGGCGCTGCACTTTATTTGGCATTCGTTGAGAGGGTGGGAGTAATGTAACCATCACTGTGCGAATCAGTAAGTCAGATATAACTAAAACAAATCAATATGGAGGGATTTCAATTTCTGAAATGCAAGCTTCAAATATGATTGGCGGAGTCCCGCTCGAATCATTAATTGGTCATGAAGTGAAATTCAAAATCAACGGTGTTTTACCAATGGCAAAAGGAATGGCTCGTGATTACAAGGAGTTTGTTCTGGCTGTCGAATCTACTAAAGATCAGAGCGACTATAGGGTGTATATTCGCTTAACATCTAGTGGTAAAACGCGGAGGATAGTATCTTTTTATCTACGATTTTTCTCTCAAAAACAGATCACTCCTGTTGAGAATGGGGAAACAGTCGATGTTCATCATATGGAGGTTCAGCAATGGTTGTAGGCTTAAAAAGGACTCTAAATGGAACTGATATTTTATTGACAGTATCAAATTGAAAAACTGTAGTAAAAGCAACAAAAAAGCTAATTTGTGCTTTCAAGAAAACTGAATCCGGAAAAAGGTGAATTTTATGAAGAAAAATAAAGGTTGTTCTATTGATATGTACTTGGACAAAGTAGGAAAGGAAAAAGAGTTCATTGCTAGTCTGAAATTTGACCCCTCCCAAATTATTGGAATTGTAAAGCAAAGTATAAATGAATGGGATTCTATGGGGCTACTCGCTTTGGATTGTCCAGATGATGAATATGACGCTGAGATCAGAAGACTATCAATCTTTATTATCAAGCATTGGAATGAACTGGACATATTAATACTTGAACAGCAGATGAGAGGAATTTTTGAGGATGCCTTTGGAGAAGTGATGACTCGAAATCCGAAATCGATTGAAGCAGCAAATAAAATATATGCAGACCTAGTGAAAGTCCAAAGCGATGGCCGATGGGTATGAATACATTAAACAGCTTGCAGTAGTAACAAGAGTTCGATGTGAGAGTGGCAAGAGAAGGATAATGACTAGGAGGACTGTCATGAAGATCGACAATCAAAATGAGGAATGGGATAAAAAAAGCAAAGACTCCCCTGAATCAAATGCCTATAGTTTTTTGTTTAACGCTGCAAACAACGAATATGATGAGATATATCAAGACTACATTGAAGAATCACATTCAGATCCCACAGAAAATCAATTAGGCGAGCTATGGGAACAGCTTATCGGCGAAGAAGAACTTGAACAACAAAGGTTGAAATTAGAAGAGAGGAAGCCTGGTTTTAAGGAAGACGCATTGAATATATTAGAATGTCCGATGTGTGGTTGTGATGATGTTCCGAATGTCGAGTTAGATATTCCACTGGAAACTAGTAACAAGCGGTTGTTGAGTATTAGGCTTCTTGGCGGACAATGTACTAACCCAAGTTGCTCTGAGACATTTTTTCATGCTGACGATTTGAAGAGAATTGAGGAGATAAAGTGTTTGCTGAATACCGCAGGAGAAAAATCAGAATAAACATAAGACCGAAGATGATGAAAACAAAGAATAGCTAATAATCAGCAAGAGCCTACAAGCAACTAACATGCTTGTAGGCTTTTGTTTTGAATAGAAAGTAAGGGAGTGTGGTTTGATGTGAGCAACGCCACGATTATTATGACAAGAGATGAGTTGTTCATTGGTTCGGACAGCGCAACATCAATTGAAGTTAATGGACAATTATTCAGGCAAGATACTAAAGCAATAAAGTTGTATCAAGTTGATAATAAGATTATCTTCGCTTCTGGTGAATTGCACTTTTGCTATAGTGTGATGGAGAAGTTCCAGCAATCAAAGACAAGAAGTATTGAGCAGCTTAGACAAATTATTTATCAGCATTATGCTGGACAGGTTAGTGAAATCGTAATCTGTGAACATGATGGAGATCAGACTGTTATTCATCAGTTGTCATCGTACAATGACTTCGTACCAGTGATTCATAGCAATATTCCTGTTGGTGGTTTAAACATCTTAACAGCAGGGATAAAAACCAGAGAATCATATGAGGTTGCATGCGCGAACATATTTCAGGGGCAAACTGTGAAAGCAACCTATAGAAGAGTATTCGACAACATTTCTTATGAAGGTATCGGAGGAATGCTTTCTGTTTTCAGAGTGAACAAAGAGGGAATAAGTAAATATCTTACACACCAAATCAAAGAACCACATGATTTAAGAGTGCTTAGTGTAAGTGTTCTAGCTGATTATTACCAGAAACACTGCATCGTAGGGGAACGTATCTACGGAAAAATCTTCATGGGTGTCAACCTTGCGCTCGAAGATGAGGATGGAGTTCTGAAATTCCAAGGTTCAAAGGGTGAAATCTTTGATCGCAATGGAAACCTCGTCATGAAGCTTGGCTTAGTGGATGAAGAACCTGATGTATTTGGACTCTGGTCATTTAACGATGTAACAAGAGTACGAATGGACGACAGTTCTGGCTTTGTAATTGAAAAAGCGAACACAGACACAGACACCTATTCTAATGGATGGGAAAAACTACTTTGGGCTGACCCAAGTGATGGCATACTGTACTCTAAAGGCTTGGTAGCTGAGAACATAAAGATTGTTAATAACATTGGTGAGACGATTCTGGATGCTGAGAGCAACTACCTTGATCTTGGTGACTTCAAGGATATCGTTATGGACAACAAGTTGACAACTCTGGAAAAGATGCAGATCATCACTGAACTGTATAAGATCGAAGCTGGTTATCATCGGATGCTTGAACAGGCAGAAGAGTATAAGACCTCCCAGCGCGACGATATCTTTGATATCGAAGCACAATTCTTCACCAAGACCCCAAGTACAATAGACTTGTACTCCACTACGCCACTGACAAATGCGTATAACGCATTGCTCGATTATATGTCACAGTATATCGAGATTGTTGGCAGAGAACCTTTGAACATTAACATCAACTCTCCTAAAACAGAACAAACAAGTGAAATCGCTGATCGTGCTGAGTTTATCTTGAAGTTCAAGACTTATTATGACGAAGAGAAGAATCTTCGCAATAAGATTGAGGATGCTCAGTTCTACTCTGGTCTGAATATGGGTCAATTCTACAACAATGTAGTAATTGGTCAATATGGCTTTATCGCGCTTCGTAGCGATGGAAAGTATCGTTCGGTGCTTAATGCTACGAATGGCTTGGCATTGCAGAAGTGGGAGAATAACAAGTGGACAAATAAAGTATACGCATCTATCGGAAATTCGACGTATGAGGATGGAACGCTGATCGCAGAAGACTTGGTTACGAAACGCTTGCGAATTGAGACTAAGCATGGAGATGTGTTGTTGGATGCCGATGCTCTTAACTTCGACTTCTCTGCATTGGACTCCATTATCCTTGACAATGTAATTGTGTCTACAGAAAAGATCACATTGTCTAATAATTATAAAAGCATCACGAAGCAATACACTGAACTGAGAACGCAATTAGAAAGATATATCGCGACTGTCTACAATGACAGAGATTCTTCCTATTATGGACTCGACGATGCTAAGAATCAATTGGTAGCATCGAAAGGTTTGTTGGACACAGCATACAATGCTTTAACGTCATACATGACTCCTGTCTTTGCGGATATGAATGCAACAACTCATATCATAAATGACTTAAACTCCACGCGAACAATCTTCTATCAAGTGTGGGAGAACTTTTACAAGGACTATGAGGTGGCGAGAGTAAAGCTTTCTGACTTCTTGGAGAAGAGTTCGTTGCAGTTGGGGCGAAACTACAACAATACTGTGATTGATGCAGAGAATGGAATTGTGGTAACAAGAGGTAATATGATGAACAGAACCACGTTGAATGCTACAGAAGGAATCAAGATTGAGAAGAATATCGGTTACGCAGGAAATCCAGTTTGGGAAAAACGTTTCTATGTTGACCTTGAAGGCAATATGTTCGCAGACGAACTCCGAGCAATTCGCCTTAGAATCTTCTCAGGCGATGGAGATATGCTTATTGATGGCGACGAGCGCAGGCTTTACCTAAATAAGTTCGACATTATTGGTGCTGGCCTGATTACATCCGAACATATTATCACAAACACTATCACAGCAGACAATGGTTATATTGCTGATTTAACAGTAAACCACCTGAAAACTTTAGCCAAGGATGGAGAAGTAGAAGGATACACAGACTACATTGACATTAAGGATAATGAAGCTAAATGGATTACTGGTAAAATAATTAGTAAAACTCCTGCTAAAGATTCGAGAGACAATCCGCTGTATTGGGAAGACGCTGACAAAAAACATCTGACTACTGATGAGACACCATATATTGCATATAGTTATGAAATGCAGGACACAGAAAAACTGAGAATAGCTTTTCAAGATTCTGGAATGTATTCATATCCTTATAGTGTATGGGGCGCTGGTGATGGTATGGTCACTGACACAGGGACAGAATATGGTGATAGTGCAAGGGGATACATCTACAAAACATCGAATGAGTTTCATTTCAAATACAACACAAGTAACACAGGAGACATGAGGGAAATTAAGCTGTACGACGATGGTATTAACATAACCAGTGCTGGTAAAATGGTTGAAATTGAAGGAAAAGAGATTAGAATTGATGCGGAAAATGGAATGATTCAATTGAAGCATTCTAGCGGCGCTATTTTTTCGATTGATGAAGCGGGAGAGACAATCTATATGCGGCAGCCTGATGGTAGTGTACTAGAATTAAGCAGCACAGGACTTAGAGCTGACATTAAAGGAGACATAAATCTGAATGCTACTGGTAATATTAAATTGTCTGGTTCCAGAATCAACCTAAACTAAAAAAATTATGGTGGTTACACTGGTGATTGGAATGGTGAAGAAGGCAGATTGGCAGTCCTTCATAAGAAGGAACTGGTACTCAACAAAAACCAAACACAAGACATTCTCGATACAGCGAAGATCATGGAGAGAATCAAAACCATGTTGCCAAGCTTTAATCTGTCGAGAAATGTGTCTACACCAACAAGCAGTTCTGATGTTGCTACCGCAGGAAACACAGTTCACAACGAATACAACATTGAAGTCAACGTAAATGGCAATGCGGATAAGAAAGTCGCTGACACTGTTGCCGATCAAATCGTCAGCAAGATCAAGCGTACCAAAGGAGGACGATTCTAATGCTAGAGGGTATTCACTTTACTTACGATGGTGTTCACTCGACTGACATGGGTCTTCTCAACTGCAAGATTGATGGGGGGATGTTTGAAGAAACATTCCTTCCACCAAGAAGTATCAACGAGACGAAAGTAGATTAATGGATAAAAAGAAAGACGTACTAGAGGGTCGCGATGGTATTATGGTCAAATTTGACTTGACTAAATAAGAGCTTGGGTAAATAATAAAAGCACAATGTTTATTTATGAGAGGGGGAGAATTGTATGAATAAATTCTCGGCTTATTATGCTTTAACTAGAGACCAGCGTGAGCTTCTGGTTCCTGCAATATTTGAGGGATTAAAGCAGTTTACTGTTTACCATAGTCATATGCCTAAGTTGAAGAATGAGAAAAATTTTGTTCCTCGCTTAAGGTCGTCTTTCGTTAGTACCTGTGTTGCTGATATTGCAAGAAATAATAAACATTTAAATCTTACAGCGACTGAACTACAATCAGCTTTTTACTCATATACCCTGTTAACAGATACAGTTAGAAATATAAATATTACTGTATGTAACCTTCCAAATAAAAAAAATATTCTTGATGCCAGTGCCTACAGAGGATACTATGCTACATACAATATTGAAAGAGCATTTGCTGATGGGTTTACAAGTGAGCAGTTTGGAGAAGATATCAAAGTTGATGGAAGTCAAACATCTCTTTTGAATGATATCGAGTATCTTCCTTTTGGTATGGTACTTTGTTATGATGGGGCATTGGGAGAAAAAACAAAGGTTTTTGAAGGAGCTTTATCACCTTCACAAGAAGACTGGATGTTCAAATTAGATGTCACTAACTATTTAGAATTGCCAGATGACATTCCTACCATTAACCGTAAAAATGTTTCTCATGAGGAACTTTCCCTCGACTTTAAAAAGGGAGTTCTTGAAGAAGAACTTATACCTTTAAAGTTAAAAAAATAACACACTTGGGCGGGGTGAACTAAATTGTCTCAAGATAAGAGAGACTACCAATTGTTTAACCCTAAACGTTTTAAGGAAGCCAGAATTGTAAGGGGATTAAGCATCGTAGAATTAGCTAACGAAATAGGAGTAAGTAAACAAGCAATATCACAATATGAATTAGGGGAAAGTGTTCCTAGAGCATCAACAATGATGTCAATTGTTAACATTTTAGGATTCCCTAAAAATTTTTTTTATAAGGAATTTAAAGAACAGTATGTAGGTAATACATTTTTTAGGGCATCTAATTCTGCTACTAAAAAACTCAGGGAGATACAGTATACCAAAGCGCAGTTTGTGTCGTACATTTATAAATACTTGGAAAACTTTATTGATTTCCCCTCCCTAAATTTACCTGATACCACTAAGTTTAATGGATTCATGTGGAATCGAAACGAGATAGAGCAATTAGCAAATGATGTGAGGGAATACTGGGGATTAGCTGAACAGCCTATAGGTAATGTGGTTAATTTAATGGAACGTAATGGAATACTCGTTTGTTCTTTTGATATGGGCGCAAGGAACATGGACGCCTTTTGTCAACCTCGTCAGGGTAGGCCTTTGATTGCTCTTGGGAACGATAAACAATCAGCCGCTAGAAGGCAGTTCGATGGCGCTCATGAGTTAGGTCATTTGTTGATGCATAAAGACGAGATATACAATCAAGATAATTTAACAAAAGAGGAATTTGGCAAGATGGAGGAACAGGCTAACCGATTTGCATCGGCTTTTTTATTGCCGTCTAAGGCATTTGCTGATTCAGTAACTTCGTCTTCACTTGACTCATATATAGAACTGAAAAAGTATTGGCGTGTTTCAATAGGGGCAATGCTGTACAGAAGTAGGGATTTAGGAATTATTACTGATAGTAGATACACTTCTTTGGTTAAGCAGATGTCAATGAAGAAGATAAGAGTTAAGGAACCTTTGGATGATTTGTTGCCTGTACCACAGCCGCAGATTCTAAGACGTAGTGTGGAGATGCTGATTGAAAATGATGTTAAAAGTGAACAGCAATTATTACAGGAAGTGGGAATGTCTGGTGAAATGATTGAAATGTTATGTGGCTTAGATAAAGGTAGGTTAGACTTTAAAGATGTGGAACATAAGTTGAGCCTTATTATTAACAATGATGAAGAAAACCATGTTTGCTAATGGACACCCTTACATAATTGTAGGGGGTATTTTTATAGATTCACATCATGATTTAACCATATTTTAACAATAAAGTTCGGTAGAATGAGGGGGACGAATGAGTTTTAACGAATGGTTGTATACAAATAACTATCAATCATTTAAGGAGTGGAAAAGTCTTGTAGTGAACAAGGAAAATGTTTACCCATCTTTAAGAATTCCGTATAGAGAGTGGGTAGAAGAATACATGGATGGAATTGGAAAAGAATCTATAAAAGATGTTAAGGACTTGATACGTTGCTTGTTGGGAGCAGTAACAAGAAAACAGGACTTAGATGCATATTCAATAAATCAAGTTTTGCTACAATCCGAGAACGAGAGTCTGAGAGAGCGTGCAGAGAAGATGGCGGGTAGCGAACGGCTTATTAGACTCAGCGAAGGTCAGGATGCTTGGGAGGGAATCACATGGATACTCGAACTGCTTCCTACTGGCCCCTTTAATGCAGTTCAGGCGCTTGAAAGCTACCTTTTTTCTCAACCTAATCTTCCTGATGATCGAATTATTGGCATAGGGCAATGTATTGATATTATATATGCCAAGTTCATCTACAATACAAGTTCATTGGAAAAAATTATGAGTTTAAAGCCGATAGAGTTTGAGTGGTACATTGAAGCGCTGTATGAAAGTATGGGTTACGATACCCTTTGGACGACAGCCACCCGTGATGAAGGTAAAGACATAATTGCTACAGCCCAAAGGCCAGATGGTTTCGAACAGGTATATGTGGAATGTAAGCTTTATAAAAAGACACAACTAACAATTGAGAAGGTTCGAGCATTTAGTCGTGTTATAGATAAAAATGAAGTCAACAGAGGTGTAATATTCTGTACTGGTTACGTTAATAAAAATCTTAAAAATGAAGACAAGAGAATCAATATATGGACTTATGATGATATGCACACACTTCTCAATGCCCACTTGGGAAGTGACTGGTCTGAAAGAGTGAAGATAATTGTTGAGAACAAAAGAAGAAAATACAGAAGTTGAAATTATGGTAATAGAAGGCGAATGCTGCCGTTCAGAGTATGATATTTAGAGAAATGCCCTGTACCGAATCAAATTTTTCATATCTTGACTCATACCGTTGAAAGCAATATGATGAAGATATCCAACGGTCACGTACCGAATTGAACGTTTTAACTCAGACCGCTGTAGCGGTTCAACATTAAAGTGCCATAAAGTCAATCAGCATAAGGGATGGCGGGTTTTTACAACGAGGGGCGGTCTTGAAAACCGTTAGGGTGCAAGCCCAC
>NZ_ASSC01000742.1 GCF_000520735.1 Paenibacillus forsythiae T98
GAACAAAATGTTCATGCTTACCGGATTTATGGCCATGTTCGCCAAGCACATGATCAACATCTACTATCTGTCCGGCGTCGTCGGCTTCAACAAAGTATGGACTTATATGATGCATGAATTCTTCCACGTAGAGAACCGCAGAAGCTTCGTCGGCGGATATTTCTCCAAGCGTTCGCCTAACTTCTGGCTCGTTCCGCTCCGCATGCTGCTCGGCGGGATGTGGCTGTATGAGGGCATCGACAAGCTGAGAAAAATTTGGGTGGAGCCAAGCAAGATCTTCCTGATTCCGGCAGCGCCGTATCTTAAAGACGCCACTTCAGCGGCAAGCGAAGCCGTTGACGCGGTTAAGGAGACGGTAGACGCGCAATCGGCGGCCTCGGCGGTTGATACCGCCAAAGAAGCGGTCTCCGCGCTCCCGGTTCCGAAGTTCATCTACAACATTTCGAACTGGTTCATGGATCTCCTGTTCTATAAACCGGATGGCAACTTCACTTTCCTTGCTAAATGGTTCCAAATCGGCATGGTCTGCGCCGAAATCGTGCTGGGCGTTATGCTCATCGTAGGCCTGTTCACCGCGATTGCATCCATTGCGACAATAGGCATGGCCGTCATGATCTGGACAACCAAAATGGCAGCCACGGAAATGCTCTGGTATGTGGCGGCGGCCATTGCCTGCATCGGCGGCTCCGGCAGCGTCTTCGGTCTCGACTATTATGTTCTGCCTTGGCTCAAGAAGCAGTGGAAGAAGGTTCCGTTCGTAAGGCGTTGGTACCTGTACACCGACTGAACGCTTTGAAGTCTGTGGCTTCTTCGCAAGGCATTCTTCCATTACACTTTGTTACGGCTATTATATAAGTGATGTATGTGTTTTCTGTGTATAATACAAGCCTAATAACCAGACTTTATGGAGTAATGTGTCCTTTGGCACATTACTTTCCTTATTTAAGAGCTGTTTTACGATAAATTGGCAAGAAGGAGAACAACCTGTGAACAGGCAACTCATTGGAGATACCATCCGGCTGCTCCAGGCTGAAATATCGCCCATCGCCGGAATTCAGCTCTCCCTCTCTCCGGAAGAAGGCGAAGCCCTTTTCACGGCAATGGAAGGCTATGAGCTGGAATACAGCCGCAAACTGCATCTGATGGGCATCTTTATCATCCTTGTCCAGGCGGCCCGGCGTCATATGGAATGCGCCGAGAATCATCCGGACCTGGTCCGAAGCGTCCTGGACGGAGATTATTTATACAGCTTTTACCTTCAATTCGCCCTGAAATATCGTGAGCTGGATCTCGTAATTCATCTGGCTCCGTTCATCAAGCGGCAGCAGATCAGAAGATCGCACGGGGACTATGCCGAGCAGAACCTCGCAGCCCAAATCGGACAGTTCCTGAAGGCTGAACTCAAGAAAAAGGCACATCGGAAAAAGTGTTAGAACAGGTGGGATCGCACCAGCATGAAGCTTCAAGAAGCCTTGAATATCGACATTGCGGAAGTGAACCGCGAAATTGAACGTCTCGTAACGAGCGACAGGGATGTCCCAGGCGGCTCGCCGCTGGCGACCCGCATCCTGGAGCTTATTGCCTCCGGCGGCAAGCGGCTTCGCCCCCTTATGGTGATTGTCGGAAGCCGGTTCGGCAACAAGAGCATCGGGCGCCGGACGCTTCAGCTCGCTGCGGCGGCCGAGTTCATCCATGCCGCTTCGCTTATTCATGATGATATCATCGACGACGCCAAGGTGCGGCGCGGCAGCCCCGCCCTGCATATCAAGGCGGGAGTCATCTCCGCCGTCCATATCGGCAATTATATGTCCGCGCGGGTAATCGAACTGTTAAGCAAGCAGGCAAGAAATAAGAACCGTTATGTGCATGATCTGTCGGCTGTGGCGACCGCCCAGCTGTGCATCGGGGAATATCAGCAGATGGAGCATGCCTATGATTACGATATTACTCTTGAGGAATATCTGGAGAAATCGCTCAACAAAACGGCTCTTCTGATGGCGACCTGCCTTCGCGCGGGGGCGCTGTCGGCCGGGAGCACGGAGGAGACGGCCGACGCGCTGTATGCGTTCGGCGAGTCGCTCGGACTCGCCTTTCAGATTCAGGACGATCTGCTGGACTTCACCCAATCGTCCGATACCCTCGGGAAGCCCGCCGGCAGCGACCTGCGCCACGGCCAGGTTACCCTGCCGGTTATCTACGCGCTTCAAGACCCCGGACTCGCGCCCCGCATCCGCCGCATCGGTCCCGGTTCCTCCGAAGCGGATATCGAGGATGCTCTGGCAGCAATCTCCGGCAGCGATGCGCTTGCCCGCACGGAAGAAACATGCCGCCGTTATCTGGAGCAGGCGGCTGATATTGCGAAGCAGCTGTCCTCTTATCCGGCGCATGCCGATCTGATGACGCTGATTCATCATTTTGCGGGAAGAGACCGCTGAACCCGCCCCTGCCTTCATACCGCGAAAGGCGGATACTCCCGCGAAAGAGTATCCGCCTTTTTATGCCTCTCTTCCAAAACGCAAACAAGCTCCGCCTATTCCCGTCTGAACAGTGTCCAGCGGAGAATTGGAGGAGCTTGTTCCCTATTCAGCTTACATAGAAATAATCAACCAGCGTACAAGCCAAAATAACCGAGCTAATCACCTGATTCAAATTATAAGAAGCGACCTTCATCAGTTGCCGGTTCGAAGGCTTGATGATTCTGTGCTCCGTCATGAGGAGCAGCGTCGCCACGCCGATGCCGGCAAGATAGATCCAGCCGAGGCCGCGCCATAAGTATAGGAACAGAAGCAGCGCAACCATGATAAAGTGCAGCGCCGCCGCAATGCGCAGCGCGTTCTCCAGCCCGAAATAGCTGGGGATGGACCACAGCCCGGCGCGGCGGTCGAAATCGATATCCTGGGTGCCGTATATAATGTCGAAGCCAGCGATCCACAGCATGACGACCGTGCCGATGACAAAAGGCGTGAACGCAATTTGTCCGGTTACCGCAAACCACGCGCCGATCGGCGCCGAAGCGATGACGAATCCAAGGTACAGATGGCTGAGATAAGTGAAGCGTTTAGTATAGGAGTAAGATGAGATCAGCACAATCGCCACCGGCGAGAGAATCAGGCACAGCAGATTCAGCATGCCCGACGCGGCGATGAAAATCATATAGTTGACGACGATGAACACGGCGACTTCCTTCTCGGCCAGCAGCCGACGCGGCAGATGCCGGTGCGCCGTCCGGGGATTCTGTCCGTCAAAGATGCGATCCACAAGCCGGTTGAAAGCATTGGCGCCGTTGCGCGCGCCGATAAGGGCGATCAGCCCCCACAGCATGATATGGCCCGAGGGCCACCCGCCAGCCGCCCAGACCATGGAAATAATGGCAAAGGGCAGCGAGAACAGCGTATGCGAGAACATGACCAGCTCGCTGAACATTTTAAGCTTATGCGCTGCGATTTTGCAGGCGTTGATAATAACCATAGCGTTACTTCCCCATTCTTCTCTTGTCGTCCCGGCCCTCACGTTACATTCCAGGCGGCGCCGCGCCCGCAGAACTATGGGCCAGCGTCCCGTCAAGCGCCTCCAGCATACCGTCGATATCCGCCTCCATAATAACAAGCGGAGGTTGGAAGGCCAGGACATTGCGGCCCACTCCATTTTTCCCGATCAAATAACCCCTGTC
Organism: Paenibacillus forsythiae T98; assembly: GCF_000520735.1. Classification (GTDB taxonomy): domain Bacteria; phylum Bacillota; class Bacilli; order Paenibacillales; family Paenibacillaceae; genus Paenibacillus_AQ; species Paenibacillus_AQ forsythiae. Next base: position 3,671 of record NZ_ASSC01000742.1, read on the forward strand.
CTTCATTTCCTCCAGCACAAGATCCGTCAAGGCCGCCGCATCCGACGCATTGCCGCCGCGCAGTTCCATACCCAGCATAAGCCCCGTTCCCCTTACA
>NZ_ASSC01000743.1 GCF_000520735.1 Paenibacillus forsythiae T98
AGCGCTCCCGAATAAATCGGATAGCCGGGGTCGGGCACAATCGCCACGTCGCCGGGATTGCACACAGCGAGCGCCAGATGCGCCAGCCCGTCCTGGGAGCCCATCAGCGTCAGCAGCTCTTTCTCGGGATCAACGGTTACGCCGAACCGGTAGTTCATCCATTCCGAGGCTTTGCTGCGAAAGGCCATGCCGCCTTCCGAGGACGGATACGAGTAGCTGTCCTCTCGTAGGACAGACTCGCTGAGTACGCGCCGGATTTCGGGAGACGGCCCGCGGTCCGGGCTGCCGATGCCCAGGTCGATCAGATCATGACCGCCAGCGGCGGCTTCGGCCTTCCAGCCGGCAACCTCCTGG
>NZ_ASSC01000744.1 GCF_000520735.1 Paenibacillus forsythiae T98
CGTAGCTGCCCATCCCTTTTACTTTCTCCAGCAGGCCGCTGCGCAGCACCTTCTCGTCCCGGCTCTCTTGCGGAGGGTAGGACGAATACACCTTGCCGGTCACATCAACGAAGATGGCCGAATCCGCATCGGGAAACAGCACCAGGTCAATCGAAAGACGGCTCTCCATCAGATTATGGAATCTATCCTCTTCCATAGCCTCGGCCGAATCCGCACGCTCATCATAAAGACGGTTGATATCGGTCGTCATAATATTGGCGCTGCTCTCCGTATTTTTCACAATCGAATCCATCTGCGAGAGAATAAGCCGGGACTCGTCCCTGACGTTGTTCTTTGTCTTCTCGATCACCGAGCGGCTGAACATTTCGCCGGACAGCAACCCAAGCGCCAGCAGCGGAAAGATGATGACCGGCACAAATATAAGGATGATCTTTCTGCGGATCGGCAGCCTCCCGAACCATCCCGCTATACCGTCTCTCATGCTCCTCCCCCTCCCTTTGACTGCGCTTGCAAAATGTCCGCCTTCTCTTCCATGAATGGTAGTCTCGATTACCGTAATCATACCATGCATTCGCCGGCTCAAACTGAATTCCATTATTTGTGCTTCCGGCAAGAAAGTCAAATCTTTTGACAAAAAAAGCGCGGAGGGCTTCAAGGTCCGATCCATCCGAACAACGAAAAGCTCTCCGCGCCTCAGTCCGCGCGCTATAAGGCCCCGGGAGCTTCAGTTGTCCGAAGCCCGCCGTTAACGGCCGATAACAAAGGTATAGACGACCAGCACCAGCGTCAGCGTGACGCAAATGCCTTCCACGGCCCCGCCCCTCTTCGAGCCGGTGCTCATCAGCTTCAAGCGCAGCTTGAAGGGCAGCGGAGGCAGCGGCGTAATGCCCCGCCGGGTGAGCGAGTCCGCCAGCAGATGCAGCGCGTAGGACAGACCGCCGGCAATCCACAGGATGTCCCCGCCGTCCATTCCCTTCCCGGCGACATACAGCAGCGCCGTCCATCCGGCCACGCCGTACAGCGTATGCGTCAGCCCCCTGTGGGGAACCAGCGCGGCAATAACCAGAATGCAGCCGACGATCATATTCCATGGATCATAAGCGCTGCCGAACGCCATCAGCAAGGTCGCGATCAGCAGCATCACGAGCTTGCGCAGCCTTCGTCCCGGCAGAAACACTACGCTTCCAACGAGCAGCGCCAGCACGATATTCCAGGGATACGGTGCAATATCCGCAAAATACAGAAAGACAGCGGCGGCGATTAACGCCAGCTGCAGCGCACGCAGCAGAAAGGAAGGAAGCGCCTTGCGTACGAGCAGCGAATTCGGCTCGTCGATGTCGGGAAGCAGCGAACTGAGCGCCGCTACGGCGACAGCGGGAATGGTAAGATGGAAGCCGGCCCACTGCATGGCCGACAGGGTGACCCCGGTGCTGATTACCAGGTGGGATTTGCCCATCATCGCTTTGCAAACGCTCCTTTCAGGATCAGAATAACGCGAACAAATGTGCGGCTACCGAAGTATAACAAGCCTTCTTCCTTTTGTCCAGTCCGCTGCGGCAGTTCGCGGGCGCGGAAGCGGGGATTGGGCAGCCTACGCGATTGTTCTCCCCCTGTTTTTAGGATACAATTTAATCAATTCATCCGTTTTCAAGCAGCGGAGAGACCAAGGAGAGAGACCGAATGTACAAGCTGATTGCCATCGACATTGACGACACGCTGATCAATGACGACAAGGAAGTAACCCCTGCCACTCAGGCGGCGCTGGAAGCAGCCATAGCCGCCGGAGTGGTCGTAACGCTCGCCACCGGACGCGCCTACGCATCCGCCCAGGCTATTGCCCGCCAGACCGGACTTAATGTGCCGATCATTACATACCAGGGCTCCCTGGTGAAGAATCTGATGGACGAAAAGGTGCTGTACGAACGCTTTGTGCCCCAGGATGCGGTTCATAAAGTCTTCGAATATTGCATCGAGCACAACCTGCATCTGCAAACCTATGTCGACGACAAGCTGTATTCCCGCGAGGAGAATCAGAAGCTGATCGATTATGCGGCGGCGAACAGGACCCAATATTACATCGAACCGGACGCCGAAAAGCTGGCCGGGATCAAGACACCCAAGCTGCTGATTATCGACGATCCCGCTTTCCTGGACGAGCTGGCGCCGAAGCTTCGGGAGCTGCTCGGCAGCGAGGTCCACATTACGAAATCGAAGCCGCATTATCTGGAAATCACGCATAACGAGGGCACGAAAGGGCTGGCGCTTGAGTTTCTGGCGGACTACTTCGGCTGCGAGCTGTCCGAGACGATCGCAATCGGGGACTCCTGGAACGACCACGAAATGCTGGAGACCGCCGGGCTTGGCGTAGCGATGGGCAATGCCATTCCGGCGCTGAAGGAGATCGCGGGCTATATAACCGCAAGCAACAATGAGGACGGAGTCAAGCAAGTCATCGATAAATTCATCCTGCAACAATAACACAAAGGGAGCGCAGAACCCGTGCAAAGCGGGTCCCGCGCTCCCTTTCTCTGTATTCCCGTGAGGCGCAATAAGAGTTATTGTCCTGCGCTGTACGCCAGGCGATAAAGGTCCAGCCATTCCAGGACGAACCTGGCGGCATTCCGCGCCGCCAAATCCAGATTGGAGGTGAACAGCCCTTCCGCATCGCT
>NZ_ASSC01000745.1 GCF_000520735.1 Paenibacillus forsythiae T98
GAAACGGCCGCTGACGGCGACTCATTCACCGGATCTGCCCCACTGCCCTTCCGGGAGGCGAATTTGCCATAAGCCGCCGTCAGCAGGAACGGAACGGCGAGCACGATAGCCATCCCGGCGAAGAAGACTCCCCACTGGTTCGGATAAATGGACAGAAAGCCAGGGATGCCGCCGACGCCGATGGATGAGGCCAGAACGTGGTTGATCGTCAGCACCAACCCGCCCAGCGCGGAGCCGATCATACCGAAGATGAACGGGTATTTGTAGCGGATATTCACCCCGAAAATGGCCGGTTCGGTTACTCCGAGAAATGCGGAGATGGAGGAAGTCACCGCCAGCCCCTTGGATTTCTGCTCGCGGAACACAAGCAGCATGGCCAGCGCCGCCGAGCCTTGCGCGATGTTGGAGAGCGCCAGCATCGGCCACAGGAAGGTCCCTCCCTTGCTGCCGATGAGCTGCACGTCAACGGCCAAGAACGTATGATGCATCCCGGTTACGACCAGCAGCGCGTAAAATCCGCCGTACAGCAGGCCGCCAAGGGCCGGAAGCGTATTGAACACATGCACCAGTCCGTTCGTGATTGCGTTTCCAATTGCAAAGGTGACCGGCCCGATAATCGTAAAGGCCAGGAAGCCCGTTACCAGCAGCGCCACCGGAGCGACGACGAGCAGCTTGATGGAATCGTGAACTCTTTTATTCAGAAATCTCTCAATACGGGCAAGCAGGTAAGCGGATACAAGCACCGGAAGGACCTGGCCCTGATAACCGATCTTCTCCAGCTGCCATCCGAACAGATTCCAGTGCGGAATCGTGCCTTCCTGCGCAGCCTGGGCGTAGCCCCAGGCGTTCAGCAGATCCGGATGGACGAGAATCAGCCCGAGCACAATCCCGAGAAGCGGGCTGCCGCCGAACCGGTTCACGGCGGACCAGCCGATAAGCGCCGGGAGGAAGGTGAACGCGGTATTGGCGATCAGGTTGATAATGCCGGCGAAGTCCGTCCATGCCGGGTATTCCTGCACCAGGGACCGCCCTTCAAAGAAGATGCCGGGTCCCGTCAATATATTATTGATGCCGAGCAGCAGGCCTGCGGTGACGATGGCGGGCAGAATCGGAATGAAGATATCCGCCAGCGTCTTGATTGCCTGCTGCAGCGGATTTTGCTTTTTGCCCGCCAGCTTCTTGACGTCGTCCTTGGAGGAACGCTGCCCTCCGGTAATGGCGATCATCTCATCATACACCTTGTCTACGAGTCCGGGTCCGATGACGACCTGAAATTGCCCTTGCGAGGAGAATTGTCCCTTTACCAGATCGTTCTGCTCCAGCAGCTTCTGATCCACTTTGCTCTCGTCAACCAGGGAGAATCTCAATCTCGTTACACAGTGCGTTGCAGCCTCGATGTTGTCTGCTCCGCCGACACCCCGGACGATCTCTTCCACGCTTGCTCTATTTAATGCCATTCGCTTGTTGCTCCCTTCGTTTATGCTATTAGGTCTGACGAATGATCCACATATAGGAGGCGTACGGCGTCAGCTCAATCCGCGCTTTCAGTGCCGGAGTCGGCTTCGTATTGCCCACCAGCAGCTCGGCTGCTCCCCCGCTTATGCGCTGTGCCGTAAATTCTTCCGGGAAATCGAAGACAGCGCTGCGGCTGCCGAAATTGGACACGACTACCAGAGTCTCCCTACCGGTTATCCGGGCATAAGCGAATACCTGCGAATGACCTTCGTCCAGGCGCTCATATTTTCCATTTGTTATAACGTCTGCTTCCTTGCGCAGCGCAATGAGCTTCTTATAATGGCTGTACACGGAATCCGGATCGTTTAACTGGTTCTTAACATTAATTTCACGGTAGCGTTCATCCACCTTAATCCACGGCGTTCCGGTTGTAAAGCCCGCCTGCGGACTGTCATCCCATTGCATCGGCGTGCGTGAATTGTCACGGGACCGTTCGCGGATGATATCCAGCGCCTCTTCGGCGGTCTTTCCCTGCTCCTGCAGGATGGCGTACATGTTCAGAGATTCAATATCCCGCAGCTCTCCGATATCGTTCCAGTGGGGGTTCGGCATGCCGATTTCCTCCCCTTGAAACACGTAAGGCGTTCCTTGAAGTCCGTGCAGCGTCGTTGCCAGCATTTTGGCGCTTTCCACCCGGTACTCGTCGTCATCGGCGAATCTGGACAAGGCCCGGGGCTGATCGTGGTTGTTCAGGAACAAGGCATTCCAGCCGCCGCCTTGCTGCATGCCGGTCTGCCACTCCGACAGCAGCGCCTTCAGCTGCTCGAAATCGTAAGGCATAAGCTCCCACTTTTTGCCGCCGGGATAGTCTACTTTCAGGTGGTGGAAGTTGAAGGTCATCGAGAACTCCCGTTCCTCCGGATTCGAATACCGGATGCAATGCTCCATACTTGTGGAAGACATTTCCCCCACGGTTACCGTATCGGGTCCGAATACTCTTTGATTCATCTCCTTGAGATACTCGTGCACCCTTGGCCCGTCGGTATAGAACCTCCGTCCGTCTCCCGGCGCTATGCTGCCGTCATCCTCCGGGAACTGCTGATCCTTGGATATCAGGTTGATGACGTCCATCCGGAAGCCGCAGACCCCCTTGTTCGCCCAAAAGCTCATCAGACGGTAGATCTCTTCCCTTACCTTCGGATTTTCCCAATTGAGATCGGCTTGCGTCTTGTCGAACAGCGTAAGAAAATACTGGCCTGTGCCTTCATCGAACTGCCAGGCGGAGCCGCCGAATTTGGACTGCCAGTTGTTCGGAGGGCTTCCATCCGGCTTCGGATCTCTCCAGATATAATAATCACGGTACGGATTGTCCTTCGATTGCTTCGCCTCCCGGAACCACTTGTGCTCCGTTGACGAATGGTTGACGACAATGTCCAGCATCAGATTCATGCCCCTGCGCCGGACCTCGGCCGCCAGCTCGTCGAAATCCTCCATCGTGCCGAACTGCGGATCGATTTCGCAATAATCGGCTACGTCGTAACCGTTATCATTTTGCGGGGAAACATATACCGGCTGGAGCCAAATAATATCGATTCCAAGATCCTGCAAGTAATCCAGCTTCTCCAGCAGCCCCCGGATATCGCCCTGTCCGCTGCCTGTCGTATCCTTAAAGCTCTTGGGGTACACCTGATACACCGTTGAGCGGCGCCACCACTCCTGTCCTTTAACCTCGTTCACAGCCTGATCCCTCCCAAATCATCATTCAATTTCATATAACACGGATTTATAACGCTTTCGGAAAACGCTTTATTTAATGAGTACAATTCTCCGACAACTTGTATATACAGGTTGTTTTTCATACCCCTATATTAAACCTGTATATACAGGTTGTCAATGAAAGCGTTCAATTTATTTTTATATGCCTGTTCAAACCCAGAGTCCTCTGCTACTATGAAACAATATATATCTGTACTTAAATCAGAACAGAGGTGAATTGGCATGTATTTGGCTCCATTATTTGAAAATGATGTACCTGCAGCACCCTCCCGCCCTTAATGGAGCGAAGGTGACTGCGCCTTTCCGTTAGGGCATATCGCAGCCTGAATAAAAACGGAGGGTACTAAAATGAAAAACACTTGGTTAGGTTCTATATATTTGGCTTTGGCCGCCAGCATTTGGGGCGGTATGTACGTTGTTGTTAAAGTTGTGGTATCGGTCATCCCTCCAATGGAACTTGTGTGGATGCGCTATGTCGTGGCACTTGCCGCACTTGTCGCGATCGGCTTGATCACACGGCAAAAATGGCGAATCCATAAACGCCACTTTCTGCTCATCATAGCTATCGGAGTTATTGGCAACGCCATTTCGATTGTGGCCCAAGAAACCGGCACCATGCTGTCCTCCGCGCAGACGGGAGCCATGATCACCTCTTCAACACCGGCATTTATGGTTATTTTTGCCCGGCTGCTGCTTAAAGAACGGTTGACTGTCAAAAAGGGACTCTCCGTTTGTCTGGCGACCATCGGAGTTTTGCTGATCGTTGGAGTCGATCATGTGAATTCGTCCAGCAAGCTTGGCGGGATTTCATTGCTCGCTGCGGCTTTAACATGGGCGCTCATGTCAGTGCTTGTAAAGCGTGTGCCTGGTGATTATTCACAAATTGTGGTGACCACCTATTCCATTCTGGTAGCCCTGATTGTGCTGACCCCTTTTGTCCTTGGACGGCTGCCCGCCCTTCCCGCCTCTCAGCTGGCGCACCCCGCGATTTGGGGAGGTCTCTTGTATTTGGGCGTGGTCTCAACGGCAGGGGGATTTCTGCTTTGGAATCGCGGATTACAGATGCTTAACGCCTCAAGCGGGGGATTGTTTTTCTTCTTTCAACCCGTGGTCGGGACATTGCTCGGATGGATAATTCTAGGAGAACGGATAGGCGCAACGTTTTGGATCGGCTCGGTCCTGATTGTTGGCGGTGTCCTGTTCGTGATCAACGAAAAATCGTAGTTTTGGCAACCCCTTCAGCCTTGGCTGAAGGGGTTTTTCAGATTCAGGTGATCCAACCAGCCGGCCAAGTCTCGACTCCCTCACGATTCCAGGTGTCGACCACCACCTTCACTTTATGTAAGTGAATTTATATTTGCTATTTACTATAATAATGATATAATCATTTTAAACACATTTCCATAAGAGAAAGGAAGATTAAACATGTCAACTGTATTATATATCACTGCCCACCCTAACGATCATCATACCTCCTATAGTCTTGCTGTAGGAAAAGAATTTATTGAGGCTTACCGTGGAGCCAACCCGGCCGATGAAGTCGTCCATCTGGATCTGTACAAACTGGATATTCCGGTTATTGATGCCGACGTATTTAGCGGTTGGGGCAAGCTGCAGTCAGGAAGCGGCTTCGACCAGCTGTCCGCCGCCGAACAAGCCAAGGTAGCGCGGTTGGGTGAAATTGTGGATCAATTCGTGGCGGCCGATAAGTATGTTTTTGTCAGCCCCATGTGGAATTTCTCTTTCCCGCCTGTATTGAAGGCTTATATTGACGCCGTTTCCGTGGCAGGTAAAACCTTCCAGTATTCCGCGAATGGTCCGGTTGGCCTCTTGACCGGCAAAAAAGGGCTGCACATTCAGGCAAGCGGCGGAGTATACTCCGAGGGTCCTGCTGCCGGATTTGAAAGCGGCTTTAGCTATCTGAAGAAAATTTCCCAATTCTTTGGCATGGATTCGTTTGAGGGCATCTTTGTGGAAGGTACGGCCGCAGCGCCGGACCAGGCTCAGACGATCAAAGAAAAGGCAATCGCCAAAGCGAAGGAAACAGCAGCCCAGTTCTAAGCTTAATTCATCGGTCAAAAAGAGGGCGGAAAGCCCGTCTTTCTGCACCGCCTCAAGCGGGCCCGCATCTGGCGGGTCCGTAAGGCTGGCGAAACTCCAGGCAACGAGCGAGAAAGCAGACGATTCAGCCCTTCGGCTTCCCAAACAGGAAGCCGAAGGGCATTATTTATGTACCGGGACATTTCCAAAGGCCCCCTGTGGATTAACCCTCGCGGACAGGCCCATTCCGGTATCCAAGAGCTCGAAGCCCGCTATCCGTTGATGGCCGTAAACACCGACCGGTAGTGAGTATCCGGCCTGCGGCTGGCCCCGGAAACAAGTCTTGTCAATTCAGGCAGAGACTCCATGCGGATACCCGTTCCCAGCTTGTACAGGTAAGCCATCGAAGCCGCAACCTCCTCAAGAGAAGCATTGCCCGCCCGTTCGCCGATCCCGGAAACCGTCACGCTGGCCTGCGCAGCGCCTCCATGAAAGGCGGACAGCGTGTTCGCCGTGGCCAGCCCGAAGTCGTTATGACCGTGGAATTCGACCGGCAGCAGGCAGCGTTCAGTCAAATGCCGAATCCTCCGGAATGTTTCAAAAGGGTCCAGGCAGCCGACCGTGTCGGCATAGCGCAGGCGCTCCGCCCCGCAGGTTGCCGCCGTATCGGCATAGCGCAGCAAGAATTCCGGATCGGCCCGGGAAGCGTCCTCCGCCCCGACAAAAGCGGTGCAGCCGAGACTTTTGGTCAATTCCAGCATTTCCCGCAGCCGCTTCAGCACCCATTCTCTGCTCTTCCTGAGCTTGTGTTCAATATGCAGATCGGATACCGGCAAAGACATATGAATACAGGAGAAGCCGCAGTCAACCGAGGCCATAATATCATTTCTGTCCGCACGGTTCCAGGCAATAAGGACGGCATTCAGGGGCAAGGACAACAGCTGCCCCAGCGTTTCCCGTTCCCGTTCTCCCATGGCCGGAATACCCGCTTCGATCCACCGGATGCCGGCCCGGTCAAGCGCGATCGCCATCTTCGCTTTCTCTTCGGGAGAGAAGACAACGCCTGCCGCCTGTTCGCCGTCCCGAAGGGTGGTATCCACAAGCTCAAATTGAACGCCCGATTGCATCCTGCCTGCTCTCCTCCTTGTCCAGATCTATGTATGCCCGGGACCGGCTCGTAAGACCGGTCCTCTCTATTCAGGCTCGTCAAGCTCACTCTGCCGCGCATATAATTCCATCAGCTCGTTATCCTGAATCGGCCGCTTCCGGCGCTCCGCAAGCTCTCTCACCTGCTCCAGCAGCAGCACCGCCTCATTCGAGGCAAGCTCGACATTCCATTCCCGGAACTTGTGCTTCAAGGAAGAAGTCCCCGAGTGCTTGCCGATGAGCAGCTTCCGGGCAAGGCCCACTTCTTCCGGCCGGATGATCTCGTACAGCTCCGGGTTCTTCGCAATGCCGTCCACATGAATGCCGGACTCATGAGCGAAGACATTCCGGCCGATCACCGCTTTGTCCAGCGGCACCTTGATATTCATGGCGGACAGAATGGCTTCGCAATCATCGGCCAGCGTATGGGCGGAAGGTCCTTCCGTCTGCTTCCACAGCACCTTGACGGCCATCAGCACTTCTTCCATTGCCGCTTTCCCCTTGGAGCCTACACCCGCTACCGATACGCCGATATGCTTCACACCCGCCTTCAACGCCGCCAGACTGTTGGCTGTCGCCAGGCCGAGCGCATTGGCGCCGCAGAACTCAACCGGACAAGTGGCGCTCTCCAGCAGCTCGGCCAGATTGCTGCGGGCGATTAACGGGTCAAGCTTGCTTTTGCTGTCGGCATAAATCACCCGCTTGACCCCATAGCGTTCAACAAGCGGCCAATAGGCGTCAAACCGGGGGAAATGGTCCGCCGACAGGTCTTCAATGTATAAACAGATTTCTTCCGCGAACTCCCTCGCGGCCTTGAGCGCGGCATCCAGCTTGAACAACGGCATCTGGACGTTCGTATTGGACCAAAGGATTGCCAGCCGAGAGAACCCCATCGACCTCGCCAGCGATAAATCATCGGCGGTAGGGCGAACCCGGCAGCGAATCCGCTCCGCTAGCTCGGCGCTGGCAATCGCGCTCCGGTAGGCGTGGATATGTCTGAGATACACGTCAAAGACATTTAAGCCGTAGCGCTGCAAAATCGTTGCCATGGCGCCGATCTCCTCCAGCTCGACCGAGCGCCGAAACGCTTCGTCAACGGTATAATCGATCAGCTCGGTCATGATGGGCCCATTCCGGGTGGATGGCCCGGATGGCCGCCAGGATGACCCGGATGACCGCCCGGATGGCCGTGGCCCGCAGCGAAGTCCGGAACGGCGTCGTTTTCCTTGCCGGTAATGTGCACAGGCGTAATCCGGATAACCGCCACAGCGTTTCCGTCCATCGCCGAGCGGTATCTCTCCACCATTTTCTCGGAGATGGCCTGCTTGTAGAAACCGGGAGTAAATTTGTCAAGAATCTTCTGCAATACCCCGGTCGCCTCACAGACATCTGTCACCCGCTCCGCCTTCCCGAATACCATAACGCTCATGTACGAGGTATCCGCCTTGCAGGGAACGGAATCAGAGATGGTGCCGTTCTCCCGGTATACGGTGAAGCTGACGGACGGGTTGTCTGCGAGGAGACGTAGCTTTTTGCCCGAACCCATGCCGTGAAAATAGACCGATCCCTCATGCCAGACATAATTGACGGGCACGGCGTAAGGATACTCATCGCCACTGATTCCGACGATGCCCACCCGGGACTCGGACAGAAATTGTTCAATTTTATGCTGGTCGCGGCAATCTCTTGCCTTGTAGCTCACATGTTCCATCATCCGATGATATACTTCCTTTCTTGTGCCGCAAGCTCCGCTTCCGCCAGTCTTGTGAGAAATTCCGCCATC
>NZ_ASSC01000746.1 GCF_000520735.1 Paenibacillus forsythiae T98
AGCCGAGGGGAGTCGAACCCCTGTCCGAAGATAACGGCACATAAGCTTCTACGAGTGTAGTGACAGATTTGATGTCACCCGAGTATCGCCCCGTAACCAGATTCTCTATGGGTCAGCCTTCTTTCTTAGTAACCCAATTTACAGACCCGCTTTTGCAAAGCCGAGCCATAACTCCGGTGATCCCATCCAAACGCAATCGACGGGTACAACGTCCACTAGATTCGGAGACGTATAAAGAACGACACTTGGTTGAATGCTTTTTCAACAAAGTAAAAAACTATCGACGCCTGGCTACTCGCTATGAAAAAACGGCGAACATGTTCATGGCTTTTTTGACGCTACTTTCTATTCGTTTATGGCTTAAATAGGTTTGCGTACACACCCTAGCTCAACTGATTTGCGAGATAAAGTTTGTCCGAGCTTAATCCCATGCTTATACCTCTTCCTTGTTACAACTTTCTGTTCTACGTCAAAGAGATCAGCAATCACACCATCAGTTATTACTTCGTCTATAAACATCTCCTGCAAGTCATCTGGAGGAAGTGTTTCTATGTCCAGTACTTCGCCGTTTGCCTTCTTCATAACATAGGATCTGAAAACAGGTGTTTCACGCTCCATAAAGTATTTAAATCTATCATATACTGATTTATTCATAACATTCCTCCTAAAAAAATTCGAAGTCTGTTATATCCCTTATAAGCTTTCGATCACATTAATACTCTTCCACTCGAACAACGCTACTACTAATAAGTGCTAACTCTAACTTTTCACGTTCCGTAGCTGTTAAGGTAGTTTTCATTCGATCATTTTGACCCGGATAGCCTAAGATACAGTCAAATTGTTGTTTTGCTTGTTTATTCTGAAAGATATATATACAATTATATCCAACAAGAAACGGAAAAGAATCCGATAATGTTGTTGGAAGCCGATCCCAATAGTAAGATGCAGGGCTAAACCCCCTTGCTGGTTTTACTGCAATTAATGGAATTAACCAATCTCTACCCACTTTTTTCGCTGTGCGTAATTTTCCACGCCGGATCCACTGGCGAACCGTTATTTCCGTCACATTATTAGTTGTAGCAAACTGTTCCACATTAACATAATCACATTTCACACTTAAAAGAGTAAATTCCTCTGTAAAAGTCATAGATTCCATGCCATCCTTATCTATATCAAACTCTTCACAGAAATAAAGCTTAAGGTCTATTCCGTCATTTGTCCTCTCATAATCATAAAACCACCAATCATCAGTTAATTGTGGCAAACTACAATTATCAAGTGCAGATTGGAATCTTTCACACAAGTCAATCATTGTGCTTCTATAGGAATCTAGATAATGTTCTTCAGGATCAAGTACATTTAACTCCATGTAATTCTTAAAAGCTAATTGAACATGTGCTTTATTGAAAGAATGTGTCTCCTTGAACAAGGCTAAATGTTCCCTCACAATATTACCCCCTAAATTGTATTACTTCGATACAATGATCGTATCGAAGTAATACAATTTAGTCAAGATAACATTTTCCTCAGATTTCCAGAGTCAAGAGCTGCCATTAGAGATTACTTGTAGCTATTAAGCAAAAAAACACAGCACCAATAGTAGCTGGAAAGCCGCCAAATTACACATGCTTATTTAAACGGTGCTTCCGTAGATATGTGTACTCCAGCAATAAAGAATTTATTTGGTATACACGAAGCAATACAATCGGAGATATGAATGATCTATTTAAAGCGATTACTGATAGAAGAAGATAATCAGGCTGACCCGAAGGAAAACGGTTTAGGAGCAATAATCGGATGGCATAAAATTGGGTGTATAAGGTGGTACCACCACGCATAGTGTCAGAACTATTTCTTATTCGACACCATACATGCTAGAAACCCTATAACCACGCGGATAAACCATCCGCGTCGAGTACGATAACATGAAAAAAAGACCCCTAAGGGTCTATTTTCTGATACTCCATATGGAGCCGAGGGGAGTCGAACCCCTGTCC
>NZ_ASSC01000747.1 GCF_000520735.1 Paenibacillus forsythiae T98
GCTGCATGCCGGAGGCTATACTCCGTTCTCGCTTCCGGCGCGAAAGCCATCCCGCAGCAAGACGCAAGCGGCCCGGAAAAAGCCCGCTGCCCCCTCGGCAGCGACTGCCGAGGCTCTTCTCCGAAAGGCGGAGACGGCGGCCGCCCGGGAAAGAATGGGCGAAGAATGAACAGCAGGAGTCTGCTTCTCCATTCAGGGCAGGCCCCTCTGTCTATGGCCGGTCTTCGCATGGGGAATGGCGCTCCTCCAGCCTGTGCGGGCCGACCGGACTTACAGCTTCATCCGGTATACCGCTTTATTCTCCAGCCCGCGGATAAACGGCGTCCACTCTTCATTCTCCGGCGTCGTATCCAGCGCGTCCTCGACCATTTGAAGCTTGGCGTCCATGGCGTCGATATGGTGGAGCGCTACCGCTTCCGCCGTCTGGGGCTGAACCGGACTTCCCCATTCCCCAAGGTTGTGATGCGACAGGACCAGATGCTGAAGCCCGAGAACCTTCGGGGATGCAAGATCGATATTGGAGCGTATCGCCGCTTCCGTAATCCAGCTGGAAGCCATCGCGATATGCCCGAGCAGCTTGCCCTGGACACTGTAATCCGATACTATGCCCAGCTCGGCGATCATTTCCTCCGGCTTGGCGATATCGTGCAGGATAATGCCCGCTTTCAGCAGATCGGGATTCAGAAACGGCCGCTGCTTGCACAAAAAATCGCCAATCTCCAGCATTCGCGCCATATGATAGGCAAGCCCGGCAAAGTAAGCGTGATGATGGGTTTTGGCCGCCGGATAATGCATCAGCTTTTCCTCCACCTTACCCACACAATAGGCGACGATTGTCCGGATCTCCGGGTCGCTTATGGAGCCCATCGCCTGCTTGATCGCATAGATTAAGTCAACCGGGCGGATAGGCGCGGAGCGGATAAAGTCCGTTAACGACACGCCATCCCCGTCAGCAGCCGGTCTCATTTTGATAATCTTGATTTGCAGCCTCTCCCGGTATAAATGAGCGAGTCCCTGAACCTTGACAAGTCCCATCGGAAAAAAAGTTTCCTTGTCCGCAGCCGACGCATCCCAATATTTCGCGGACAGTTGGCCGCTGGAATCGCTGAGCACGATATCAAAATAATCCTTCGGCGGATTACCGTTCGTCTGTTTGACTGTCAATTCCCTGATCAGATAAAAGCCGATGAATTCGTCCTGCGGCGCCAGTTGGTTGATTTGTTTCATGGTGAGCCTCCTACTAGGTTAAACCTTCATCATTTTTACCCAACTAACTTTGACATCGGCCTCTCCAATCCCTTTAAAACCTTGAAATAATAAAGTTACTATCTCAACTTTCGCAGCCTGAAATCGGCAGATAAGCCTTGATATAGCTGGGCAAACCGGCGAGTCACTGCTGGAGTTGACTTTTTTCAAATCTGCTACGTTTTCGAACAGACGAGATGCATCCATGTATTTAAGATTGAACAGTCTGGCCAGACTCTCAATATAATCTTAGTCGATTCCAGTAATGTCAGTGGGGGCTTAACCTGCAAATAACCCTTCAGACCCATCAAACTAATGGATTCTGGAATGGAGATTTTTCGAAAAATAGTAGTATCGCGGAGGTGGCATAACTTATGAAAATAAAAAAATAATGATACTATCATTTTCACTTGTATCAATTTTTGTGATGACTCCCATCCCTAAAGGGAGGGGCTTCT
>NZ_ASSC01000748.1 GCF_000520735.1 Paenibacillus forsythiae T98
CACTTGTCGACCGCGAGGTCACGCTGAATGAGCTGCCGCAGGCGCTCGCCGATATTCTGAAATCGAACACGCGCGGCCGGGTGCTGGTGAAATTGTCCTGAGCCGCCGCCGTCGAAGCGCCGATTCATAACGCTGCATAGAACAAGCCTGCTCCCGTTGCCGGGGCAGGCTTGTTCCTCTGCATGGCATGCTCCGGCAGCAGGAGGATGTTCCCTAAGCTATGGGAATGGCTGCGGCGGAACCCTTTATTTTTGAGATAGGAATCAGGCGGGAACGAATTAAGGTCTCATCAAATTATGCAACGGGTCATGGGTCTCCTCCTCCCGAAGCCGTTCGGCGCCATTATACCGGGCATAAGAATGAGAAACCTGCTCTTCCGGATGAAATCGGAACGTTCCTGGTCAGTTCAGGGCCGCGAGGAAGCGGATGCATACCGAAAGCCTGAAATTGTGCATCCTTTGGCCGCGTGAGGATACCCATTGTATGGCACACCTGCGAGGATACAGTTTTTTCCTTGGCTCGGCCTTCATTCCGGTTATTCGGCCTCAAATTCCTGCATCATTTCAGGATTATTCCTGTGGATAAAGGATTTGGATTGAAAAACCTGCATTTTGGCGTTTTTGCCAGGCTCGCTCCTTGATTTCGGAGCGGCGGACCGCAAAGCCTTAGCAGGCCGCCCCAGGAATGAATCCCTGGACCGACCTGTTGTTTGTAACCGATGTATGGCCCTTAAAGCTTCGAAATCCTGCTCTCGGGGACAGCCGCCATTCCGGTTCACCGATAGCTCAGCTTATGCCCCGGGAGGAGCCGGAAAAATAGTCCAGCCCCATCGCCTCCCGCACCTCCAGCATCGTCTCGCGCGCAATCGCCCGGGCGCGGGTCGTGCCGGATATCAGCAGATCGTCCACATCCCCGGGGCGAGCCGCATAGTAGGCTCTGCGCTCCGCCATCGGCTCCCGCA
>NZ_ASSC01000749.1 GCF_000520735.1 Paenibacillus forsythiae T98
TCTGTTTGAGCTGGCTGCTGGCATCCGACAAGCCGCTCTGGATTTTGTCCAGGCCCTCGCTGCTCTTGACCAGTCCTTCCGACAAGGTTCCGACCTGCGTTGGAATCAGAAAATCGTCAATCTGCTCACCCGCCGGACGGGTCATGCTGCGAACCGTCTTCACGCCGTCGACCTGCTCGACCTCGCGGCTGATTTTTTCGGCAAGCCCCATATATTCCGCGTTGTCCATCCGGTCATCGTTCTTGATGACCAGCTTGCCCGGCATCGATTCCCCCGGACCGAAGCTGTCAGCGATAATGTTGAAGCCTTTAACCGACGCATAGCGGCCGCCGATCTCTTCCAGGCTGTTAAACGACAGCTTGCCGCTGTAGGTAAGCAGAAACGGAAGCACGACGGCTGCGACGATCAATAGTGCCGCCCAGGGTCGTCGTAAGGAGAAGGAGCCCGCCGCTCCCCAAATCCGGCTCTCGCTATGCTCCAGGCTGCCCCGCGACGGCCAGAACAGCTTCTTGCCCAGCACCGCCATAAAGAAAGGAACGACAGTGACCAGCGCAAGCAGCATAACGGCGACTCCTACGGCGACCGCCACGGCCGAACGGTACAGAATGAACTTGGACAGCCCGATGACGACGAAGCCGACGAATACGGCCAGACCGGAGAAGAACACCGTTCCGCCCGCCTTGCGGTACGTCTCGATGATGGCGGAGCGGGTATCCTCCGAAGCGCCCAGCTCCTCTTTAAACCGGCTGATCAGCAGAATGCAATAATCCGTCCCGATCCCGAACATGACGGCCACCATGAAGATCTGCGTGAAGGTGGATATCGGAAAATCGAACCGGTCCACAAGAAACGCCACGATCGACTGCGACACGATATAACTTATCCCCACCGTCAGCAGCGGCACAAGCGGCGCCACGACCGAACGGAACACAACGAGCAGAATCACCAGAATGAACACGACGGTGATGTATTCGGATTTTTTGAGGCCCGTTTCCGAGCTTAAGATCGTATCCTCGTTAATCAGCCCTTCGCTGGTCAGATAATGATTCGCGTCCACATCCTTCAGCAAGGCATCCACCTTATCCGGCAGCGCTTTGACCGCCTCGTCCCCGCCTTTGACCGACAGAGCGACCAGGATCGTCTTGCCGTCCTTGGCAATCAGTGTGTCCTTTAACGCCTCCTGCGAAAAAGGGTCCGTGATGCCGCTCAGCCCGAGCTGCTCCTTGCTGCTTGCGAGCTTCTCGACTCCCCGGCGGATGCTCTCCGTCGCTTTCTCGCCAAGACCTTCCGGTCTGTTGAACACCAGCGCAACCTGATGGAGCGTTTCTCCGCTCTTGGCGTCGGACACGTCTCTGAGAATTTCGGACGCTCTGGAGGAAGTATAGCCCTCCGGAACGGAAATTTGCCCTTTCTCCCGGACCAGATCGGAGAAGGACGGAGCGCTCATGACCAGAACCACAGCCGCCGCCAGCCATACCGCGATAATCGCCCATCTTGCTTTCAAAATGCCTCTCATTCGTTTCTTCCTCCCGGTTCCTGCATTAATTCGGCCAATCTCTCGAACATGTGGATTAACTGCTCGATCTTGTCCTTATCAAAGTTCATCAAGTAAGGCGAAATGACCTCCAGCACCTTTTGTTCCGCTGTTTCGTAGAGGCCGCGTCCATACTCGGTGATCGTCAGATAAACGAGCCGCCGGTCGTGCTCGTCCCGGGTCCGCTCAATGACGCCCGCTTCCGCCAGCCGGTTGATGATTGCGGTAATGGAGCTTTTGCCCACGCAAAAAACCTCCGCCAGATAGGTCGAGGTGCAGCGTGGCTGCGCGTCGATCAGCCTGAGAATCTGGAACTGCTCGCTCGTCAGGCCCACATCCATGCTCTCCCTGATCCGGGCGTCGATCCGCCGGGTCACAAGCTGATACGCATTAATGTAGCGGTGAATCCACTGCTTGATCTCATCGTCCAAAAGAATCGCCTTCTTCCGAAATTAGTTCGTCAGTCGAACTGTTTCATTGTAAAACTATATTTCGATCTTTCTGAAAAGTCAAGCTTAAGCCTGGTGCGCGCGAAAAAAGGGACCTCCGGCAAGCCATCCTTGATGACATGCGGGAAGTCCCCATGAAACTTAAATTAATCCTCCTCTGATTCTTCCACCTCGTACACGCAGCGGAGCAGCTCGATTCCGGGGCCGGTCTCTCCCAGAGAGTACACCATAAAGCCCAGACTGCGGTAAAAATCAGCCGCCGCCTCGTCTGCGGTTTCGGCGACCACATACCGGGGCCTGCGGGCTGTCAGCAGCTCCAGAATCATGCCGCGCGCATAGCCCTTTCCGCGGTTCTCCGGGAGTACGGCAATATGCCTGATATCGATTGAGCCGTCTTCAGTCTCTTCAAAGCCGATCAGACCGACCAGCAGCTCCTCATCCTCCCAGCCATACAGCCGGAGAGCCGGCTCGGCCCTGTATTCCGCGCGTGCTGACTCAAGCTCGCCGGGGTCTGATATAACCGCGTAAGACAATAGCTCCTCCACCTCGGGGGAATCCAGTCTGGATTTAATATCGGTAAGCATCGCTGTTCACAATCTCCTTATTCTCATTATGCAAAGACAGCCGCAGCTCTCCGCAGCCAGACCTTGCCAGGGACGCGCATGATTATGCTTTTGTTCCGTTATCGATGATTTGAAGGGTTCCGTCGCTTTTTCCGACAATCGCCATATCCGCGATCCCGATGAACAGGCCATGCTCGACCACGCCGGGAATGGACTGGAGCGCCAGCGCCAGCTCGGGAGGAGATGGAATGATTTCAAACCGGCAGTCCGCTATGTAATTTCCGTTATCGCTCTTATATAATTCTCCACCGCCCTGCCGAAGCTCCGGTATGCAGCCGAGCTGTGCCAGAGCGGCCACCGTCCATTCCCAGGCAAACGGCACAATTTCCACCGGCAGCGGAAATTTGCCGAGCGTTCCGACCACCTTACTCTCATCGGCGATTACGATCATGCGGTCGCTGCCCATGGCTACAATCTTCTCCCGCAGGAGCGCGCCGCCGCCGCCCTTGATAAGCTGAAGCTTTCCATCCAGTTCGTCCGCTCCGTCGATGGTCACGTCCAGACGGTCAACCTCGCCAAAAGATACCAGCGGGATGCCAAGCTCCCTCGCCTGCTGCTCCGAGGCGCGCGAGGTCGCGACAGCGGTTATCCTAAGCCCTTCGGCGACGCGATCACCCAGCTTGCGGATGGCCCAATAGGCCGTGGACCCCGTTCCAAGCCCAACCTTCATTCCATCCTGTATATAATCAACCGCCGCTTCCGCCGCCAACTGCT
>NZ_ASSC01000750.1 GCF_000520735.1 Paenibacillus forsythiae T98
CAGCCGTTTTCTTGTGCAGTGCTGCACCGCAGATGCAACGCCGCTGGGCATTCTCGTAAATGCAGGGCAGCAAAAAAGCCTGCCCGCAGATACCTGGATCAAGGTACGCGGCAAGCTTCAGGTTGTCGTATACAAGGGCAAGGAAACGCTGCAGATCGACGCCGAATCCGTCACGCCGGTTACCCCGTCCTCGACCCCTTACGTCTATACCAGTCCGGACTCCGTAGAGGAATGGAACCGGCTGCAGGCCGCAGCCAAATGATGGGGAACCGGCGTCGCCTGCCTCATTCGCTTTCGCTCAACATGGCTCTGCCGGTCAACCTATTCCCGGGGCCCCACTGCTTCAGCACTCTGTCCAGAGCGTCGCCATGGATCGGCTTGGAGATGAAGTCCTGCATTCCCGCCTTGAGGCACATCTCCCTGTCTTCCTTTCTCGCGAAAGCCGTCACCGCAATAATGACCGGGCGGGGACCGTGCTTCTCCCTGATCAGGGCGGTCGCTTCAAGACCGTCCATCAGCGGCATCTGGATATCCATGAAGATCAGATCATAGTCCTTTGAGCTTACGGACCGTACGGCCTGCTCCCCGTCCTCCGCGAAATCCGGGTAATATCCTCGCTTCTGCAGAAAGGTCTTCATCAAATACCGGTTGACCGGGTGGTCTTCGGCGATCAGGATGGACAAGGGACCATAGCGGCCCCCGGAAGAGGATTCCGGGCCAGCCGGTTCGCCCGCGTTCGACTCCTCCGCCTCCGCTGCGGAAGGTTCGGCTCCGCCCGGAAGGACGGCTTCAATCGTAAAGTAGAACGAAGAACCCTCGCCTTCCCGGCTGTCCACTCCAATCGTGCCTCCGAGAAGCTCGGCCAGCTTTTTGCTGATCGCAAGCCCAAGGCCCGTGCCGCCGTATTTCCGGTTAATGGATGGATGAAGCTGAGTGAAGGATTGGAATAGCTGCCCCTGCCTGTCCTCCGGGATGCCTATTCCGGTATCTTTTACCGTGAACAGCACGATGATCCGGGAAGGATTCCGGACTGCTCCCAGCCTCACTTCAATATCGATTCGGCCGCTGTTCGTGAACTTGACGGCGTTGCCCACCAGATTCACAAGAATCTGCCGCAGTCTGGCTTCGTCGGTGATGAGCGTTTCCGGAAGCTCCGGATCGATGATATAGCCGAGGCTCAGCTGCTTGTCCGCCACTTTTGGAAAGAACAGATCGCTTACGCCCTGAAGCACACTTCGGAGGTCCACCTCCTTCAGCTCCAGCGTCATCATGCCCGCTTCGATCTTGCTGAAATCGAGCACTTCGTTCAGAATATGCAGCAGCGATTCGCCGCTCTGGCTGATGATCTCGGCATATCCGCGCTGCTCTTCATTAAGCTCCGTATCCTTGAGCAGATCCGTCATACCGATGATGCCGTTCATCGGCGTGCGCAGCTCATGGCTGATAATCGCCAGAAACTCCGATTTGGCGCGGTCCGCCTGCTCGGCGGATTCTTTGGCCCGCCGGATCTCCTTCTCTTCCGTAATATCCCGGAATACGACGACGGTTCCCTTTCTTACTCCCTTGTCATACAGCGGGGACATGCGGTAATTGACCAGGAAGCTTGAGCCGTCCTGCCGCCAGAAGACGCCCTCCCGCTCGTCGTGCATTCCGCTCTCCGAGAACATCGCAAGCAGGCTCGCTTGTTCGCCCGCATATTCGCCGCTCAGCCGCATCAGCTGGATCGGGTCGTCGTGGCTGCGGCTCGTCCACTCTCCGGGTCCGTATCCGAGCAGATCGGCGGCCGCCGGATTAATGAACATCGTCCGGCCTTCCATATCGACGCCGAATATTCCCTCGGATACCGAGTTCAGGATGAGCGCATGCTCGTAGCTCAGCTTCTCGATTTGATTGAGATGGCGCTTGTGCTCCGTAATGTCGCTGGTAATGCTGAACACGCCCGCGACCTCTCCATCCACCAGGATGGGTACGAAAATAACGCTCACCTCCACGATATGTCCGTCCCGGTGGACGATTCGGCTCTCGAACGTCTGGGCGATTCCTCCGGCTGCGCGCCGGTAACGCTCGCTTACATAGTCCAGCTCATCCGAATCAATCACCTCGGTAAATTGGGACATCAGAAGATCGGAGCGGGTATAGCCGGTCATATATTCCATGCTGGAATTCACGGACAACATCCGGCCGAGCAGATCCATGACGCTGATGGCGGAAGGATTATACTCGAACAAGGATTGATAGCGGGTCTGGCTCTCCTCCAGCCTCATTTCATACTGCTTGCGGCCCCGGGCGTCCCGCGAGACCGCGATAATCTCATAGTCCTGCTTCTCTTCGGAATAGACGTGGCGGATCGTTGTCTCTGTCCACATGTAGGTTCCGTCCTTGCGCAGAAAGCGGAACAGAATCGGGGGATTCCCTTTGCCGCTTACACAGTCTTTCAGGTAATGCTTCATCATGCCCAAATCATCGGGATGGATATAATCAAGCGCCCGGGTACCGGTCATCTCCTCCGGAGTATAGCCGTACATCGACAGACAGATCGACGAAGCATACAGATAAGTGGCAAATCCGTCGACCGCGTTTCGCGAGATGAAATCCAGCGAATTCTCGGAGATCAGACGGTAGTTCCGCTCGCTGTCCCGCAGCTTCTCTTCGGCCTGCTTGCGATTGGTAATATCAGTCATTTCGACAACCAGGCAGTCAGGCTCGCCCTCCGGAGTGTTCCGGATCAGGAACAGATGAAGCTTTCCCCACAGCAATCCGCCGTCTTTGCGCGTGAACCGTTTCTCTTGATAGCTTTCCTCACCGGGCTGAGCCAGTAAAAAGGCAAGAACAGAGGAGGGATCGGAGGCACAATCTTCATCCGGCAGCATATGGTCGCCGTAACGGATCGCCATCAGTTCTTCCTCGGAATAGCCGAACATACGGCAGAGAGCCGGATTGCAGCGGGTCATCGTCCCATCCTCCAAGGAAATCATGGCGATTCCGCTGGATGAACGAAGATAGACCTGCTCAAATAGTAAATCGGACACAAAAGAGCCCTCCTCAGCAAGCATGTAACGGTTGATTGTTATGCTACAGATTCAAGTATAGCAAAAAGCCCAATCCATTTGTTCATTCGCTCAAATTGTCCAACCAATATCACTTCTTGTAATCCCGTAATACACTCTGTCATCGTATTCATCCGTATCGCTGTAATAATAGCTCTGCCTCAGCGTTCCTTCATATTTCATTCCCGCTTTCTGCAAAACCCTTGCCGAAGACACATTTCTGCCGCGATGAAAAGCCTGAAGCCGGTTTAGCCCGGTGTGCCTGAATGTGAACCCGATCACCGATCCGAGCGCCTCACTGGCATATCCTTTGTTCTGGTATGATTTTCCGATGCAGTATTCCATGTCCGCACAATGATGCTGTTCATCCACATGGCAAAAGGCAATCTGTCCGATGCACTCCCCTCCGTCCTTCAGAATAATCGCCCACCTGTAAAATTCACTTCGGGAATAGGATGAAATCCACTTAAGCAATAAGTCTTTAACCGAGCCGACATCTTCATAAGCAGGTTCTCCATAGTTCGACTGGACTTCCTGATCGCTAATCCAGTTTCTATGCATACTGCCCGCATCGCGCACATCAAATGGCCTTAACATGAGCCTCTCGGTTTCAATGATTTGAGTTCCGGCATGCAAGCCTCTTCACTCCTTTTATGAAATCATATCTCATCGCACACATCTCCATAACTATCATAATCTATACTATTAGTTTGACGTAAGGAAGCAAAGGGGGAGAACATTGGACAAAATATCTATTGTAACGCCTTGCTATAACGCTGAAAAATATATTGCGGAAACCGTCCATTCGGTAATTACGCAGACGGCCGTGGAATCGGGAAGAGTTGAATTGGAATATATCATCTGTGACGGCGGTTCGACGGACAGAACAATTGAGCGAATAAATAGCGTACACAATGGATTAGCCAAGGTCATATCCGAACCGGATACGGGGATGTATCATGCTTTATCCAAGGGGTTTCAGCAAGCGACGGGTGACATCTGCGCTTATCTGAATGCCGGGGACTACTACTCCAGACACGCTTTCGATGTGGTTCTGGATCTGTTCGAAACGAAGCCGGTAAAGTGGCTTACTGGACTGAATGTCAGCTACAATGACCGTTCACAGTTTGTTTCGTCCTTTCTGCCTTATAAATACAGAAAAAACTTGCTTGGCTGCGGGTATTACGGCATGAAGCTCCCCTTTCTACAGCAGGAATCTACATTTTGGAGCAGGGAACTGAATGAGTTCATTGATTATGACTTTTGGCCGACGTTCAAGTATGCCGGAGACTATTATTTGTGGCGGCGATTCTCGGAGGTTGCTGAACTGAAGATCGTCGACGCTTATTTGGGAGGATTCCGGTTTCACGAGGGCCAGCTTTCCGAGAATCTGGAGGCTTATTTCGCCGAAATGCGTTCCATTGGAACCAAAGCCGGTATTAAGGAATTTATCACCCTCCAATTTGACCGGTTAATATGGAAGGGAGACGCCAAGCTAAAGAAGCGCCTGAACCCGGATGGTCTGTTTCAGTACGATCACCGGCAGCAGACTTGGGTATGAATACAGGAGGTGCGCACCATAAAATATATCTCCGTTCAAGGTCTTGACAAGTCATGCTCGCAACTGGTTATAGGAACAGCCGATTTTTCCCGGAAGCGATTGGATACCGCCTTTGAAATGCTGGACACCTATGTCCTGCGCGGCGGAAACACCATCGACACGGCGAATGCCTACAGGGCTGGCGAAAGCGAGCTGGCGATAGGCCAGTGGCTGCATTCCAGACAGCTTCGCCAAGATATCGTCATCATCGACAAGGGCGGCCACTATCATGTGGATGCCCGTCAAGCCATTGTAAACCGGCTGAATCCCAAGGCTATTGCAGAGGATCTGGAGCGCAGCCTGGAGAGGCTTCGGACCGATTATATTGATATTTATTTGCTTCACCGCGATGACCCGTCTGTTCCGGTGCATGAAATTATGGATTTTCTTCAGGAGCCAGTCCGATCCGGTCTGATTAGAGCCGCCGGAGTCTCCAACTGGTCGTATCAAAGAATAGACAAGGCCAATCAATATGCGGACAAAAAAGGCTATAAGCGCCTGGCGGTCAACAGTCCTTCATTAAGCCTGGCCGCCGCCAATGAACCGCGCTGGCATGGAACGGTGCATGCAGATCAAGCTTATCAGGAATGGCACAAGAAAATACAGCTTCCATTGTTCGCTTGGTCGTCACAGGCGGGCGGTTTCTTCTCGGGCCGCTACTCGCCAGGGGTTCATACAAGTGGGGACATCGCCCGCGTATACTACAACGACGATAACTGGGAACGATTAAATCGTGCGAACAAGCTGGCCGCGCACAAGGGAAAGGGCATTACGGCCAATCAGATTGCGCTGGCTTATGTGTTGAACCAGCCCTATCCAGTGTGCGCAGTCATTGGGCCTGAGCGTACCGAAGAATTGGTTTCCAGCTTCGCAGCGCCGGATATCACTTTGTCTGAAGAGGAACGGCGGTGGCTTAACCTTCTGTCTTGATTCCTTCAAACGCAGAGGCGACTAAATTTTGCACATACGTATCGTCAAGCTCGCCGCCGATAACTAATAATCTATAGAAAATCGGCCCGTAAATCAGGTCAATGCTTAATTCGATATCGAGATCTTTCTTTAATTCCCCCCTCTCAACCCCCCGTTCGAACAATTGTCTCGCCTCAAGTCTGCGGGGCTGGAAATACCTCGTCCGGTAGGCTTCTGCCAGTCCTGAATCGAATTGCCCTTCCCCGATCAGCTCCGTAATGATTTTGCCTTCCCGGCTGGTCAGGAATCGGACCAGATTCGCGGCGTGCATGAGTACATTGTTGAATACTGAGCCTGTGTCGGGGATCGGCAGTCTTGCAGCGGCGGCCGACAGGAAGCCATCCATCACAACAGCAGCCTTGTTCGGCCACCATTTATAAATGGTGGCTTTGCTTACCCCGGCGCGTTCGGCAATTTTCTCTACAGTGACAGCTCCAAAGCCATTCTCAAGCAGCAAATCATATGAGGCGGCAAGAATGGACTTTTCAGTATCAAGGTTGCGCGGGCGCCCTCTTTTAGCATTCATCGGTAATCCCTCCAAAAAAGAAAACTGTACGTATATTATACAAAATATTTGGTGAAATAAAAATAAAGAAATAGCTATTTACAAAACTAAACGTTCAGTATATTATTAAGGCATGGATTAACGAACTATACGTTCAGTATTTATTCCGGCGGTGGCATACCTGCATGTTTCCTTTCTGCCATACGCGCGAAGAACAAAAATGAGGAGGATTACAATGCAAACAGAACAAGTCATGGAGGGCAAGCAAATTTCAAGTTGGATGACATTGCTGTTAGCAGCGGCATGCGGACTTATCGTTGCCAATCTGTATTATGCCCAAACGCTGGTAGGACCGATCAGCGCGGCGACGGGTCTGTCCTCTGCGGCAGCAGGGCTAATCGTCACTTTTACTCAAATCGGCTATGTCATAGGGCTGCTGTTCATCGTACCGCTCAGTGACATTATTGAAAATCGGCGTTTGGCCGTCCTGGCGCTCATTGTTGTCGTATGTGCTTTGCTTACGGCGACATTCGCACCTGGCGCGCTTCTTTTCCTCGGTGCGTCGCTCTTCATCGGATTGGGGGCTGTGGTAGCCCAGATCCTGGTTCCCTATGCCACCTATTTAACATCCGAAGCGCAGCGCGGCCGCGTAGTCGGGAACGTGATGAGCGGACTCTTGCTCGGAATTATGCTGGCCCGGCCAGTCGCAAGCTTTATAACCAGCCTTTGGGGATGGCACGCCGTATTTGCATTATCGGCGATTATTGTAGCTCTGTTGGCGCTTCTGCTGTCGCGTGTTCTTCCTGAGCGCAAGCCTTCGCCTGAGATGAACTATGGCCAATTAATCGTTTCATTGGGTGTTCTTTTAAAACAAACGCCTGTGCTGCGCCGCCGGGCCATTTATCAAGCCTGCTTGTTTGGCGCCTTCAGCCTGTTCTGGACTACGGTCCCATTGCGGCTTTCGGATCATTTCGGGTTGTCCCAGCAGGGCATTGCCTTGTTTGCTCTTGCCGGTGTGGGCGGAGCCGTAGCAGCGCCGATTGCCGGAAGACTGGCGGACAGAGGCTGGACCCGGTTGTTGACCGGACTGGCGATGATCATCGCTGCCTTGTCTTTTTCGCTGGCCTACCTTGTTCATGGCGATTCAAATGTCGCTCTGGGGCTGCTCGTTCTGGCCGCTATCACGCTGGATATGGCCGTATCGGGAAATCTTGTGCTTGGACAGCGTGCGATTTACACATTGGGGGGTAAAGCGCGGGGACGACTAAACGGACTGTTTATGTCCATCTTCTTTGTCGGCGGAGCGGTTGGCTCGTCTCTGGGCAGTTGGTCTTACGCCCACGGCGGCTGGAGCTTAACCTCTCTGCTGGGAATAGCGCTGCCGATTCTGGCCCTGCTGTACTTTTTCACGGAAAAAAGAGCCTAAGTATGCTCCTTCCCCCATAAACACAGAATTTCCAGCACAGGCATCAGCGTCAAGCCTTTAGGCGACAGACAATATTCAACCTTGGGCGGCACCTGTGGGTACTCCTTGCGGATAATCAGGTTGTCCGCTTCCAGCTCCTTCAGTTGGCTGCTTAGCATCTTATGCGTAATTTCACCCAATGCCCGTTTGAGTTCGCCATAACGCAATACTTCTCTTTTCCACACCCAGAACATCGCTAAATCAACCTGATGACAAGGAGCCGATCTTAACCAAATTCGTCCATGCACTGAATAACAAGAAGCCGCTAATTGGCATCGGATCGGTCGAGCGGCCAGGAGATGCGCAAGAAGTCATCGACGCCGGGGCAGCTTTGGTCGCAATCGGACGTGAATTGATCCGCGAGCCGAAATGGGTGCAGAAGGTAGAAGCAGGCGACCTTGAAAGCATACGATACCAAATCTCTCCATCCGAGCTGGATGAACTGCGCATTCCGCTGGCAATGCAGACTTATCTGGAAGGCTCGTTCCGGGAGGTCATGAAATTCACTATCGACGGTCTGGAGGGGAATGACTACCGGCATTCGCTTGCTCCGATGGAGGGCTTCGAGAAGAAGATGTAGTGGAAAGTATAGCCCCGTAGAAAGCATGAATTTGGGTAAACAATTCCGATAATGATAAAAACAAGCGGACCAGGCACCGGCATGGTCTGCTTGCTTTTTGTTTTGCATTTTGATCGAGGTTACAATATTTCGATATACCCTTCTGTGCCATGCACGCGAATGCGTTGCCCGTCTTTTATCCGTTTGGTAGCATTCTCCACTCCGACAACTGCCGGCAAGCCATATTCACGCGCGATCACTGCTCCATGGGTCATCACTCCGCCAACTTCGGTGATTAGTCCTTTAATGGATACAAATAATGGTGTCCAGCCAGGGTCAGTAAAGGAGGTGACTAATATATCTCCATCTTCCAGATCGGCATTTTCCATGTTTAAAATGACACGCGCTCGTCCCTCTATCACTCCGGAAGA
The DNA here is from genome assembly GCF_000520735.1 of Paenibacillus forsythiae T98. Taxonomy (GTDB): domain Bacteria; phylum Bacillota; class Bacilli; order Paenibacillales; family Paenibacillaceae; genus Paenibacillus_AQ; species Paenibacillus_AQ forsythiae. Next base: position 8,577 of record NZ_ASSC01000750.1, read on the forward strand.
AACAGGCAGACCTGCAATAGCTTCGGCCGGGAGATTTTCTCGTTTGTACTCACCCGTTATAATTTCACCATCAGACGTGATCACACGTGGGGGAGTTAGTTTTTCATATAATTTGTACTCGTCCTTTCGTTTGCTGATGATCGGGTAATCCAGTTTATTTGTGCGTACGACTTCGTGAAGTTCTTCAAAAGTGAGATAGTATACATCTTCTTTCTCATGAATCACGCCCGCTTGTACGAGTTGTTCGGCTTCTTTCAGTAAAGCCTGCTTATAAACGAAATAGCGGTTGATCTTTCCGTATTTTGGATATTCACGATAGCCGATGAAATTCCGGATGAGGTCGATCATTCGCTTGGTTTCTTTGGCTTTTTGTTCACCATCCGGCAATTGCTGCAATCGCTCTAATAACTCTTGTTCTTTTTCCAAAGCAACGCGCCGCCCTTGCTCAAATTTCCGATTGCCGGCATCAGGCTCAAAGCTCTTGATGTTACTGAGAATCAGGGGAACAAGTGTAATTGGTTTTTCACTCCAACGGGTGTTCGTAATGTCGATTTCTCCGGCACATCGCATTCCGTATTTGTTGAGAAAAGCATAGATAGCGTCATGGGTTTCCTGTCCACCATCAAACTTAACCAGTTCATCCAGAAAGTTATCATCTTTTACATGCTGTAAATAATCAATCACTTCCGGATAAGGGCGAATCACGTCCGCGACACCCAGTAGCGCCAGACCCATTTCTGAAGTAATATTGTTCGGTACAGATTGAGATAGCGCATCTGCTGCGTTTTTTTCGCCTAACCACTCGTTCATGTTTTCATTGATCCATGATGTAGCATTTATAGCAGCCATAAACACAGCCGAACTTTGTGGATCAAATAAGATCCTCTTTAACTCCTGGATATCTTCCAGAATAAAATCAAACAAATCCGGTCCCGATTTCGCTTGGATGTTTTGCTTTAACTCTTCTACCGATGTTTGGCTACGCTTAATCAACTCAGAAACGATTGTCGGATCGTTCTCGAATTGTGCCAGCATATCTGTATTGCTTCTGCCCAGAATCGGTGCTGTTTGATCATTTGGCAACAATTTTATAAAATCTCGCTCTATTATGGTCATGAGTGCGCCTGTTATAAGCGGATCGGATCCCAGGGTATTTAACAAAGTTTCCCTGCCGACAGGTGTAGCCAGACTAGGTGCAACATCAACAAACAACCTCCCACCGGCTTTACGCATAGGTGCAGGAGTAATTAACAGGTAAAAAGACAATCCCAACGGTTTTATGGGATCTGTCATCATTTGTTGATGACCAACAGATAGATAGACGTGATTTTCCTGATCATTGGCTTCAGGGATCGGGTATAAAGTAGTGATTGGCCGGCTCTGGACAATATAAAATGTATCATCAGCCAAACACCATTCGATATCTTGCGGCTGGCCAAAATAAGCTTCGATCTGTCTGCCGATGCGTGCCAGCTCTAGAATTTGTTGTTCAGTAAGTGTTTGAGTCTGTTGCTGATCAGGATCGATCTGCTGTGTCTCTGTTCCGCCTTCTTTGCGTGCATAGATCGCCAATTTTTTGGTTGCAATCCTCTTCTCGACGATTTCCTCTTCCCGCACTTTATAACAGTCGGCAGATACCAGGCCGGAGACCAGCGCTTCTCCAAGTCCAAAACCGGCATCGATGGATAGCAGCTTACGGCTACAGGTAATGGGATCAGCGGTAAATAAAATCCCTGAAGCCTGCGGGAAAACCATCCTTTGAACGATAACGGATAAATAAACTTGCCTGTGATCGAATCCATTCTGCATACGGTAGATTACAGCGCGCTCCGTGAACAGGGAAGCCCAGCATTTGCTGATATGCTGCAAGATTGCATCTTTGCCAATGATATTTAAATAGGTGTCTTGTTGACCGGCAAAAGAGGCATGCGGCAAATCTTCAGCAGTCGCACTGGAACGTACTGCATAAGCATGCTCCCCGCCAAACCGGGAGAGATAGTGAGCAACTGCTTTCACAACATCGGAAGGGATTTCTGCTTCCATAATGATTTGTCGAATCTTCCTGCTGATTTCACCAATGTGATCCCGATCTTCTGCTTTTAGCATGGCTAGTCGATTGAGCAAAACATGATATGTTTCGTTTTGATCGATAGCTTTTTGATATCCGACTGTTGTAACACAAAATCCTTCCGGTACTTGTATTCCTTGAATTTTTGATAATTCCCCTAAATTCAACCCTTTTCCGCCAACGTGCAAAAGCTGCGTTTTTTCCATTTCCTGAAAATCGAGAACCAAAGTATTCATTCAACATCTCTCCTAACCATTAAAATGAGAAAAACATTTGACAAGAGTTTAGTGGCATGGTACACTTAATTTGTAAGATAGGATTTTTATACTCATTTTTATTAGAAAAGTCGTAGTCTGATTATATCATTGGGTCTGTTTATATGCAATATTAAAAGAACCTGACAAAACTGCTCAGGTTCTTTTTTGATTTCCAGCTATTGAAGTCATCCTGATGACGGTGATAGAAGCTTGTACTCGCATTCGTATTTTTGAATAGTAATTAAAGTAATTAATGCAGCGGCTTTTACAGCATCAGCAATATGGGAAGTTTGATACTTAATTTCCTGTTTTTTCTACCGTCCGATATTCCATTAATTTTCGGGAATCATTTCATTGACGCAATTTAATGCGTTCAGCGGGTGATGGCAGTGATCAATGTTTCCTTGTCATTGCCCACATTTTTGTTGCCTTGCACATGTGCCTTAACTTGACCTTCAGCACCACCGAGCGCACTTATCGCATGAGATGAGAATATCATTGAGCCAAATTATCCGCATATTTCCTTTTGTCCATAAAAATGCTCCCCTTACAGTAACAGGTTTTATTATTCCACCTGTCTACCATATGGGGAGCACATCAAAGTCATCAACAATAACCGGGGGCGGCCCCTCGCCCGTCCTAAACTTTAAATTTCTCCATAAGCTCCTGAAGCTCGCGCGCGCTCTTCGTATTCTCGTCCGCCATTTCAGCTTCCTTGTACGTCATCTCCACAATATCGGAGGTCTTCTCGGCTATATCCTGAACGCCTGTGGCGCTTTCCGTAATCGTCGCGGCAACCTCGTTGATTGCAATCGTAATGGCTGAAACCGTCTCATTCAAATGGCTGGCGGAAGTCTCAAAATCGTTCATCAGCTCGCTGATCAGCTCGGCGTCCTGATTGTACAGCTCACCGATCTCCTTCAGCTTGTCATAGTCGCCCAGCACCGTCTCGTCTATGAAGGACAACAGATCCTCCGAGCTGTCCTTCATTTGGCCAACCGAAGTATGGACCCCCTTCACGATATCCTGGATGCCCGAAGCGGTCGCTGACGACTTCTCCGCCAGCTTGCGGATTTCCCCGGCCACAACGGCAAAGCCTCTTCCCGCCTCGCCCGCGCGCGCCGCTTCTATCGCCGCGTTGAGCGCAAGCAGATTCGTCTGGGCCGTGATGTCCATGATCGTCTTCGCAAGCTCGTTGATCTGGGTAATCGTGCCGGAATCTTCAATCGCCTTCTCCATCTTGACACGAACTGTATCGTAGATTCCCTTGGCGTGTACGGTGGACTCGTGCATGCCCTGCCGCAAGGACAAGGCGCGGTTTGTAATATCGACGGCCACTTTGCCCCCTTCCTTCGCCCTCTGGGACATGGCGCCGACATTGCTGTCGATCTCTTGAATCGCGGCGGTCATCTCCTCCGTGGAAGCCGCTGTTTCTTCCATACCGGCCGACAGCTCCTGTGTTGTCGCCCCGTTGTCATGGGCGTTCTCCCGAACATCGACGGCCAACCGTTCCAGCATTTCGGCATTGTTCAGAACCTGGCCGGAGATGCTCAACATGCTACCCGCCATATCCCTCAGCACGCTGCGGGTCCGGATGATCGCTTTGGCGATGGTGCCGGTCTCGTCTTTATTCTTCAACAGGTATTCATAAGAGCTGTCATATCTCAGGTCCAGTTCGGCCGTCTTGTTAATCAGTTCGGTAACCTTGGTGATCGGGACGGCGATTCTCTGGGAGGTGAACAGACCGATCATCAGGGTCAGCACGAGGCTGACAAGACCAAGCAGCAGGACGAAATTGGTCATTTCTTTAACCGGCTGCATGATTTCACCGACGTCTCCGGTCAGTACCAGCGTCCATTTGGTTTGTGGCAGAACAGTGTAAGCCGCCTTCTTGGCCTTGCCGTTGAAATCATAATCAATGATGTCATCGGCCGGCAGTTCCCCGTTCTTGATACGGGTCACTATCGCTTTGACCGCTTCGTTCTCCACCGGCTGACCGATCTTTTCCTTGGTTGGATGATAGAGCATCATTCCCTGCTCATCAACGAGATAGGCATAGCTTGATGTGCTGTTCATCACCTTAGCGTCGCCCAAATAGGTCGTCAGGCTGTCCGCATACACGGCGGATACAGCGTAGCCCACCATTTTGCCATCAGCTTGTATCGGATGGACAAATGCGAGAACATAGGCGCCGGTCGCCTTGGATTTCAGCGTCTCGCTGATGACGGGCTCTCCGGTTTCGACTACCTTCTTCGCATAGCTCCGGTCAGCAAAGCTCTTGCCCAGAATGGAAGGATCGCTGTCGGCAATAGCAATGCCGTTCATATCGGCGATCAGCAAATGCTCCAGATTGCCCGCATCCTTGACGATGCCCTGCAGCCTGGAAATAACCGAGGTCCGGAGGCCGTTATCGGCGGCTCCGTTTTGCTCCTGAACAAGCAACTGTGCTATGTCTTGCTCGCCGGCAACCAGAGCCAGGCTTCTTTGTTCTTTCTCGATCATTGCGGCAATGGTATCCGACTTGCTCGAATTGAGATGCAGCATCGATGCGCTGGTCATGGATGCCAAAGTATTCGATGATTTGGAGTAGCTGAAGATTCCCATTACAATGGTGGAGAACAAGCTGACAGCGAGAATCATCAGGGAAAGCTTTGTACGGATTTTCATTGTTTACACCCTTTCGGCACATTCGATACTTATGTCGGTAACCGCTTATGAAATAGAGATTACTACTGCTCTTATCGGTATTTACTTCGAAAATGAACAGTGCATTCGACAAAATCCGATAATTTAATCGAAAAATTTTATGATTTACGTTTGAATGAAATTGCCGGGATGCAAACGCAAAAATCCGCCAAAACGAAATATTTCGTCTTGGCGGATTTCATTCGTGCTTTATCCGTGTGGCCGAGCTTAATTTTTGATTACATTTTGATAGCTGGCGGTTCCCCCAAACACATTGAGGCCGAAATAACCGCTGGAGAACGTGGAGTCGTTAACATCGATGATCGGTGTTGAAGCCCCGTCGAAGTAAACCTTGATATTCGTCCCTGAGGTCACGATTTTGACATGATAGGTCGTGCCGGAAGCTGCCGTCGACGGAAGGTTGGCCAGCACCTGGCTGGAGGAGAAGCTTCCGTTCAGCTTGTAGAACAGCCGGATCGCCCTGATATTCGGATCGATATTGAAATAGTAACCGCTGGAGCCATCGGCAGAGGCCCGGAAGATGATGGAGCCCGCTCCTCCGGCCCGGTCCAGCTTCACATCCGCTTCATAAGTGAAGTTGGCGCCGGTTACATCTGACATGTAGTTGCTGTCTTTATCGAACGTGCCGGAGATGCCGTTGCCCGTAACCGTCCAGGAGCTTACCGGCAGACTGCTCCATCCGGTCAGGTTCGTCGTGAACTCGCCCACCTCGACAACGGTGCTTGCGGCAATGCCGCCTGTCTGCGTCGTCGCCGTTATGACAGCCCTGCCCCGCGCCGCCGCCGTGACGTTGGCGCTGACGGAATCGACCTGGGCTACCGACGCCACCGACGGATTGCTGGAGCTCCACACCAGCGTTTTATCGGTTGCCGAGCGCGGAAGCACATCCGCATACAGCCGGTAGACGGAGCCTGCCGCCAGTTGAACGCGGGTCTTGTCCATGACGACCTTCTGCGGCGCAGAGCCGGAGGACGGCTCGAAACGCCATGTATTGCCGAGCGGATAGACATTCAGCGAGACGATCTTCACATCGCCGCCGGTTGTGTAGAAGCTCAGGCCGGTGCGGGCCGCTCCCGGGAAAATCATATTGGAGAAGACCGCTTTGCCGTCGTTGCCAAAGGCTTCGATGGAGGATTCATCGACGTAAATATGCATCTTGACTCTGCCATCCTCCAGCGGGAGAACCGTGCTATGCACGGGATGGAAGTTCGCCGTGAACCCGTTCGCGCCTGCGGATGAGCGATCCACGAACATTTCGGACGGACTGGTCTTATAGCCCACGACCGTCTGCTGGCCTCCTCCTTCCCGCAGATGGAAGCCGAATTCGGATGCCGTGCTGCCGGACGGCAGCTCCAGCACCGCATCGATTTCATAGGCCGTGCCTTTGACCGCCGCAAGCGGATTGGCGCTGGAAGGTGTCACGGTGACATTGTTAATCGAGGTTGCCGTGCCCCGCAGCGCGTTCATTTCGGCGACAGGCGTCTCCGTCAGGCGGATGCCGGTCCCGGCAATGTCCGTCAGCTTCAGCTCCCTTGGGACGGACATCTGTCCGTTCCACGGGGAGGTCGGGAAGCTGAAAGGATAATCCCAGTTCGACATCCAGCCGATGGCTATACGGCGCCCGTCAGCGGCGGGTATGCCGTCGAATGACATGGCCGCATACATATCCTGCCCCTTCTCGGTCCGCAGCACGGTTGCCGCCGGATGGTCGCTGGTAAAGGTTGTGCCGTCAAAGCTGCCCACGAAATATTCCGACGCTGAGCCCTGCGTAGCCGGAACTGCGCCGGTGCTGAGCATCAGTACCCATTTCTTATTCGCCGGGTTGCCGTCAACGGGCAACTGGAACAGGTCGGGGCACTCCATGATGCCTCCGTGCAGATAGTCGCCATAGCCGAACGAACTGGCATAGGTCCAGCTTAGAAGATTGGTCGATGTATAGAAGCGGACACTATCATTTCCCGATACAACCATGACCCACTTCGAGTGGTCGGCGTCCCAGACCACCTTCGGATCGCGGAAATCCCAGCCCCCGTTGACTCCTCCCGGATTCTGCACCACAGGATTGCTCGCGTAATCCGTCCAGGTGCGCCCTTTGTCACTGCTGTACGCGATGTGAATCTTCTGGTTGCCGTTGGGCTTTTCCGGGTTGAACGAGGTGTAATAAGCGATCAGGCCGGAGCCTCCGGGGAACAGACCGGAGACGTTATTCAAATCCGCCACGGCTCCGCCCGACCATGCATCCCCGGCTTCATTTTGCGGAATGGCAATCGGCAGATGCTTCCAGTTGACCAGATCGGTGCTCACCGCATGCGCCCATTCCCCGTCCTGTTGATGGAACAAATGATATTCGCCCTGGTAGTAGACCAGGCCGTTCGGGTCGCTCGACCGGTTTCTTGTCTCTGTGAAATGGTACTGCGGCCGGTACGTTTCGTTATAATACTGGCTTAAATCCGCAGCATGGACATTTTGAAAATAAGCCGTGCCATTGAATGCGTTCAGCCCGATGACGCCGGATGTATATGACGAATCGGTCGTGGAGATAACCGGCGTCTCTGCGCCGTCAACATACACCTTAATATTGGAACCGCTTACGTTAATTTCAATATGATAGACCCTTCCGGTATCGATGCTCATGTTGGCCGTCGCAATCGTGCTGCCCCCGCTGCGGTTGAACAGGCGGACACGGTCCAGGTTCGGGTCGATGTTCAGCACATATCCCCCGCTTGATGCGGATGCGGCGCGGAATACAAGGCCCGCTGTGCCATGCGGCGCTCCGTTATCGACCGAAAGATCGCCTTCCAGCACAAAGTCGGACAGAGCCGTTGCCGCCATATTATAGGTATCCGAGCTGCCGGAGCTTGTCCCCTTGAACCCGCCAAGCTGCGGAATCCAGCTGCCGCTGCCCGATACTGTCCAGCCCTCCAGATTCGTCTTCAAGGCGCTGATCTGGATATTTTGAAACACCGCAGTGCCGTTGTACACGCCCAGTCCTGCCAAGCCCTGCGTATGAGAAGTGTCCGTGACCGACAGCAGCGGGTTAAATCCAGTCGCTGTTATAAATTCATACTGCCAGTAAATCTTGATGGAAGACCCCTGGGCCTTGATCCGGACATGATAGACCTTGCCGATATCCACCTGCGTATCCGCCTGCGCCAGCGTGACGTTTCCATCCGTCTTGTAGAGCCTTATACGGTCAAGATTCGGATCGATTTGCAGTCCGTAGCCCTGCGTCCCGCCCGCATTCGAACGGAACAACAGCGTGCCCAGGGCATACGGATCGGTGATCTGCACATCCGATTCATAGGTGAAATCATCCGAGCTTGTGGCCGAGATGGCCGCAATATTCTGATTCGAGGCAGCCGTGCCCTTCCAGCCCTGCGAAGTCAGGCTCCAGGTTCCCGAGGTGCTCCAGCCTGTCACATTCGTATGGAGCACGTTAACGTAGACATTCTGGAAATAGGCGGTTCCGTTATAGACATGAAAGCCCGTAAGCCCCGAGCTATATTTGTAATCGCTTACAGAAAAAGCCTGCGCGCCATCCGCATACACCTTGAGCGAGCTCCCGTCCGCCGCGATTTTCAGATGATAAGAGCTGCCCGCGCTCATCGTCTTGCTAAACACCGTGTCCAGGTCCGTTCCCGTTGCATAATCGAACAGGCGGATGCGGTCCTGATTCGGGTCCAGGCTCAGCACATAACCCTTTGATCCGTCGGCGCTTGCCCGGAACACCAGCGAAGCGACGCCATATGGGGTGGAGGTGTCCACTTTCACGTCGGCTTCATATATAAAGTTCGCTCCCACCGCCGCTGTCGACATATTGAAGGCGTTGTCCGCACCAGGGCTGACCCCGCGCAGGCCATTCGTCCCATCCTGCGTCCACGTTCCCGACACAGGCAAATAGCCGGGCGTATTGCCGGCCCCCCCCGCCGCCAGGGCGGACCCCGGAGAATACAGAGCCGACAATCCCAATGCAAGCGCTAACAAAAATGCGGTTGCCTTCCACCTTGATCTTCTCATACATTCGCTCCTTTAATTCAAATGAGCAAGACCGGACGTTCGCCGCCGCGGCCTTGCGTTGTTGCCTGATATGAATCGGACTGCCTATATTCCGTGTGGAGCCGCCAGACGCTCTGTTACCCGGGATCAGTCAGGGATCGGCTCTCCCTTTACGAGCTTCTCGATCTCCCCGTGGTCGGCCAATGAAGCGATGGCTCCGCGGCGCGTCGTTGCCAGAGCACCCCCCGCGTTCGCAAAGGCCAACGCCTGCCGC